>NZ_JBINJE010000024.1:0-64496 GCF_043951955.1 Halalkalibaculum sp. DA384 | reverse complement strand
CACCGGATGGTATCGTCATGCGGAGATCCCGCTGATCAACGGCTGGCTTGTCCGGCTGGGAGCCGCCCACCAGATGCGCGTGGATGTCACGGAAATCTTTTAAGAGATAAGTTATTAGCATAAGTAACAGGCAACTAAAACAACATCAGAGAAAACTCTAAGGGCTTCAATAAAAAAATAAGCCCTTGCAAGTCAAGGACTTGCAAGGGCTCGTGTACCGCGTACGGGATTCGAACCCGTGCTACCGCCGTGAAAGGGCGGCGTCCTAAACCCCTAGACGAACGCGGCAAAAAAGATTGTCTATTGAACGGTTCAGGTTAAAGGTTATACGTACCTTCAACATGTAACCTTTCAACTTGCAACAGAAAAAGTGGGAGCCCGATGGGATTTGAACCCACGGCCTCCAGGGCCACAACCTGGCGCTCTAACCAACTGAGCTACGAGCTCCATAAAGCCTGAGTGCATATTTTCAGGCCCTGAATCAGAGGTTTTAACTTAGGTTTCTAACATGAAATTCAGGGCTCCAAAGATACGGATTATTATGACAGTTTCAATAAATTTTATCTTTAAAAATAGCGTTAAACTTGCTGAAAGATCTCTACTTTTAAAGCTTGCTTTGGGAAGCCCCAGAAAGAAAAGCAGTTTCCCCAAAACCGGGTTGTCCCTTTCGGCTTGATCCAAAAGGGATGAAAAAAAATAAGGGCAGAGAATGGGGCACCCGCTGCCGCATCAGCAGGTCTTTAATGAGCTTGAAGTGTCTGCCATAGTCTATTTTTTAATAGATAAATTTATTCAGAACAATTGGTTAAGAATAAAAAATGTAACATTGGATGTGCCGGCGGCTCTTTAAATATACAGTCTGTAATATTAAACGGGTGGAAACGAGTGGGTGTATGAGGAGAAGTCATATTTCAGGTAAAGGAAATTGTCTGAAAGTCTTTCCGCGAATAATCATTAAATATCGCTGAAAATGGCAGAAGATAGTTGCTGATATCTTCCATTTAATAGTTCGGCCAATCCCCACTGAACAAAAAATCGAAACATTAGAACCAGGTGGAGGAATATATGCGTGGAGAAACTGTCAATATTGGGAGAGCTGTAGACCTGTTGGAAGCCAATCTTATGCAGGTGGCCAGAGTGACTGAGTGGGCACAGTTGATGGGATACAAGAATCCCAAAAAGTTTTCGCGGAGATTTCTACGGCACTATACCGTACGGCCTCAACCTGTACTGGAATACATGCGTCTTAAAAGCATCATCAAGGCGTTGCGCAAGGATGGCAGATCAAATTTTGAAATAGCGAGAGCCCACGGTATACCGGATGAAAAAGGCCTGAATAAATTTACAAACTACCACCTGGACTGCTCCCCAACTCACCTCAAAAAAATACCGGAGAAGAAAATACAGGAAAAGCTGGACCGCATAGCTCACCAGGAAATTTGGTTGTCTGAAAGACAAAGGAGCAGCAGTGGAATGTGACTGCCGGCGTTGATTGAGTTATTTCCCCTTTCTATTTGGAAGATATCAGGGTCGGAAAAATTAGGTAGTAAAGTTCGGTAGTGAGAGTCTGTCAATGTTTAGCTAATGTGTTATAAGAACTGTAGCAGTCGACCAGAGATGAGGTTTCAAAACAAGAAACCGGGGAGTTGCTTCACAACTCAGGGTAAGGTTGATAAAATCGTTGAGATGGAGATTACGTATGATTCTGGAAAAGTCTCTCACATTTATTCAGGAGCAGCTCGATACATATCTAAAACAAAAAACGGGGGAGAACACCAGTAAAGTTGTGCTGAGCGACATTCTGAAGCAGAATGGTGATATGGCCATTGATGCGGAGAAAGTCGCGATTATGCTCGTCAATATCGAGGAAGAGAAGATCGGTAAGCAGCAGAAGGCATACCTGAAACAGGAAAACGGCACGTATGCCAAAACCAACCCGGAAATTCGGTTAAATCTCTTTCTGCTGTTTGTGGCACGATTTAGCAACTATGATGAAGCTGTCAAAGCCATATCCAACGTCATTGCTTTTTTCCAGAGTCGTAATGTCTTTGAAAGCAGCAGGCATCCCTCTATGGGTACTTCACTTGAGAAGCTGGTTTTTGAACTTCAGACCATGAGCTTTGAGCAGATGAACCATCTGTGGGGAGCCCTGGGAGCCAAATACATGCCTTCCGTGCTCTACAAGATGAGAATGGTGACCATAAGAGAAGACGAGATTAAGGAAGATGTCCTGCCCATCAAAGAAATCGAAATAAGGGGAATATAAATATGTCTGTATTCCAGGAGATTTTCGGTTTAAACATGACGCACAGCTATTATGCGGCCGGAATTACGGGGGATTTAAAAGCCAGTCCAACGAAAGAAACGGCACAGAAACTAAGAGATGTTGGGTTGCTGTTCAGGACTACAGGATCAGGTTTTGCCGTTTTCGGGGAGGTTGTAAAGAACGAAGCGGACAGCGCTGGGCTGCAAAGGGAGATCGACCGCCCCACCCGCTTCCAGTTTATACTCAGGCAGCAGAACCCGTACTTTCTGAACTTTACAGACTTGCCTTTTCATGCCAGCGGTCGAGAAATATACTATTTCAACAATTTACAGGTCAGCAGTTCCGCGGGGATCCACTTTTTGCATTCTCCCGTTGAAGAGGAATACAAGGTTAATACTGAACAGTTGCTGAAGATTCAACATGGCAATTATCGTTACAGTACGGCCGGCACGGGGGACGAAAATTCGGCACGCTTGATATATCCCGATCTGGGGATTCGCATTCAGCAACGGCAACCCAGTGTTGAAGGTGAATTTCATTTTCAATTCGACCTTGCACGGTACCCCGGGGGTCGGGCGGAACTCTGGTTTAACGGGGAGAAGAAGGAGTCGTTTTATGCGAGCGGATCAGAGAAAACGGCCGGAATATTCGGCATTGTGGATCTTTTTTATTCGCCCCTGGTTCCCCCGGATTACCGGTTTATAAAACAGGACGGAACGCTGCAGAAGCAGGTTTATACGCTGGCTTTCAAAAAGCGAAGTACTTTTTGGAAATATTTTATTGTCAACAGAACAGGGCATGAGTTTGAAAACCCTGAAATCAAGGGATATAGCATCGATCTCCTGGAGCATTACCCCGATGATTATTACGTGCGTGTTGCAGATCGGCATATTCCACCGGAAATCAGGGGATTCACCAGGATCAATTTCGGAGAGTATCCTGACAACTACAACATATTTGTTTCCAATCAACAAATACCGCTTTCAGAGCAAGGCGTACGTTCGCTGTATCTCAAAAAAAAGGTCAACTCTTCAAAAAGAGTGGTGTTGAAATCGATGGTCAATCCGGGTATTCAAGCATTAAAAAAGGAGAGAGAGGAAAAGGACAAATACTATTCAGAAGTGTATGTATACCTATAACCTGTATTTCTCATAAAAATGAATATAAATTTCTCATAATGCTATGATTTACAGTGAGTTGCATTGATTTTAAAACTGAACATGCTATAACAGTTTGTAGCGGGCTACGAAATTGTCCCGTCTGCTACGTTAAAGATGGTAATCGCGCACTCAACGTATCAATATACGTTTCGCTTGCGATTACCACTTCGCCTTGTATACGAACCAATTTCTTGGTGAGAAATGCAGGCTAACGCTAACAATTAAGGATACGATACAATGGCAAATAATTATAAAACACCGGATGTATATGTAAAGGAGATATCGATATTTCCTCCTTCGGTCGCGGAAGTCGAGACCGCCGTACCCGCTTTTATTGGGTATACCCAGATGGCCAGGGAAAAAAATGCCGGAGATCTGCATCTTGTTCCCTTTAAAATAAGTTCCATGGTCGATTACGTGGAAAAGTTTGGGGGGGCACCGCCCGTTAATGTGAAATCAGTCAATCTCAATGGCGACAACTCGGTCATGAATTACGAGATTGAAGATAACTACCTGATGTACGATTCGCTGCGTCTCTTTTTTAACAATGGTGGAGGGGACTGCTATGTCGTTTCGATCGGTTACTTCAACGGGGGCGCTGTTGCATCGGATTTCGAAAAGGGAATTGATGCGGTTGAAAAGTTTGATGAGCCCACGCTGTTTGTATTTCCGGATGCGGTTAAACTCTCGAAGTTGGATCTGGGGGCGTTGCAGGGAAGAGCGTTGGCACAGTGTGAAAAGCTGAAAGACCGATTCGTCATTTGTGACGTTAAAGACCAGGACGGGATCGATACCGATGCCGGTGATTTTCGCCAAAATATAGGCAGCAAAAATTTGAAATACGGCGCTGCCTACTATCCCTTTGTTAAAGCCAACCTGGGACGCGACCTAAGGTACCGGGCTCTGCTTGAGTTCGATGGCCAAAAGGTCGTTAACAAGGTAAAGAAATATTCATCCGCGGTTAACTGGAAAAATATGACCGATGATGCGGATGTAAAGACCCTGGTCGACGAATTGAATAACCTGGTTCTCAGTGCCAAAACGCTGGAAAGCGAACTCAGTACATTTAAACAATCCAAAACCATTGACACGCTTGCGGAAGGCTACGAACAGGCTATAACGGCGTTCAAGACCAAAGTTACCGAAGGAGAGACCGCTTCCAACGTTCGCCCCGATTTTCTGGATGCGGTGGACTACGTCTACGAAGTTGCCCATACGTTTTTGGATCAACCGATCAAGGACGGGGCAGAATCGATTAAAGCGCCCCTGCTCTCCTATATGCAAAGCCTGGTGACAGGCAGCATGAAGCCCGAGATTGAAAAACTGGTGGCCCTCGACAATAGTGCATCCTCTCTTATCCACAGTGATTTTCCTCGCTGGGATGATCTGACGTGGGAATATTCCGGCTGGGCGGGCAGTTTTGACGGGACCCCCACCAACGACGGGGCTTTCCCGACCGACGGGTCCGATTCGGAGAAGATAAAGCAGAATATGCTGGCCATTGAGCCGCTGGTCACGGAGGTCTTTTACAGCATAACAAGTGCGGTGCACGATGTCCTGGAAGAGGTCAACACGCAGGAACAACAGAAGGAAACCAGCCTGAAACTGCAGTTGCCGACCCTGAAGAATGTATTTACGACGTTGAACCAGGATTCAGCCCTGCTGCCGCCGAGTGGTGGGGTTGCCGGTATCTATGCCGACGTTGACAGAAAGCGCGGGGTATGGAAAGCCCCGGCAAATGTGAGTCTTTCAAGCGTAATCGGACTGAACAGAAAGATTGACCATTTTGACCAGGAGGATCTCAATGTGGATGTCACCGCCGGTAAATCCATCAATGCGTTACGAACATTTACCGGGAAAGGTCACATGGTTTGGGGGGCGCGAACCCTGGCGGGCAACGACAACGAGTGGAGGTACGTGCCGGTCCGCCGGTTTTTCAACATGGTGGAGGAGTCGATCAAAAAGTCGACCTACTGGGCGGTTTTTGAGCCCAACGACGCCAACACCTGGGTTAAAGTTCGGTCAATGATCGAGAACTACCTGACCCTGAAATGGAGAGAGGGCGCACTGTTCGGGGCCAAGCCGGACCAGGCGTTCTTTGTAAAGGTTGGGCTCGGCTTGACCATGACCCAGCTCGATATCGACGAGGGAAGAATGATTGTGGAGATCGGGATGGCGGTCGTCCGGCCAGCCGAGTTTATCATCCTGCGATTCTCTCACAAGATGTTGGAATCCTGAAAAGACAATACCACTAATATCTAATGTAATTAGGAATTCATTATGGCTTATCCATCACCAGTATTTCATTTTAGCGTAGATTGGGGAGGCGAAAGCGTCAGCTTTTCCGAAGTATCCGGACTCAATATAGAATCCCAGGTCATTGAGTACAGGGATGGCGCAAATCCGGAGTTTACAGCCCAAAAAATGCCGGGACTCCAAAAGTTTGGCAACATCACGCTGAAGCGGGGCATCTTTGAGGGCGACAACGAGTTCTTTGAGTGGCTGAATACCACGAACCTGAATACCGTGGAGCGACGCGACCTGATCATCAAGCTGCTGAACGAAGAGCACGTACCGCTTATGACCTGGTCCGTTAAAAATGCGTTCCCGGTCAAGATCGAAGGTCCGGGATTGAATGCCACGGGTAATGAGGTGGCTATTGAGACGCTCGAAATTGCCCATGAGGGACTCAGTATTGAAAATGAATAGTATCAAACATTAAGCCCCAATGGAATATCCGGCAGTAGGCTTCCACTTTAAGGTGGAATTTTCAGGATTGGATGGTGCCACGGACAACGATATCCGTTTCCAGGAGGTCTCGGGTTTAACCGCGGAAATAGGGACGGAGGAGTTAAGGGAGGGCGGTGAAAATCGTTTTGCCCACCGACTTCCCCAACCCGCAAAATACCAAAACCTGGTACTGAAGCGGGGACTGTTAACAGGCACGGCGTTGATACAGTGGTTTCGGGATGCGATCGAACATTTCAGTTTTGATCCCCTGGTCGTAAACGTTTCGCTGCTTAATGAACAAGGTAACACACTTATCAACTGGAATTTTACAGGGGCATACCCGGTAAAGTGGGCGGTATCCAACCTGGACGCCCAGAAAAATGAGGTTGTCATCGATACCATCGAGCTGGCGTACCAGTATTTCACGAAAGTGGTGCCGGAAAACAAAGAATAAAAGGGACCTTTGCAGAACCAAGCAGTCATCCTGAACGGAGTGAAGGATCTCCCTTTCAACGGCTACAACCGGACAAGGGAGATCCTTCGACAAGCTCAGAATGACGTAATCGAGGATTTTGCAAAGCCCAATTAAAAAATGATTTGATATGCCTATAGAAATCAGGGAACTGGTCATTAAAGCCGTGATTGATGAAGAGGGGCAGCCTGACGCCCGCAGGGCCGAAAACCGGGATAAACAGAGACAGCAGATTATCCGGGAATCGGTGGAACAGGTCCTGGAAATATTTGAGAAAAGGAGGGAGCGATAATGGCTGCCGAGGAAAGCAACACCGGTGAATTGAAAAAGCTGAAGATAAAGTCTTTTAAGGATGCCGAATACAACCAGGAGGACGATGAATTTTCCGTGACCTACAATCCGCAGGAATATTCTGTCAAATATGAAATTGAAAGCGATAGCTCGCAGGGCATCGGGACCACGGGAACCGCGCATACATTTAAAAAGATCAGGCCGCAGGATCTTACCCTCGATTTTACACTGGACGGTACCGGGGTCACGACAGGAGAAAAGGTGGACGTACCCGACAAGATCCGGGAGTTTTTGACGGTTACCTATGAATTTAAGGGAGATGAGCACCGCCCCCGCTATTTGATGGTACTCTGGGGGACCCTCATCTTCAAGTGCATCCTCAAATCTTCGTCCGTCAAATACACGATGTTCAGCAACGATGGCAAGCCGTTGCGTGCCAAGATTAATGCGACATTCAACGGCTTTATTGAGGATAATTTGCGGGCCGCCAAAGAGGATAAGAGTTCTCCCGATTTGACGCACCACCGGGTGGTAAATGATGGAGACAGCCTTCCCCTGATGTGTTATCGGATCTACGGAGACTCCAGGTACTACCTTAAGGTGGCGGAAAAAAACAACCTGCAGAATTTCAGAAAACTGGAGTCCGGCACCATCCTTTCCTTTCCACCACTGGGAGAATAAACCATGGCAACACCACGTCAAACCATACCGTCTGACCACCCCACCGATCTGCCGACATTTACCATACTGTCGGCCGGGCAGGAATTGCCCGACAGGTATCATCTGTTTTCAATTACGGTCTCCAAGAAGCTCAATCGCATTTCGTATGCCCAACTGGTGCTGAAAGATGGCAGTCCCTCTGAAGAGGATTTCCCACTCAGCAATACCGACTTGTTTAAACCGGGTCGGGAGATCGAAGTGAGAGCCGGTTACCACAGGGAGGAGGCGACCATTTTTAAAGGCTTGGTGATTAAGCATGGGATCAAATCCAGGAACGGTCAGCCATCAATGCTATCGGTTGAATGCAAGGATCCGGCAGTTAAAATGACGGCCGGAAGAAAGAACCGTTATTATACCGAAATGACTGACAGCGATATTATTGAGGAGCTGGTCGGCCAGTACGGGTTACAACCGGATATAGAATCTGCCAGTCAAACTCATAAAGAGCTGGTTCAGTATTATGCCACGGATTGGGATTTTGTCGTTTCCCGGGCGGAAATGAACAGTCAGGCGGTATTGCCGGATGACGGTAAGTTAACTATTAAAAAGCCCACTATTACAGACCCGGTTGTAGCCCTTGCCTATGGGGCCACAATTTTTGACCTGGAAGCTGAGATGGATGTCAGGGACCAGTTCAA
The DNA here is from genome assembly GCF_043951955.1 of Halalkalibaculum sp. DA384. Taxonomy (NCBI): domain Bacteria; kingdom Pseudomonadati; phylum Balneolota; class Balneolia; order Balneolales; family Balneolaceae; genus Halalkalibaculum; species Halalkalibaculum sp. DA384. The sequence continues at coordinate 56,219 of NZ_JBINJE010000024.1, read as the reverse complement.
AGCGGTCAAAACCTCTTCATGGGATTATACCGCCCAGGAAAAGATAGACACGGATGGAGAAGATCCGGGCTTTCAACAGGCGGGAAATATTGGTGAAGCAGAGCTTTCGGAGGTTATTGGACTGGAGGAGCTCTCGTTACGCCACAGTGGACAGGTATTGGATACCGAACTCCAGGCCTGGGCCGACGCTGCCATGCTCAAAAGCAGACTGGCCAAAATCCGGGGGCGCGTCCGTTGCCCGGGAATAGCCGGGATCAAGCCGTTTGACACTATCGAGCTGACCGGCATCGGAGAGCGGTTTAGCGGCAACGTGTTTGTTTCCGGCGTGAGGCAGCATTATTCGACCGAACGGTGGGTGACGGATATCGAATTTGGGCTCTCGCCCCGCTGGTTTTACAAGGAAGATGATATTGTCGAAGTAGCGGCATCAGGGTTGCTGCCCGCCGTCAACGGGTTGCAGGTGGGTCTCGTAACACAGCTGCAGGGCGATCCGGAGGGGGAGCACCGAATACTGGTTAAGTTGCCGATGGTGGATATGGAACATGAGGGGACCTGGGCGCGTATCTCCATCCTTGATGCCGGCGACAGCCGCGGGTCCTTCTTTCGACCGGAGATAGGTGATGAGGTGCTGGTGGGATTTATAAATGGCGATCCCCGCGATGCGGTGGTCCTGGGCATGATGAACAGCAGCGCCAAGCCGCCCCCCGCCGATGCAAGCGATGACAACCATGAAAAAGGGTTCGTAACCCGCGAGCAACTGCGGTTTTGGCTCAATGATGACAAAAAGAGCATCGAACTGGAGACGCCCAACGGTAATAAAATCACCCTGAGCGACGATGAGGGAAGTATCAAATTGGAGGATGAAAATCAGAATAGCATTCTTATGAACTCGGATGGGATCACGCTGGAGAGTGCGGGAGACGTGGTATTGAAAGCGGGTGGGAATATAAAAGTAGAAGGAACGAAGATTGAACAGAAGGCGAAGGCGCAGTTCAAGGCGGAAGGAAGCGCCGGTGCTGAACTTACCAGCAGCGCGTCGGTTAAAGTTCAGGGCGCGATTGTACAGATAAACTAGCCCGGATTTCTCACAAGTATTTTGGATAAACATCTTCTGCAAGACAAACAATAGCATTCTTCGGCAGAAGGTTTAATCAAACAAAAAGGAGATGATATGCCGGCAGCAGCGAGAGTCACAGATATAACGAGTCACGGGGGGATCATAACCGGACCTGGCGTTCCGACGGTACTAATCGGGGGGATGCCGGCCGCCGTAGCCACAGATATGCATTCCTGTGCCATACCTCCGCCGCATCCGCCGGTAACCCCGTTTCCAATGGGAAGCACCACCGTTTTTATCGGGGGTAAACCGGCGCTGAGAGTAGGCGATGTGTGCGGGTGTGGGGCCGGTGCAGTCATTGGTGAACCAACAGTAATAATAGGATAGACGATTATGGATGAAGGCAGATCATTTTTGGGAAAAGGCTGGGGCTTTCCGCCTGCCTTTGTCAGGGGAAGCAGGAGCGTGGACATGACGCAGGGAGCCGAGGATATTAATCTCAGCCTCACGATCCTGTTTACCACTATGACAGGCGAACGGGTGATGCAGCCAAGGTATGGATGTGACCTGTCACAGTTCCAGTTTGAGCCCATCGACACCACCATGATCACCTATATGACCGAGGTCGTCCGGGACGCGATACTGTACTTTGAGCCACGCATTCGACTAATCGACCTGACTCTCGTGCCTTTTCAACATGAGGGGCGGATCAATATTACCCTGGAATACGAGATCAAGAAAACAAACTCACGGTTCAACTATGTCTTTCCTTTTTACAAGGAGGAAGGATCAAATATTGACTAATGCCTGAAAACAGCTGTACATATCGAAATCCACTGGTTCGAGACGGTGTCAGCCAGTCCAGGCGAATGCCTGAAGCGCTTGATCCGGCCTATGCAAAAGTCGATGAGCGCTCGCTCGCTGATTTGCTCGAATTTGTGGTCCGCTATGCTGAAGAGCTCCAGTACTACCAACCGGACAACATCCCTTCCGGCGACTGGCGTCCCTTTTTTTCAGGAGATATCACCTCCGTAATCGCCCTGTTGACAGTCGAGGATCCTACCGCGTTCAATCCCTGTATAGAGAAGATAGAGAAGGTGATATTTGACGATGACACTACCTATCAGAACGTTCGCCGGGCCTTCAAGACGCTGTTTGATATTATCGGGACGCTTGCCGTGCAGCTCGATTCCTGGTATGGAAAAGTCCCGGCCGAATACCAGTTCCAGGAACACCTTCACGTTTTGATAACGTCACAACTCCGCACCGAACTGGAAAAATGTATCGGGTATTACAAAGGGGCCTTGTCGGGTACGAACCTTGTAGACAAGGAATACCTGGATGAGGGGGATTTCTGCAATACATCCATCGAGCATTTTACCGGGCTTGAAACAGGGGAGTTGCAGGAGGTGTGGATCGGTGAAACCGAAGAAACGGGCAATACGGAGAACTGGGCCACATTTTACACTTCGGTTGAAGAAAACGACACTATCTATTTACCTCCCGGCGGTACGATTAAACAGCGGGTTCGGTCCGGGTTCCCACCCGTCAAAAAAGTGGCCGCATCTTTTATCACCGCCCTTAAGAGAACCCGTGAAAGGTCGCCCGGTTTTATCGAGGAGACCCTGACGAGGTTTTCCGGTCATGAGCCTCAGATGGGGCTGATGCTCACGTTTTTAAAGCTGTTCCGCCATGCACAGGACCACATCAACACATTAACCGGCAAACACCTTGATTTTTACTACGAAGAGGTGCTAAAGCTGGATCGAAAGGAAGCCGTACCCGACCGTGTGGATCTGCTTGTTGAACTGGCAAAGCATGTGGACACATACAAACTGGAGTCCGGTACGCTGTTTAAAGCCGGTAAAGATGCCAAGGGCAAAGATGTGTTCTACAAGTCTCTTTCCGAGGTTGTCCTGAACAAAGCGAGCGTTGTAGCCCTGAAATCGGTTTATGTCGACAAGGAGGACCAGTACCGGGTGTATGAAAAATCAATCGCCAATTCGAAAGAGGGAACCGGCACCCCGTTGGATAATCCCCCGGCGGGGTGGAAGGCGTTTGGTGAATCCCAACGGGCAGAGCGTCCCGACGGGAGTTTTGAATACCTGGCTGGCGACGAGGCCACCATGCAGTTCTCGGAGGTGGGATTTTCCATTTCTTCTCCCATCCTGCACCTTTCTGAAGGTACGCGGACCATCACGCTTGAGATACTCTGCAACCAGTCCCCGAAACTGGATAAGTCCACCAGGGATCGGCTGTTTCGCTGTTTTGTCACAACCGAGAAAGAGTGGCTGGACCTGGAGGGTATAGAGGGGGCACAGGTATCACTTGAATCCGACACATCCGAAGAAGGCCCCATGTTAAAGTTAGAGATCACCCTTCCCCGAAGTGTATCCCCTGTTACAGGATATGAGAAGGAAATGCACGGCGGTGAATACCAAACGGAGTGGCCCGTACTGAAGCTGGTGTTGAATCAAAATTTGGATCCGGGGAAGTACGGGTATGCCACGTTGAAAAATATCACCGTCCAACAAGTAAATATTACAGTGGAGGTGCAGGGGATGAAGAGTCTCGTACTCCAAAATGAGCTCGGTATCCTGGATCCCTCAAAGCCGTTTCAGCCGTTTGGCCCTTCACCTTCGATAGGGTCGGCATTCTTGATCGGAAGTACGGAAGTTTTTCAGAAAAAACTGGACTCGGTCACATTACATGTTCAGTGGCATGAATGGCCGGAAGCAAAGCTGGAAGATCACTACAATTATTCCACGGGTGGGGAAACAGGAATGGTTAACCCGGTTACCGGGTATTCCCCCGCCAACAGCAGCTTTAAGGCAAACTTGCAAATTTTAAGGGAGGGTGCCTGGAAACCGGAAGCACCTCAGCGCTATGAAAAAACGCTTTTCCCATCAAATTTCACAGAATCACCGACGTCAATTTCGGCCAATTCCGGTAATGAACCTGAAATACAGATGGAACCGGATGCCGGCCTGGGGCCGATCGACCAATTTGATGTCTCGTTGAAAAGAGGGTTTATACGACTTGTACTGAGTGCACCGCAACAAGCCTTTGGGCACAAACTGTACCCCACTCTGCTTACACAGCAGGTTATAAACGAAAAGACTGTGCTCCCCCGTGAACCCTATACTCCTAAAATCAGCTCAATAGAACTGGATTACAAGGCCCGGGCTACTGTGGAGCCCCGAAATACGGCCGGCTTTGAAAAGCGAACGAGTTATCTTTTTCACAATTATCCCTTCGGAGAGAAAGAAGTCCATTCAGCACTGACCACCACCGGCGATACCATTCCCCTGCTGCCGCGATTCAGCCACGCTGAGGGCGGTGGGATCAACTGGCATGACGGGGAGTTTTTTGTTGGAATTTCCGGGCTAAAACCACCACAGCAACTATCACTTTTATTCAGAGTTGCCGAGGGCAGCGCCGATCCTTCTCTCGACAAGCTGACACTAAAATGGTTTTACCTTGCCGGCAATCATTGGGAGGTATTCCAGCCGGAAGAACTGGTCCGTGATTCAACGAACGACTTCCTGACCACCGGTATCGTGCGAATCAATATCCCGAAGCAGGCCACCAACAATTCGACCTTGTTTCCCGGAGCGCACTACTGGATAAAAGCCGCGGTTTCCGGTAACCCCGATGCGGTATGTCGCCTGGTGGATGTACGGGCCCAGGCGATTACGGCCGAATTTGTCGACCACGATAACGATCCAAACTTTTTGGACACCACCCTCAAGGCCGGGACGATCAGCAAGCTGAAGACCAAGCGCTCGGAAATAAAGAAGATACAGCAACCGTACGCATCCGAGGGCGGGAAAATACCCGAACAGGATATCGAATTTTACCGCCGGGTTAGCGAGCGTTTGAGACACAAGGAAAGAGGCGTGTCAATCTGGGATTACGAGCGGCTGGTGATGGAGCATTTCCCGGAAGTCTACAAGGCCAAATGTGTCAACCACAGCACCTACAATTATGATTTGAACGGCGGGAAAGTTACGGCTGAATTTGCACCGGGATATGTAACGCTGGTAGTGGTACCCGACTTGAAGAACAAAAATGCGGTAGAACCCCTGAAACCCCGGCTCAGCCTGAATGTGCGGGACAAGATCGAGAAATTTATATCCGCAAAAATATCGGCGTTTGCCGCTCAAAAGTTGAAAGTGATCAATCCCCTTTTTGAACAGGTCCAGGTCGAGTGTTACGTAAATTTGGTTGATGAGGTGGATGAAGGACACTACCGGCAAAAACTGGTGGACGAGATCGCCCGCTTCCTGTCGCCCTGGGCTTTTGGGGAGGGCAAAGATATCGCGTTCGGGGGTGGTACCCACAAGTCACTGATTCTCAATTTTGTGGAGGAACGCCCGTATGTGAGGTATGTCACCGATTTCAAAATGCACCATTTTGTGGAAGACACCCTCAAAAACCGGGATCTGGAGCGGATAACCGTTACCACAGCCCGTTCTATTTTGGTCTCACACAAACTGCACATAATCAACGAGCACTCTACCTGCACGATTGTATGAATGACTCTATCACCATACCGAAAAATCCGGATCTGGCTCCCAGCCAGGATTACGCTTTTCTGCGAGAACAGGGAATGAAACATATTGAGCAGCTCTCGGGCAGTTTGTGGACCGACTATAATATTCATGACCCCGGCATCACCCTCCTGGAACTCCTGTGCTATGCTATTACCGACCTGGGATACCGGACGTCTTATGATATCGGAGATCTGCTGGCCGACCAGTCGGCACCTGGTCCCAAACAGGAGGACCATTTCCATACGGCGCGCGAAATATTAACCTCCAAACCGGTTACCCTGCAGGACTATCGCCGGATCCTGATCGATATCGAGGGTGTTAAAAACGCCTGGCTGGAACCGCTGTGGGAGACATACCCGGAACTGTACCTGAACTGTAAAAAAGGGGGATGGCAGCCGGAGGCGAACGAGCATACGAAGCGGATCAATTTGCAGGGGCTGTACCGTGTGACGCTCGAGCTCGATGAGGACGAGGAGCTCGGCGACCTGAATGATTTTGTTTTCGAGATCGATCTCTATGCCGATCCGGATGAAGAAGACCGTGACGAGCGGCTGATTATCCGGTTCCCCGACTGGAGTACCTGGTTGAACAAGGAGATCCAACCGGGAAATATCGAGGAGGTCAGCCTTGCAAGTATTGAACGTACAAGCGAGACCAGGTTTAAGGGAACGGTCCAAATCAAGGCGGGCGGGCGGAGCTACGGGGAGGAGATGACGATAAAAGCTACAGACAGGGATATCCCTCTGAAGGATGTCGAGGACCGAATTGAGGATGAATCCCTGCTTCAGCAGTACAGGGAAAAAACTGTTTCGGCTTTGCGTATCGGGAGAACAGCGTTTTACCGGCTGCATGAAAACCGGAGCCTGTGCGAAGATTTCGAAGAGTTCCGGGGACTCGACGTCGAAAAAATAAGGGTGTGTGCGGATGTAGCCCTTGATAACGATGCAGAGCTGGAACGGGTACTGGCTGAATTGTACCACCGGATCGACCACCATATTGCCCCACAGGTATATTTTTACTCCCTGAGAGAGATGATGGATATGGATATTCCAACTGACGCAATTTTTGAAGGGCCCGCTCTTGATCATGGATTTATCTCCTCCGGGGAGTTGGAGAAAGCCGAAATCAAGAAGCAGATATTCGTCTCCGACATTATTCAGATTATGATGGATGTAGAAGGTGTCAAATCCGTTGAAAATGTTCTCCTGGCTAATATTTATAAAGGAGAGACCCTCAATGACAAAATAAAATGGTGCCACACGGTCGGAGAAGGCCGGGTGCCACGCTTTAGCCCCGGGCTTTCCGATATCGACCTTTTTAAAGAGAATTTGCCATATAAACCCAATGCTGACAAGGTTGCGCGGTATGTAAAAGAGCTGGAGGAGCTGGAACGCAACAGCAAGCTTTCTGCTGACGAGGAATACGACCTTTCGGTCCCAAATGGACAGAACCGGAATGTAGCGCGATTTACATCTATCCAGGAACAGCTCCCGCTGACCTACGGGGTGGGCAGTGCAGGGATACCGGGAGTCGTTACGGACAGACGGAGGGCCCAGGCCAAACAGCTGAAAGCGTATCTCACTTTATACGATCAAATGCTGGCGAATTATCTCTCTCAGCTGGCCAACTTGAAGAACCTTTTTTCATTAAGCCCCGATATCCACCAGACCTACTTTTACCAGGTGTTATATGATCTTCCCCAAAGTTTTGCCTTCCCGGAAGGCGATCCGGGGCTCGAGGTTCTTTTTAATGGCGAGGAGTCACCGCATATTTACCAGGTGATCAAAGACTTTATCCAGGAAATTTCCGGGCAAGCGGGCATAGACCTTGACGATTATAACACATTCAGATCAAAATGGGAGAAGTACAAGAAAGAGACAGGGCTCGGGGATGAATCCTCCACGCATTTTGTAAAGAAACTGGATGAAATCGTGGAGAGTAAGAAGACCTTTGAGAACCGCCGTAATCGATTCCTGGATCACCTGCTGGCCCGTTTTGGGGAATCGTTTACTGACTACGTGCTGCTGATGTTTTCCCGGCAGCCCGGGGAGCACACTGCGCCCGATCTGATCCATGATAAAATCGAATTTTTACAGGAGTATCCCGCCATTTCGAGCTCCCGGGGCAGGGGTTTTAATTACAAGGCGGAGGGCGAGGTCTGGGGCACCGAAAATGTATCGGGACTGGAAAAGCGGGCAAGCCGGCTCCTGGGTATCGAGCGCTACGATCGACGTAGGTTGAGCTGCAAAGATCCCGACGAGCTGTTTGAGATCTACCGGGATGAGGGAGGCGAATGGCGGTTCAGGCTGGTGCTTCCGGAGGATGAAATTGTACTCCGAAGTGAGGGATACACCCGCAGGGAGAATTGTGAAAAAGGTATTGAGGCGGTCAAAATAGCAGGTGTCGACTTCGAAAACTATGAGCTATCGGAGGCCTCGGACGGCCGGTATTACTTCAATTTGATCGGGAAGAATGGAGAAATAATTGGCACCGGCATTTTGTACGAAGGAGAGAAGGAACGGGACCGCATTGTAGCCGTGATGATTGCGGCGCTGTCAGGGAAATGCAACAGGGAGGGCTTTCACCTGATAGAGCATATCCTGTTGAGGCCCGAAGAGAAGGATGATCCAAAGCTCCCCGCGTGCGTCCAAAAGAACTGCAACGATTGCCCGGGATACCTGGATCCATACTCGTTCAGGGTTTCGCTCATCGTACCCTATTGGCCCGACCGGTTTGACGATATGGCGTTCAGGCGGTTCCTGGAAAAGACAATCAGAATGGAAGCCCCGGCCCATGTACATCTGAAAATCTGCTGGGCCGATCAAAAAGATATGAAGGATTTTGAGCCGGTATATAGAGACTGGCTTGAAACAAAGGCAAAGCCCACCCCGGATCCCGGGGAACTCAGGGACAAGCTGGGAAAGCTGATTGAGGTTATGAGACAAATTCGAAGCGTATATCCCGTTGCCACCCTGCACGATTACAGGGAAGACAGCGATGATAACCCGATGTTGCTTGATAATACCGTTTTAGGAACATTTAACCCGGAGTAATATGAATACGCACAAGCGATTTTTCCCGATTTTTGAAGAGGACCAGGTCCTTAGCGCCCACCACCTTAATGAGCTCAGAACGTACCTGGACGAGCAGGACAGGATGACCCGCAGCCACCTTGTCGGCATCGGCATTGTCTGTGGGTTGGAAGTACAACACCCGGCTTCCGACACCATTTTATTGACGGAAGGAGTGGGGGTGACCTCCCGGGGGTACCTGGTCGGAATCGGGGAAAGCGAATGCAGGTTTATCAAGCGATACACCGACAAGAAGATGACGGGAGCAGGCGACGGGGATGGGGAAACCGCGGGGAGATATCCCCCCTTTCTTAATCCGGATACGGGCAGGCAGATTAATCTCTGGGAGCTGCTTACCAGTGAAGAAAAACAAAAGGTTGAAGAGACCGAGACATGTTACCCCCTGGACTGGGATGATGGTATAACAATTGAGGAGGGAGAAACCTCATTTACGCTCGATTTTTCTGAATACTGTATCCTGCTATACCAGGAGATAGAGGATGTAGATACCGACGACTGCTGCGGTGACGATTGTGATGAAGAGGGAATCCGCCGGGAGTTTGCCGTGCGCAAGCTTCTGGTTGAAAAAAAGGACCTGGTGCGAATGATCAGCCGGGATGAATCGACCTCGGAAGATGAGCTCCGGAATCGTGCCAATATCTGCTCTAACCTGGATCACTTATGTATCGAGCGGCCGGGGTATTACAGGGATAAAGATCTCTCGCTCGATCACTACGTTCAGTACCAGCAGCTGGTATCGGATTACCTGCCGATTATTCAACAGGCCTCCGTTCGGGTGGGACAGGCCCTGGCAAAAAGCTACGGGTTCTTTAAACCGCTGCTGGAAGATCACTACCCGGAATCTCCTTTTCCCGGTTTTGATGAAGGAGATTACGAGCAGAACGGGCTTTACAAGCTGATCAAACATCGCCTCAGCGGTTCACCCTATGCAATTCAATACGCCTACGATTTTTTGAAAGATTTAGCCGGCGCCTGCGACGAGTTTCGCGATACCGCCTGCGAAGTGACCTCCGCCTGCTGCCCGAATCCCCTGTTATTTGAACGCCATCTTATGCTGGGGCCGGCCCAACCCGAACAAAGGGATCAACGGACCCCCTTTCGCCACTACTTCCAGCCGAGTCCCGTATTGAATGATCAGAAAGACAAGCGTAGTAAAGTGCTGCTTTTATTTGAGCGCATGGATCACATGGTTCAGGGATTTGATGTTCAGCCGGTTCCGGGTACGGATACAGAAATCCGGATCACACCGGATAGAACGGCAGAATACCCGTTGAGCAAGCGCTCCATTCCCTATTACTACAACATCAAAAAAAATGTGGATTTGGTAAAAAAGTGGAGTTACCGCAAGACAAAAATATTCAAATCAAATCGCATCCCATCCTACCACTCCGAGGCGTATAATGAGGGACAACATCGGGACAACTGTACCGTCGAGGCGCTTCTGCATTCAAATATGCAGTATCAAAATTTCCGGGTAGAGGGACATATAGGCAAACCGTATGAACAGGCCGTTGACGAAATCGACAGCATGCGGGAACGGTTCAGCCTGCCGATCAAAGTCGTTGGAGTAAAGCTTGGCCGGCGGTTTGACAACACCAAACTTACCTTCGAGTGCCGGTTCAGGGATTTAGAGAATCTTTATGAAACCTTCAGTACCGAGCTGCGGTGCCTGCTGGACGAGGAGATGCAGTTTTTCCGCGGGTTGGAGGTAAAGAAAAAAACGCTGGAGACACAGAAAACAGCCGAAGAAAAGATCGCCGGTGAGATGGTTGAAAAGAGGGCCGGTACAAGCGCGGAAACAGGGAGAAAAGAGATAGACGATTACTGGAAGCGGAAAGAGGAAGAGGGCAAGAAGGAAACGCTGCTCAGGCAAAAAATTGGGAAGATGTCTACCTATTATTCTCCCATCACGGGCACATATACGTATCCCGAAACAAAAGAGGGCACATTCGGCTACTATTATGACGCGATGGTTTCGGAGAGCGGCAAGGGCCAAAGTTACCTGGATGTCATTCTGAATTATGATCCCGCCCTTATTGACCTGAATCTGAATGAGTGGGTTTTCCTGATGTTGAAACCGGCCCAGCTTGCCAATAATATTCAGCAGGTCCTGAACAAAATACCTCCCCGGCTGGAAAATCTCGATATCACAGAGCTGGAGGGGAGCTTTGACACGCTGATTCAGACAGCGGTTGATTACAAGCAGTTGCTCAAAGAAAAAGAAGACAGTGGGGAGAAATTGGACGGGCGCGAGCAAATAATACTCTTCCGGCTTGACAAGCTGATTTACAGCTGCAGTATAAAGAAGATGAAAAAGCTCTATTTGCTTTACCAGGAACGCGTCGATGAATTTAAAAAGCTGAATCTTTTCTCCAATTTTGCCGCCCGCCATTCCGGGTTGGAGCATATGGCCGGGGTGCCCCGGGGCGGCACCTTTGTGCTGGTCTATATAGATCGAAATGAAGCAGGACCACTCATCCGCCGGGATGTTACCGGGGCTGTCGCCCTGGCCGCCGAAGAAGTGGGTGCTGCTGGTTTTGCACCTCCCACAGAGGTAAAAGAGGAATCGGGAGGCGGAGCAAAAAGATCCTATTCTGATTACGAAAAAAGTAAACTGTTGGAATATTATGACGCCGTTCTGAAAGAATTTAGTGAAGTGGCGTCGGAAAAAGAGATCAATATTGAAAGGGAAAAGATCAGGGAGATTGAAGAGGGCGTGTTGGAACGCATTGAACGACTGCCCGGCTTTATTCCCAGGGATATTCCCCCGGATAACGTGGTGGTAGCCGACTTCGCGCTTCCCTATCTTTGCAAAAACGACTGCCCGGAGCTGGCCACCATGGTAATTTCACAAATCAATTTTTCACTTTCGGAAAGTCGATTTTGCAAAGACGATAAATCTAAATATCCATTTGTTACGGATCCGGCGGGTGGAGTGGTGGAGGGCTCAGCCGGTGGCGTTACCAAAGAGGGCAACACCTGGTATTTCCAGCCTTCCGAATCCAATCCGTCTGCCGAGGATGTTCAATTCACCTACAGGGTCAACAGTCGTACCGTGGTGTTTAACGCCAAAGTGTTCGATCCCCGGGCTGACTTCAGTTTTGAAGTCAGTCAGTTGGATGACGGGAGTGTTGAGGTATCCTTTTACAATAATTCCGGGGGCGCACAGAGTTACGAGTGGGATTTTGGAGATGGGGCCAGCTCTACCCAGTCCGACCCGGTGCATATTTACCGGGACTATGACCAGGATCAGGCAATTGTGACCCTGACGGCCTGGAAACAGGAGTGTTCGGATGCCGTCAGCAAGAGTGTAGAGATCCCCCGGCACATAGAGACGGAATTCGACCTGCAGCCGAGCAAGGAATTTGGCGAAAAAACCTATTGTAATACGGACGACAGGCTTTACCTGTTTAAGACGAAGCCCGCTGGAGAAGAGATTGCCGGCGATGATGTTTCCGGAGTACAAAAGCAGGATAACAAACAGTTTTTTGTTCCCAAGGGATATGCTCCCGGGGAGTATACCTTCAAATACCTTGATGCGTCTATCGAGGTCAAAATCCTGGAAGGGCCCGCAGCCGGTTTCGAGTCGGAAGTTTTAGACCTGGGGATCAGGGCTACCCGGATGAAGTTCCACTATACTGGTAAGGGCGATATCAAAACATATCTATGGGTCTTTGACGGCACAAGATACAGGGAAGAGTCGCCGGAGCACACGTTCCTGAATACCGGCGGTAAACACCGCGTGGTGCTTCATGTTATCTCAGAAAACGGCTGCCCGGCAGAAGTTGACCAGTTGATTGAAGTACCTTTTGAGGAAGAACAGCCCGGGCCGTCAGATCGTCTGACCACCGGTTTTGATAACCGTTTGACGAGACTCGAGAACTACAGCAACCCGGAGATGGACCGGGAGCTTTTTGGCGGCGAAAATATCATCCTGAAACGAGCCAGGGACTACATGGTAAACATCAGGGATGAGCTGAAAAGCGGGGAGGAGCGAAAAAAATATGAGGAGGGCAAAAAGAATGCAGAGATCGCAGGGGCCTACTCCTCGATGCTTTCGGAGGCCACCGAACTCATCACCGAAAAGGCGGCCGATGCCAGCGACGAGGAAAAGACCTATATGTATGGCATATATGACCAGCAGGTGACCCAGCTTATGGAGCTGGCTGTCAACCAAAAGAAAGATATAGCGACCAACAGCAAGATGGGGCAGCTTTTAAAGTCTGTATCGAACCAGGTTGAAACCCTGAAGAATGCAGGCCTGGAGATGGACCCCCGGAAGTCGCTTTCGAAATCGATCAGTGAAATAAAAGCCGTGGCCGAGCGAACGGGCAAAAGGAATCTGGCTGGTTTGCTTGCAAATCTTGAAGACACCGTTGCGAAATAAGAGCGATGGAAATACCGAGGGAACATATCATAGACAAACTCCGGGTTGAACTTTCGGTTCAAAGCCCGGACCGCGCTCATGAAATCCAGGACCGGGTGAGCAGGCTGGTTCAGACTAAACTGAAACCGGTGCTGGAAGCGCTTTTCCAGGAGTTGGCCGGTGACCGCTGGATTGTACTGGATCACCTGGAGCTGGACCTGGAAACGCTGGCGTACCCATCGCTGGAAGATGAGCTGGTGAGCAGGGTGCAAGCTAAATTACGGGAAAAATTAGCGGAATATACCGGCAATGACCTGGACCGTCAGGCAGAAAGGGAGCGGTGGAAGAGCCGCGAGGAGCTTTATCTGGAGATCTTTTTCTATTACATGCGTAGCGGGCGTTATCCGTGGTTTGTGGGCCAAGGCATGCTGGAGGGACCGCTGAAGGATCCGGAATCACTATTCCTTTATCTGCTCGAAAATACCTGTGAAAAAGTCAAAAAAGAGATGGTCGAGGCGATAGCTGACCCAAGAACCAGGAAGCGCGTTGCGATTCAGTTTGGAGATGATTCGATATCTAAGATTGCCGGTTTTGTGAATCCAATGCTGCAATCTGCTACGAGGGAAGTTATGGAACTGATTGGGTTCTTAAGTCGAGAAAAAATATGGAGATTCTCACCATCTCCAGAAAGTCGCCGAACGGTCCGGGAATACTTGCTGCAAAATGTTGTTCAATTCAAACGACAAACCGCCCGGATGGAGGTATCGCAGCGGCTTTTTGCCTCGATATTGGAAGAAATGAGCAACGAGCATTCCGAATCGCTGGCATCGGCCTATAGAAAAGTACTCAGACGACTCAAGCGCAGAATGATCGAAGGAGTTCCTGTCCGAAGTGCATTGGAACAGTCCTGGTTGGGTCGCCTGGTATTGAAGGATATTGCGACAGAGCAATTCCGCCAATTCCTTGTCGATATGAATACTGATAATCGCGTCAAGCGTTCCGCTGGAGGCATCCTGTATGTAGAACCGGCATGGGTTGAGGAACTGGAAAGTTTGGCCACTGAAGCGGGCCTGAACGAATGGAGGGGGGAACTTCTGCGAAACGTTAAAGCGGCAGGAGATTACCGGCAGTTGTCAAGCTATTCCTCGTTGGTAAAACTGAAACAACGGCTCCGGAAAGAACTGAAGTTAATTCCCGATGCTGCGGCGGAATCGGAGAAACCGGCACAAAATATAATTGCTTCTGACCACGTGTCTGAAAAAAATGCTGAATTGGAAGTAAGGGAGTCAAATCAGCTGCAAGAGACAGAAGAATATTACATAGCCAATGCCGGGCTGGTGTTGCTCTGGCCGTATCTGGCCCGTTTTTTCCGAAAGCTGGAGCTGCTGGTGGACCGGGAGTTTATTGATGAGACGGCCCACGTCAAGGCTGTTCACCTGTTGCAATTTATGGCAACAGGATCTGATAAAAGTTATGAATACCTGATGGTGTTGAACAAGATACTGTGTGGATATCCCGTAGATCGGCCTCTCCCGTCCAAAGTTTTTTTGTCGGAATCGGAGAAAAATGAGGCCGTGGAGCTCATACAGTCTGCCATAGACCACTGGAAAGCGTTGAAAAATAGCTCTGTGGGAGGATTCCGTGAAGCTTTTTTAAAAAGGAATGGACGACTGCACCATGAGAAAGAAAAATGGTTGCTGCACGTGGAGTCGAAAACCTATGATATGCTGATCGATCGACTGCCCTGGGGAATTTCGGTCATCAGGAACCACTGGATGCCCAAACCGCTGTATGTAGAATGGAGATAGATTATGTCAAATGCCCGACACCTGTCAAAAGAGCTGGAGTGGTTTTCCAGGGTCCTGGACACCCGCATCAAGTTGTATTTCGGCAAGGAATGCCGGTATGCCGATGTGTTGGACGTTCCCCAGCCATCTTTGGATGGACCGGCTTCGAACTACTCGCGGTTCCTGGAAGAGAAAAAGATTGACTCAGCCGGGCGAATCGTGTTGTTGCTGGCGCTGATCCCCCATGTTCGTCCCCAGCTGCTCGATGTCTTTTTTACCAGGAACACGCATTTCGAACGGGGGTTCACCGAGTTCGGCGGGTTGAAAGGCGATGCTTACAGCGGTTTTATACCAACAGGTGAGACCGCCCTGTTTCTCCTGGCAGGGGCCGACCTGGAACGGCGGTTTCAGTACAGGTACCTATTGGAGAAGGACCATTTTTTTGCGAAAGAGAATATTCTGAGATTGAAGAATATTTCTGACGATGAGCCTCCGCTGAGCGGGGCACTCCTGCTGTCGGAGGAGTATGTAGTTCATTTTACTACGGGTGAGGTCAGGAAGCCGGAATTTAACGCCGACTTCCCGGCCAAAAGAATAACGACCCCTCTGAGCTGGGATGATCTTGTATTGCCCTATGAGACGGTCGACCAGATCGAGGAGGTACAGGCCTGGCTGAAACATGGGAAAACGTTGATGAATGACTGGGAACTCAAAAAGCGGGTACTGCCGGGATACAGAACCCTGTTTTATGGACCGCCCGGGACCGGTAAAACCTTGACAGCCGCCCTGCTCGGAAAATCATCTGGAATAGATGTGTATCGTGTCGATCTTTCGCTGGTGGTATCGAAATATATCGGTGAAACGGAAAAAAATCTTGCCAAGGTTTTTGACAAAGCTCAGAACAGGGACTGGATCCTGTTTTTTGACGAGGCAGATGCACTGTTCGGAAAGCGAACAGAAATTTCTGACGCCCATGACCGGTTTGCCAACCAGGAAATTTCTTACCTGCTGCAGCGGATGGAAGATTTTGAAGGTACGGTCATTTTAGCGACGAATTTCAAAAGCAATCTCGACGAGGCTTTTACACGGAGATTTCAATCGGTCATCTATTTTCCCCTGCCTGAAAAGGAGGAACGACTGCAACTGTGGAATAACGCCTTTCCCGGGTCAGCCAACCTGGATGAGGAGGTTGATTTTGGAGAGATCGCACGCAAATATGAATTGTCGGGAGGTTCCATCATGAATGCCGTTCGGTACGCCTCCCTTATGGCTCTGCATCGCAACCGTGACAAAATCCTGCAGAAAGATATCATCGAAGGTATCCGCAAGGAATATATCAAAGAAGGCAGAACACTATGATGGGATAAAAGGTGCATTCAACCAAGGCTTCCGAAACTACCAATAAGAGCACCGCCACCTCGGCTGCTGCCATTCAGCGGAAAAGTTCTGCTCCGCAGGAGAAGCTACTGCCCCAAAAAGAGGCAAATAGTCCCGGTTCGAAGACCTCCGTACTGCAGAAAAAATCCGGTTTACAGGCAGTCATTTCGGAGGGGTCAGGATCACCGGATTCAATTCCTTCTCGCAACGTTGCCCTTTCCTCCCTGATCACATCAGGTATTCAGCCGAAACTGGAGGTCGGAAGTCCCGATGACAAATTTGAGCAGGAGGCGGATGCTGCCGCGGACAAGGTGATGAGAATGCCCGGTCCGACCTCGGATAAAGAGGAGCCGCTGCCGACCCCCCCTGTGTCCCCGGGCATTTCCAGGATGCTGCAGCCCAAAGAGAAGGTTGAAAACGAGGATGAACTGGTCCAGACACTGCAGCGACAGTCTCTCAAAAACGAAGAAGACCCGATACAGCGCGCAACCCTGGGGGAAGAGGAGCCGCTCCGGCGGCAACCGGTTCCCGGGCCGGAGAAGGAAATAATGCAGACGAAGCCCGTAGAGGATCTGCCCGAGGTGCAGACCCGGACCGATGAGCAAGAAGAGCCGGTAATGCGCAAGACTGACGAGAGTGGGAGCGGGCATGTTCCGTCCAGTGTTGAAAATGTGCTGGGAAGAAGCAAGGGAGCGGGCAGTTCCCTTCCCGGACCGGTTAAAAATTACATGGAGCCCCGTTTTGGGAGCGACTTCAGCGACGTGCGCATCCATACCGGGCCGGAAGCAACCCGCATGAACAAGGCCCTGCGTGCTCAGGCCTTTACCCACGGGAATGATATCTACTTCGGGGCCAACAGGTTTAATCCCGGTACCAGTTCCGGGAAGTCGCTGATCGCCCACGAGCTCACGCACACCATTCAGCAGACCGGGGGGAGGATACAGAAGCAGGATGACGAAACTTCGGCGAGTGGCGCGGGCACTGCTGATACAGCACCGGCCGCGCGAAATACCTATACCATAGATGAAGGAGAACATCGTGGTATAGCCCTTGATACGACCGTATCGCCCCCCAGCCTCCATATTCCCGGGTTGAGTTTGCCACGCTTTAAACGAAGAAACAGGGGGAAATTTCCGCCACAACTTACCATCAACAAGTCGAGATCTGAAACCAACCAGGTCGAAAACTGGAAGTCTCATGTAGCTTCCCCGGTAGAGAGTGAAGTTTCGGAGATGGTGAATGATGCCGAAGCCCAGGGCGGAAAGACGGGAAGTGATGTGTACATGTTCAGGGCGAAACGGGATCGCAATTTCTATCTGATCGGTACAAGCGATGAACTGAAAGAGAGGGCAAAAATACCGTTCTGGGACGACAGGCCCCGTGCTGCCAGTTTCCAGGTTGATCATATTGTAGAGGATCAGCTGGGAGGGGAGGATAAGGCCTCCAACTATGAGCTCCTGGAAGCTACAGCCAATATGAGTGCCGGTTCAAAACTGGGGCACGAGATACGCCGCCGCATCCAGGCGGCAAAAAGTGAACTGCAGAAAGAGTATCCCGACCTTGCGCTTCCCGACTGGATTGTCATCAAGAGAACGTATGATGTGACTTTCACTGAATATGATTTTGGGATGAGTGATATCAGCGGAGAGCCCAACACGTTCTGGTCGGTCGGACAAATCATACGGAATGCCCACCTGGATAAACTCCGACCGCTTAAAGGTGAGGAGGTCCGCGAGATGGGTGAAGAGAGTGAGCCGTTCATCTTTACTTCACCCGGCGGAGGTCAGCGTCTGCGGATGCCCCCGGAATCGCAGCTCCCGGTGCAAAACTGGCTGCCCCGGGTAGATCTCAAGGGATATACGCTGAATACCGAACAGGGCAGGGGTACAGTGGGAGGTCATCTAAATGTAGACGCCTATAAAGCCGCAGAGGGCAGAAGGAGAGAGCAGGCCAAACCGGTCTCCGCCTCCTACCCGGATATGAACTGGACGATCACTCCCATCCCGGGGATTTATGGCGGTTATATCAATATGGATTCGGTACAGAGCTACTTCAGGGGTGGAGCTGCCGCCAGTCTTCGCCTTCCGGGCATGAGTCCCATAAGGGTTGATTCCATTGAAATTCAGCCGGGCGTGGGTATCGTGGCCAGAGGCAAGGTTTTGCCCAGCATTCCCTTCATACGTGATGCGGATATCGATATCACAATTCTGGGAAACGAAGTTATCCTCAGCAAAACGTTTGCGCTGGGTGAGATCAACGTACCCCCGCCGTTTGAGTTGACCAGCAGCACCCTCAGCATTTTTTACAGCACGGGACGTGGACTGGGCATTGAGGGAGAGACGAATTTTGGCATCCAGGGGGTGGGTGAAGGACATGTCGGGGCCGCGGCTTCAACATCGGGCGGGTTTGAGCTGGAGGGGGCGTTCAACTTTGATACTGAACTGTTTGATCCCGCCGAAATCAGTGTTGAATACAAAGAAAATACCTGGACCATCGGTGGAGAAATCGGGATTCCGGAGGGCAAGGTCAGGGGTATCAGGAGTGCCACCATACAGGCCACTTACAGCGAAAATAATTTCGAAGCGGACGGGGAGGCCGAGCTTGATATTCCCGCCATTGAACGGGGGACACTGAGCGTGCGGTACGGGGAAGCGGGATTTTCGGTCGGCGGCTCTTTCGATATCAGCCCGGATGTGCCGGGTATTCGCGGTGGCCGGGTGGAGGCGACGGTCACCAGGGAGAGCGGGCAGGAAGATTACAGCGTCTCTGTCGTGGGTACCGCAGAGCCCGACATCCCGGGCGTCGATACGACATTGTCGGTTGTCTACATCGATGGTGCCATCACTATTGAGGGCACCGCCGCCTACAGCCGCGGCATGCTCAGTGGAAATGTGTTGCTTGGGGCAACCAACCGCGCAGTAAATGAAGAGGGCCAACCGGCCGGGGAGCCTGACGACACAATGAGCGTCTATGGCGGAGGCAGTCTAACCCTGCAACTTACCCCCTGGCTTGCGGCTACTGCCGGCGTTCGCTTCCTCCCCAACGGTGAAATGGAAGTACAGGGGCGAATTGGCCTGCCCGATACCGTTGACGTTTTCCCGCGAAAAGAATTCAGGAAAAACCTGTTTACCGCCCCGACCATTGAAATCCCGTTGTTTGCCATTCCGCTGGGACCGCGAAGTATTGGACTGGTTGCCCAGATCAGGGGTGGACTGGATTTCGCCGCCGGGTTTGGCCCGGGACAGCTGCGGGAGTTGTATGCAGAGGTTACCTATAATCCTGACAGAGAAGAAGAAACCACGGTTCACGGGCGTGGACTTTTTGTGATACCGGCTGATGCAGGGCTCACGCTGAGAGGGGACCTGGGGCTCGGCGTCAGTGTCGGAATTGCCAGTCTTACCGGCGGAATTGAGTTGCAGGGTACGCTGGGGTTGCAGGGCGAAGCTTCAGCCATGGTGGATGTGAACTGGACTCCCCAGCTCGGTATAGCACTGGATGCGGAGGGTCGAGTAATGGTGAATCCCAGGTTTGCTTTTGCGGTAAATGCCTTTGCACGCGCCAGCCTGGACTTATGGCTGGTATCTGTTTCAGAAACCTGGAGGCACAACCTGGCCGGTTTCGAGTGGGGACCCGACATCCAGTTCGGTGTTGTATTTCCGATCCACTAC
Source organism: Halalkalibaculum sp. DA384 (assembly GCF_043951955.1). Classification (NCBI taxonomy): domain Bacteria; kingdom Pseudomonadati; phylum Balneolota; class Balneolia; order Balneolales; family Balneolaceae; genus Halalkalibaculum; species Halalkalibaculum sp. DA384. Next base: position 36,316 of record NZ_JBINJE010000024.1, on the reverse strand, counting down.
AGGGAAGGGGAGCCGTTTGATCTGTCGCTTGACGATATCGAGGTTATTTATCCTCAGCTGGATATTCCCGAGATGGCGAAAGGGCTTGCGCTGGATATCAAAGATGACTTTTTAGATTAAATAGATTGTATTATGGATACTTCGACCGAAATAAACAACACGGGAGTCCGGCATTTTTTGAATCAACAGTTTGGAAAAGCGGAAAAATGCTACAGGGAGGCGCTGGAATTAAATCCGGAAAATGCGACCGTACTGAATAACATGGGGCTGTTATATCATCAAAAAAAGAGGTATGAAGAGGCGATTGAATATTTCGAAGAGGCGATCCGGATTAAACCTAAAGATACCTTCTACGTAAATGCTGGTAATGCAGCCGCTTGTCTGAATAGAGTGGAAGAGGCGGAATCGCGGTATCTGAAAGCGTTGGAGGCCAATTCCAATAGTGTAAGCGCCCACAAGAGCCTGGCAAAACTGTATGAGTACACCGGTGATTTCAAGAAAGCGGCTCCTCTTTGGACTGAGCTTGTCAGAATAACGGGAAAAGAGGAATTTAAAGTAGAATATGCCCAGAACCTTTTAAATCAGAAGAAATACAGCAAAGCGGTTGAAATTCTTTACAACCAGGTCTCAAAAGAAAGCAGCCGTGTTTGGTACTTAGTCGGGATTTGTGAATACCAGTTGAAAAACTATGGGTGGGCGGTATCATGCTTCAAAAAAGGGTTGGCTATTGATCCCGATGACGAAGATATACGGCACTATCTTGCAGTCACTTATGTTGCGAGGGGAGAGGCGGAAAAGGGAATTCTGCAACTCGATAAGATTCTCAGGGTGAATCCTGAAAATTATCGAATACTCACCGAAAAAGGAGTGATTTTGTTGAGTGAAAACCAGCCGTCGCGGGCCCTGGAACTGTTCGAAAAATCCCTCTCTATACATCCTGAATATGATAAGGCTAAAAAGTACAGGGATATGGCCGTGGAAATTCTGAGAGAATCTGACAAAGATGATGATGTAGAGGATGAGGATGCTAACCCGCATTTCTCACAATAATGTATGTATAAATCATGTAACCTAATGGCAGGTAGTATCTTACCCTATATTTTACCGGTCTTTTTGGTTGGCAGGGTGTAAAGCGCTGCGAGATTTGCCCTTCAGCTGCGTTAAAGGGAACATCATCTGCACAACGTACAACGCGGTACGTTTGCGGGTCATATTCCCTTTGCCTTGCTGAAGAACAAATTTCCTGGTGAGAAATACGGGCTAAATTGACCAAGTAAAATATAACAGTACCCTTTTCCCGTGGCAGAGGTGTTCGTTTTTGTGTGAACAAAAACGAACCCAAAAAATCCAGAGGCCGGACGAGTACGCCCAGATATTTCGGGCACCTAAAGTCCAGAAAATACCGGCAGCTGTTCTGTTCCCGGTAAACCACCTGGTGTGGATCAGCAATAGCCCTTTTGGTGCCTTAAGAAGAACAACATCTGGGATTCTCTGGTGAGTTTTTTTCTCATCGAAAAAAAACATTCCTTTCGGCGAAAAGAGCACAGGAGAAAGAGGATGCCGGATCACCCGGAGCAAATGGGGGGAATGGGTCCTTGGCTATAAATCCTTATATTTAATTTGTATTGGTACTCTTATACATCATCGGTACACAGTCGGTTAAAACTCGCGTCAGGAGGCCCAAAAAAGTCTAAAAAATTTCACTGATCGGGTATACGTACACCAGGTACAGGTAGAAAAATGCCAGCGATATCACGAGGATTATAATGCCCAGCACAGGTGAGGTAACCTTTATTCCCTTTGCGGAGGCTTCAAATTCAGTGGCACTACCACCTGTGGGACCAGCCCCTTCTCCCGGTCCCAATTTTATCGACTTGTAAAACTGGATACCGGAAAACCCGATCCCGGAGAGTACCAGGAAGAGGACCGACCAGAAGATCAGCTTGGTAGAGAATAACTGCCAGGCAAACACCTCTTTCCGGTGCTGGAACCCGGATACCCGGTACTCGTAGTAGGCATACATCGCCTGTTGGTACATGGCAAGAGTGGAATCGTTCAGCAACTGCTGCTGGCCGGGGGTGGGAGGAGAAATGATGGAATCGGGAATACCCTGGGCAGATGATCCCTGCATCTCCTGCTGCATCTGGTTCAGGATACGGTTGACCTGTTCCGCCTGGCCGGGCGTGGTATCACCCGCGGCGTTGTTCTGAGCTTCTGTGGGAAGAGCAACTAGTCCGACAAGGATGACGGTACAAACAGCTCGGGAAAGCGGGCGGCAGATGTGGAAAAGTATCGGCATCGGTACGGTATTATTGAGCGTCGGTCATCAGGAGCTTTTCGAGGAATGTGTAACGCAAATTTACTTTCTCATATATGGTCGTACTGTTGTTCTGTTCAAAGGTCTTGTAGTTGCTGAACGCCTCTTCATCCAGGTGCAGATCAATTCTGCTGAGCAGCTTGCTGCCCAGGTACGCGATCCAGGCATTGAGACTGGAGAGCCATTCTTCGTCGACACTGGTGGCGGCCGTGGCGGTAAATCCCGGGGGAGAGGCAGGCTCTTCGGCGCCCTGAACCTGGCTGTAAAAGAGCTGCGTGTGGGTGGTGTCGCCTGTTGCGGGATCCACCGTATACCGCTGATCCGGTGATATGATGCCCACGATGGTACCGTCAGAGTAGTGGAGCTCAATGATGCCGTCGGGGGTCACGGTTCGCCGGGTAAGCTTGACCTTGTCTTCATCCTCATCCTGGGTGACGGTGTCGACCGGCGCTATGGCGTGAAGTTCTTTTGGGATCACCGAGAGTGTTTGAGGCTGTTGAGGCTGCAACAATTGATGAGGTTGAACCAGCACCGCAGTTGGCGGCGAAAATACATATTCCACCGGCATAAAAAATTCAAAAATCAGCTGCTTTTGGGCGGCATCCACTACTTGTAGCCGAAGCTGATCGATCGTCACATTGCCTGAAGTGATGGTGAAGCGGGCTGTTGCCTCTCCCTCTCCCTGATAAATGGGAGAACCGCTGGCCGCATAGCCGGGCGTTAATTGACTGGAGGTAATGGGCCGGATAAAAATGCGTGCCCCACCTGGGTTGTCAATCTCGTAGGCAAAGGATATCGTGATCTCTTCATTAACACTGAGTTTGGAAGGGGAGGAGGGACTGATATCCGTGATTGAAACAGACTGGGCCCAGATTCCTGTAGTGAGTGCTGCCCAAAGAAGAGAGAGAAGTGTTGAAAATGCGAGTTTTTTCATTGTATGGCCTCCACAGTACCAAACTTCCATCCTGAATATTTGACGGCGGTGGTTTCGTTTACAGGATTACCCTACGCCTCAATCTGCAGAAAAACAGAAACACTGCATACAATGTAAGAAAACTAAATTATTGATAATAATACAGTTATATGTAAAATAATATAAGGCGTCCCGGGCAAACACAGCGGAGGCGTTAAGAAAGAATCCCTGCAAAGGGTTCAGGGAAGGTCCACAGGGGGAAGACAAGCGCTGGTTGTCGGAAAAATCGGCAAACGGGACCATCTGGGATTTTTTTTGCGGCAGCGAAGTGTCGCCAGGTGAATAAATCCCAGGTGGATATTTTTTCAATCTCCATTATTAACTACCGGTACGAGACAACCCGTCGCCAGTGCAGCATGATAAACAGAAGTACGGCTGCAGCTTCAAATGCTCTCCCCGCCAGTGCCAGCGGCCATTGCGGTAACAGGAGTGTGTCCGTGATCATCAATAAAATACCCATATTGAGTAAAACCACAGTGAGGTTTGCCAGTACGGGATTTCCCCGCGAGGAATCTTCCAGGTACCGGGGCAATATCCAGTAGGCGGTACCCATCGTGAACTGAATAATCCATCCGAAGATAAGCAGCTCAATATGAACGGGAAGCAGGGACCACATAGCCGGATGCAGGGGATAGGCTTTATGGATTAACAAAAGCGCGCCAATGATGATCCCGCCCATAAGGCAGACAAACGAGGAACGAATGAGCCATCGACTTGGAGCGGGCATAACACTATCGGTTTCGTTTTTGTTTGCGTTTACGCATGCGCTGTTTCTTGGACTGGACGCGCGGCCACATCTCAATCACGTAGGTCAGCCCGCCACCTGCCTGCAAGATGGCAGAACCTACTATCAAAATATTCCAAATAGTGAGTGTGGAATAGAGGAGCATCGGTTCGGCAATAAAGCGTAACACCAAGCCCGTATTCAAAAAAATATAGGTGAGCCATGCCCAGATCTGTGCCTTGAATCCCTCCTCGCGGGTCCGGCCGGGAAACATCCAGAGCGAAACACCGAATATGATCTGGGTGATCCACCCGACCATCAGGGCGTGCCAGAATAGCGGCATCAGGCGTGGAAGGGGTAATGACTCTATTTCCAGTGCAACACCAAGGACCAGGGCTACCATAAAGTAGATGAGTCCGGTTTTGATAAACGTTCGTGCTACTTTTGGCATTATAGGTTATGGTCTTTCGGTTCACCGCGATCGCATTTTTTGCAATCCAGTTCTGTTCCTATGCGAGATTCTCTTCCCGACTTGGTCGTGACCCAGGGACGCAGCTGCCATGGAGGATCATGCCGTACATGCTGATTATGTCCACACTCCAGTTCTGCAACCCAGTGGTCCTCCTCATCGGTATGAAATCCGATAATCGGTTGCTTCATCTCCTTTTTAGTCCTGCTTTTTCAAAATATTCTCAAGGTCGAGCGACTGTATGGATCCAACCGCTGATTCGACAGCCCCTTCCATGCAAAGCCCGCTCATCGAGGCATCACGGAACCCTTCCTGAGCGGCCTTGATACAGGCGGCGCGTACCTTTTCCGCTACCTCCATTTGGTCTGTAAAATCTCTTTGATCGCTATCCATTTATTATCCCTTCTTTTGATTTATAAGCCCGTCTCTTTCCATACGCAGCTCAAACGACGAGGCAATATTGCGGGCCAGCTTTTTGGCGAACCGGGCTTTTTCACCCTGGTAATGATTATCTACAGTTTCTTCAAACAGCCGGTACCACCGGTCAAAATCTCCCTCCTCAATGGGCAAAGGCAGGTGCTGACGAAATGGGCGCCCCGAGTACCGGCCGGTCTGAAACAGCAGGTTTGACCAAAAAGCAACCATCTTGGGCAGGTGGCTGTCCCAGTCAACTTCGGCAAAATCGTTGAAGATATATCCCAGCCGTTCATCATTTCGCACTTTTTCATAAAAACTGTGGACGAGCCGTTCTACGTCCCGTTCATTTTGAATGTCATTCATAATATAAAATCAGTGGTCATTTTTTAAATTTACCGGTTAGAGCCCTGCTCATAAACTTTTGATAGCCCTTTCCCGTGGTAGAGGTGTTCCTTTCTGTGTGAACAAAAACGAACCCAAAAAATCACCGGCGGGGGATTTATTCACCTGGCTGTACTTCGCTGTGGCTAAAAGAACCCCAGATATTCACATTTAAAGGCTTACCAAGTAATAGCGCTTTTCCACATTGCTAGCATCCTCCGAAATTTGTTGCAGGGGTTCTTTTCTTCACGCCTTCGCTGCGTTTGCCCGGGACGGCTCATAAATCCGCAGGCCGGAAGGGATCAACACCCCATTCGCAGCTTACCAGTCCTAAAAGGATCCAGGGGTAGCCATTGGTTCCTGCCAGCATACAAATGTAAGGAAATATGGGAACGCCCGAACAACCTTGCATCCTGAACTACCCATTTATCCATTACATCATTGGTGTACAAATAGTGGGCCTGCCAAAAGGCAACCAAACGTAGTCAATAACTAAACTAATACATCAATTTTGGCTAAGAACGTCCTCCAGCTAAAGTGCCTTTGGAAACAGGATGTAATTCTTCAAATACATTTTATTATAGATCTTTTCCAAATGTGACTCAGCCCGAGTTCATAGTTGGTTGGACTGACGTTTTATCAAGACCACGGCCACGTGAAATCATCAATTAACACGTGGCCGTGGGAATTGATAGTTAATTTAACGTTGCATCCAGCGTAATGTCCGTTCCAGCCAGCACTTTTGATACCGGGCATCCTTCTTTGGCACCCTCAGCAAATTCCTGGAATGTGCTATTGTCGATACCCGGGACATTCGCCTCAGTAATTAAGTTTATTCCGGTAATTGCCGGACCATTATTCGTAACTTCAAATGTGACTTCTGCTCGCGTGTCCACTGACTGTGGATCGTGACCGGCTTTAGCCAATTCGTTGGAGAGCGCCATCGAATAGCACCCGGCGTGAGCTGCGCCGATTAGCTCCTCGGGATTGGTTCCTTCCCCATTCTCAAATCGAGAGGCAAAGGTGTATTCGCCCTGATAGGAACCACTGTCAAATTGCATGACGCCGTTTCCATTTTTAAGATCTCCGTTCCATTGTGCATTTGCTTTACTTGTAGGCATAGTACTATTTATTTAGAGTTAATTATTGAGGTTGTTAGTCTGTAATAACTAATTTGAATTTCCTTCTGCTCTTACCTTCTGAACTTGTTCGGCTGTTACTGTTGGTGCATCGTTGCCCCAGCTTGTCCGTTCGTGATTTATGATCGCCGCTACTTCCTGGTCCGAAAGCTGCTCGGAAAAGGGCGGCATTGCGGCCGAATACTCCACTCCGTCAATGGGCTCTCCCTGCATGCCAAACAGGATGATTTCGATATGGCGCGTCGGGTCCTCGTAGGTCACGACCGGATCACCCGCCAGCGGAGGGAAGGCTCCGGTTACTCCCTCTCCATTATTTTGATGACAACTGGAGCAACTGGTACGATACAGCGTGGCTCCGATATTGGCTTTTGATGGAGGGGCAACTTCACCGGATGGCTGGGGAGTCGCCTGATCCCCGTAAAAAAGACTGTACGTGGGAGAATTGGCAAATTCATCGGGCGCATTCCACTGCTGGGCGATATAAAAGGTACTCCAGGCCACTACTACAAGCAGCAGTACCCATGCCCAGGTCGGGACCGGGGCGGGTGTTTCGGCGCGTGAGGGCTCCCAATAGGGTTCTTTGGCTCCTCCATACGCGTTTAACAGGATCGGGACCTTTCCATCCAGCGTGTCATTGTCCTGCAGTCCCTCAACATCTATACCGGGGCCGTTCCGTACTTCGAACGGTATCTTCCGAACTCCCTTGTGGCCGGTGGCGTCGGTGGCAACTACTTTTAGCGTGTGCGGTCCATCTTCCAGCTGCGTGGTGTCTAACTCGAACCGCACCGGCGGACGATAGGAGACAATGGGTTCTTCCTGGTCATCCAGATATACATGAATCAAGTTACTATTGTCTTCAGCCATAGTATCTTCAGTTGGATTGGTCTTCTAAAATCTTGCGCTTTATATGATCTTCCGATTGTTCCCCCGGCCAGATAAGCCACTTTACGGTGTAGTACACGACTCCGATCACTATTAGTGAAGAGATAATAAGTACCAGGTAGTAGAGCGGGCCGTCCGGCGGGGCATATTCACGTCCCTCACTGGAAGTGGAAAATTCTGTGGCTTTCTGCAAGAGTGTTACTATCAGCGGTATCATCGGTTATTCGTCAGCTTGTATTTGGTTTAAGTCTTCATCATTGCGTACTTCTGCCACATCCTCAGCCGTAACGGTCGAAGCGTTGTTCTCCCAGCTGGTCCGCTCATGGTTGATTACGGCCGCTACTTCTTCGTCGGAGAGCATTTCACCAAACGGCTGCATGATGCCCTGGTACTCGGTCCCTTCGATAGGAACCCCCTGCATGCCGTAGAGTACCACGCGAATATGATCGGTGGGATCCTCGTCCGTTACAACCGGGTCGCCGGCCAGCGGGGGAAAGGCCCCCTGCACACCCTGCCCATTCTGCTGGTGACAGGATGCACAGTTATTGGCGTATATCGTCGCCCCGTTGATCTTTTTTCTTGCTGCCCGGGCTGTAACAGAGTCCGCTTTTGCTTGTTGTCCTGCAGTTGGCTCGGCATCCATCGGTACCTGATCCAGGGATTGCAGATAGGCAACGAGCGCCTCCGCACGTTCGGTGGCAACAACCTGACCTTCTTCCGGGCCATATTCACCCGGCATGGAGATCACCGTCGCATCTTCGGAGGGATTCTCTTCGATACTAAACAGCCAGGGATAGGATGGCATGATCGACTCCTCGACGACCGACCGCGGATTGTACAGGTGCATATAGTGCCATACCGCGCTCGGCTGGCGCTGCCCCACATTGCTCAGGTCGGGACCGGTTCGCTCGCTCCCCAGCACGGCCGGCGTCTGCCGCCATACATCCTGCCGGCCGATACGGGCATAGTCGCCGGGAGCCGAAGGACGCCCCCAGTTTTCATCCATTTCAATAGGGCGCACCTGCTGGGTATGACAATAGACACACCCTTCGCTGATAAATACGTTGAGGCCCTTCTGCTGGAGCTCGGTCATCGGCTCGCTGGCCGGCAGAGGCTCATTTTGCTGCTGCACCCACAGGGCGGGAAATACGGCAATAAGCAGGCTGAGGAAAATGAATCCCCAAAATACAACACCAAACAATAGCTTGTGATTTTTATGGAAATTGAGCTTCATAATCAGTTAGGCAGTTTTCGATTCGGTAGTTTCAGCGATTTCGCCCCGGGCGGTGGGACGCATTTTCCAGACGTTGTAGGCAAATACCAGGTGAGAGATAAACATCATGGTGCCGCCCACGGCTCTCCACACCCAGTACGGGGTCATCAGGGTGACCGACTCGATGAATGATTCACCGGCGATCCAGCTGAGTCCCTGCAGCGTACCCCCGATCATCAGTGGTATGCTATAGACCAGCACGCCGATAAGGGCCAGCCAGAAGTGAGCACCTACGGCAAATTGTGGCGGTTCATTTCCCGTCATCCGGGGGATAAGACCGTAGATGCCGCCCCAGACAAGAAAGGAGACAAACCCGTACATGCTCATGTGGGAGTGGGCCACAGTGAAGTTGGTAAAGTGCCATACTTTATTAAGTGAACGGAATGCCTCCAGGGTGCCCTGGTAGGATACAATTGCATAGAAGATGACTCCGACCAGGATAAAGGGAAGCGAGTAGCTTCGTGCGATGGATCGCCACTTCCCGCGCATCGTCAACAGGAAATTCCCTGTCCCTGCGGTAACGGGGACGATCATCCCCACGCTGAATACTATGGCCACGGTCTGTATCCACCAGGGAATGGGGCTGAAGACAAAATGGTGGGAGCCGATCATCGTATAGAATACCATCTGCGTCCAGAATGCCAGTACGCCCAGCGAGTAGGAATAGATCGGTCGGTTCAGCAGTTTGGGAAGAAAGTAGTAAGTCAGGCCCAGCACCATCGGGGTAAACCACTGTCCCACGCCCTGGTGCATATAATAGCCCTGGATCACCGTTTGGCTTATCCCGTCCTCTTGATAACCCGGAAGGTAGGCAATGCTCACCAGGATGATGGTCCACAGGCAGGCGGCCAGGATATACCAGTTGGAAATGTAGATTTCCTTCACATTCCGATCAGCGATTGTCTTATACAAATTATAAGCCACCAGGATAAGCCCGAATGCAAAGAACGCAAAAATAGGCCAGATGATCTCGCGGTACTCCTGCGCGCCGTTGTTGATGCCGGCCATCAGGCTGATGACCCCGAAAAACACGGCTATATTCATAAGTCCGAGGCTCGTCCACCCCAGCCGGTAGCTGTAGAGCTCGCGCTGGCTGGTTCTGGGGACCACATACAGGGCCAGTGCAATCATGGCTTGAGAAAGGAATCCCCAGAATACCACGTTGGTGTGTACGGGACGAAGTCTGCCAAAGGAAAGCCAGGAGATCGAATCGAGCTCCGGCCAGACAAACTTAAATCCTACATATTCTCCAACGAGTGTTCCGAATACCAACCAGAAGGCGGAAAAAGCGACAAAGGAAAAAATGAGGCGGATTGATTGCAGCGAAGTGTCAATTCGCTCTCCGGCCCTGGCTTTCTCAACCGTTAACGGTCGCTGGACAGAACGTATAGCAGATGGTTTATTCATAATGGTAAACTGTTCTCATCAATAGCGATTACATTTCTATTACGATTGCCTGACGGGCTGCTTTTTCTTGCGTGAAGCACGGATCAACTGGAAGAGTACGCCACCCAGGAAAAGCAGGATCGCCAGCACGTTGCCGTGGCTCCCGATTTTTCGGACTACCGGCCACCAAACCAGATCTCCCATCACCCGGGCCAGTAGAAAACCGTGAAGAAGAATCAGCGGCAGATAAAAATAGGGGTGCCAGGGAACCAGTTTTCCCGAAAGAGAGGGTATGATGACCGATGCGTGGGCAAAGATCATGCTGAACACAAAGCCCACAAATATCATGTGGAGGAGCCCGTCATACAGCGGCCCCGCCGTCGGGAAGCCATGCCAGAGGCCAAACAGGCCGGACAGGATCAGCCACCCGTAGCCCGTCAGTAGGCAGATGGCACTGTAGCGGGTCCACTCCACCGATTTGATGGTACGGCGGGCCACATCATATTTAACGAGCCACCCGGCCACCCCGATCAGAAGTACGGATGCAATGGCCCAGCCAATAGTTCGGTCGATATGGGTTATCGCCAGAGCCCCGATCCACCCCAGGATGAGCCCGGCAAACAGTTGCTGGGCCTGCTTCGGGGGACGCATAATACGGTTGAGCTCCAGCCGCTCCCCGAAAATGGTAAGCATGGGGAAGGCAGCCCACCAGGCTACCAGGGTATAGATTGGATAACCGGTTATATAGAGCACGTTTCCAACCATCAGTGAAGCGGCTCCAAATGCCATAATCAGGTGGTAGATTTTGGGCTGCAGGTAGTACAGGTAACTCATAACGAGTGTCAACCCTATCGAACCCAGAAGCAAAAGCCACTGGCCCGCAACCACCGGACCCGCCAGCAGTAATACCGTAGAGGCCGCCATCAGCACCGGGGCCATATAAGCCCATTTCTTTTCAAGAGCAGCCGCGCGTTCCAATCCAATGAGTGTTCCGAGGAATCCGTTGATCATAAGCGGGCCATGAGCTATGGGGGAAACCGGCTGAGTGGGAGCATCGCTTAAAAAGCCCAGGCGGACCAAACCGGAAAACAATCCGGTGAGCAGCCCCACGGCCGCAAAAAAGAGAAGACCAACCAGCACTTTGTTGGAGACTTTACCAGCGTTCATTTAATCTTTGAAATTTTGAATGGTTTCTGATTTTATGTGAGCCAGATTTACATACTTGCTTTTTTCACACTTGAGCTCGTGGCGGGGGATGGGCAAAAAACTCGACGTCCGGTTTAATCATATCAACGTTCCACTCGGGCTCCCAGACCACCCGGGTTTCAAAAGCCTTGATCTGATCGATTGAATCCAATGCCTCTTCCACTTTCTGTTGAAGAAAGCGGCGCATGGGACACCCGGGCGTGGTGACCGTGTATTCCACGACAACCACATCCCCTTCCGGGTATATACCGTACACCAGTCCGAGATCAACAATATTGACTCCCAGTTCGGGATCGATAACTCCTCGGAGCTTCTGAACAATGGCCGTTCGATCTAAAGTGGATAAATCCATAATCTTTCTAACAGTATTGACTAGACGGGAGTGAAACCCCTGAGCGAGTACCTTTGCAAAAGCTGACCTCTGTTTGGAAAAGTACCCGCCGGGTATCTTTAGTTATTAGTTACTAGTTATTGGTTGATCAAGCCGATTCTGAATAACTAATCAACCAATAACCAATAACTAGTCTACGGGCTTCGCCTCACCATTCCAGCTTTCGACCAGGTATTCGCGCTTGTCCTCGCGCTTTCCCCATTCCTCGGCATTGGGCAGGGGATCTTTTACTTCATTGATAATATGGGCTGCCCACTCTTCAGAAAGACGGTCATTGAGTTCGATGTATTCCTCCCACTCCATAGGCACTTCGTCATCGGGATAGATGGCATCCACAGGGCATTCAGGCACGCAGGCATCACAATCGATGCATTCAAAAGGATCGATGACCAGGAAATTAGGCCCTTCCCGAAAAGCATCCACGGGACAGACGGCCGCACAGTTGGTGTGCTTGCACTGAATACAGGGTTCGGTAACGACGTACGCCATAGCAGTAAGTGTTAAACGATTCTCAATTGCTTCAGGGGAAAGGTAGGAGCCTGGAAAATTAATATCAACTATAAAAACGGTTTTAACCTTTTTTATTGATTTAATGGTTCGGCATTCCTATTTTGAAACAGCTTGAAAAAACGATCACGGAACGAACCTGACTATTATGGATACCCATTCAGCCCTTGCAAACCTGACTCCTGAAGCTACTATAGAAGAAATTATTACAGCCGACCAGAAAGCCGGAGATCTGCTGGCGTCCATTGGCATGGAACCGGCAAGCCACAAAAGTGAAACCCTGCGTTCGGTATGCCAGCAGCTGAAGTGGAGTGAAGAGGAGGTGCTGGCGTGGGTTAAGAAAAACCGGGTTGCCAGGAATACTCAGGAGCAAAAGTCCAAAAAGTCTGACAAACCGGATTCCGGGGATGATCTAACTTTGTGGCGCAATCATATTGTAGAGGAATATCATCCCCGGCTCCTTTCCCTTCTTGGGCAGATCACCCATGATTTTCCCCGGATTCACCAGGTACACGGCAATCAATACACCTGGCTGAAACATATGCAATGGCCGCTTGAGAAATTTGACGATAAGCTTCAGTTCTATACCTACTTTGAAAGCCAAAAATTCTTCCCCCTTTTTGAGAACCTCAACGACGGAAGACAGGGGATCATGGATGGGACCATCCAGAAAGTAAAACGAGGAATCGGAATTATTCAAGAAGATCAGGAAGAGCTGGAGAACCTGGTGGGGAGGATTAAGCGAAAAGGTAATCAGCTTAACAACCCCAGCGGAGCCTGTTCGACGCTGCGCATTCTCAATTATAACTTGAATCAGCTATTTTCCATACTCAGCGAGCAGTTTGAACTGGAGCGGCAGAAGCTGTTGCCCCTGGTACGCTCAAAATATAGATAACGTGATCTCAGGTTAAGGAATGTAATAATAAGTACGAGAAGGAGTTGTTTTCCGGCCTATGAAATTTTTGTTGGAATAGTGACCGCAGCCGGAGCGTTAAGAAACCATTTCTGTTTGAGATCCGCGCTTCCCAGCGGATCGAGTTAAATGGTTTTAGCTGCGGCGGAGGGAACGGAACAAAAATTTCACCAGCCGGCGATTTTTTTGGTTCGTTTTTTCATCGGTGAAAAAATGAACATTATAAAAAGTGTATCCAAAGACCTTATAAGCAATATAAACATTATTTCTTATCTCGAGCTGACGTTAGATAGTTTGCCGGCTGCACCGAGCACATTACGAATAACCAATTACAAATAACCAATATCTAAATATGTTTACCGGCTCAAAAAAAGAATTGTTGGATCTAATTAAACGAGAAGGAGCTATCTCAATTGATGATGCGGTCGACGTGGTTGAGCTGGCCAAAACAACCGTGCGAGAACACTTCCTGCAGCTTGAACGGGATGGGTACATCAAGCGGGACTACGTTCGGTCAGGGCCCGGGCGGCCTAGTCTTCAATACCAGATGACTCAAAAGGGAAATAACCTGTATCCGTCGTATGAGTCAGTGATGATGAGAGAGTTGCTTAAATATCTCAAGTCAAATGGGGATGATGAAACCATAGAGGATTTCTTCCAGGCGTTTTGGGACAAGCGAATCGAAAAAGCCCGGAGATCTATGGACGAGGCTTCGGAAACTGACAGCTACTCCAGGGCTGAAGCATTGAAAAAAATGCTGGAGGAGGAGGGCTTTATGCCCGAATTCAATATTGATGAGGAGAGTGAAGCCCTGACGGTCAAGGAATGCAATTGTCCATTTAGCGAGGTGGTCAAGGAAACCAAACTGCCCTGCAAGCTGGAGGCGATGTTTTACAAAAAACTGTTTCAGGGCGATGTCGAACGCACGTCCTATATCGCCGATGGTGATTTTTCCTGCACCTATGATATTTCGTTGAAGGCAAGCTAGTGTAGTTATTGGTTGATTCGTGTATTCGTTATTTGTGGGGTATACCACATTATTTTCTGCTTTATGCCCAGTTAACCCAGGTGGACTATCTAAAAAATTTATTGAGTACTGTATTACAAATTTGATGGTAATAGCACTAGCTAATCACTGATAAATAAGTTTAACACCACTTACCCATGACGGAAGAACAATTAAAATCTAATACAATAGATAACCCGGAGCTCAAAACAAATGGAGCTGTAGGTTACAGTTCTATCGATACATTTCTTAAAAGGGTTAAAGAAAAAAATCCTGGTGAAATTGAATTTTTTGAAGCGGTTAAGGAAGTCATTGATTCCGTATGGGAGCTGCTGGAAAAGCATCCCAGATATCTGCATACAAATATCTTGGAACGACTTACCGAGCCCGAGCGGGTCATCATGTTTCGCGTGCCGTGGACAGATGACCAGGGACATGTGCATATCAATCGTGGCTACCGGGTTGAATTCAATTCAGCGATCGGTCCGTACAAAGGGGGACTGCGTTTCCATCCGTCGGTGAACCTGGACATACTCAAGTTTCTTGCCTTTGAACAGACCTTTAAAAATAGCCTGACGACGCTCCCGATCGGGGGTGCCAAGGGGGGAGCCGATTTTGATCCCAAGGGAAAATCCGATTCGGAAGTCATGCGATTTTGCCAGTCCTTTATGACGGAGTTGTACCGGTATATTGGTCCCGAAACGGATATACCCGCCGGAGATATCGGCGTCGGCAGGCGCGAGATCGGGTACCTGTTTGGCCAGTACAAGAGGCTGAGTAATGAGTTTAACGGTGTAATGACCGGCAAGAGTGCAGAATCCGGCGGCAGTCTGCTGCGACCGGAAGCAACAGGGTATGGGCTGGTCTATTTTGTCAGTGAAATGCTTCAGGCCCAGAATCAAAACCTTGAGGGACAAACCATTACAATTTCCGGGTCCGGGAATGTGGCCCAGTTTGCAGCGGAAAAATCGATTCACCTCGGCGGCAAAGTGGTCTCGCTTTCGGACTCCGATGGCGCCATTTATGATCCGGAGGGACTGGATGAGGAGAAGCTGGCGTTTGTCAAGCATCTTAAAAATGAGAAACGCGGTCGCATTCGCGAATATGCCCAAAAATATGATGTCACCTACCTGGAGAACCAGACACCGTGGAATATTTCCTGTGACATCGCCCTCCCGTGTGCAACGGAAAACGAAATTGGCGAGCAAGATGCCATTGCGCTGGTCGAAAACGGTTGCCGGTGCGTAGCAGAGGGCGCCAACAAACCCTGCCAGCCGAAAGCCGTGCAGGTATTCCTGGAAAACGGGTTGCTGTTCGGACCGGGAAAAGCAGCTAATGCCGGTGGTGTGGCGGTCTCGCAGTTGGAGATGGCTCAAAATAGCATGCATACCCAGTGGTCACGGTCAGAAGTAGATACCAGGCTCCAGGAAATTATGCGAAATATCCATTCAAAATGCATAACACATGGTGAGGCAGGCGGTAACATCAACTATATCAAAGGGGCCAATATTGCGGGCTTCATTAAAGTGGCGGATGCCATGCTTCAGCAGGGCCTGGTATGATCTGCTTGCATTGAACCGCTCATTTAAAAGAAATTGGGATAAAATTAGACCCCCTTCGACTTGCAAATTGGAATTACAAATGAACATAGTAAAGTAGATGAGTCAGCCAACGTTTAAACTCAAACGCATTTACGAGGAACCCACCGCTGATGACGGATACCGCGTGCTGGTGGATCGCCTTTGGCCGCGGGGCGTCTCCAAAGAGGAGGCCCGGCTGGACGAGTGGCTCAAAGAAATTGCTCCATCCACCGAGTTGCGCAAGTGGTTTGATCACGATCCAAACAAGTTCAAAGCCTTCAGCAATCGGTATAAAACAGAGCTTGCAGAGAAGCAGCAGGTAATTGAAGCATTACTGAAAAAGGCCGAAAACCAACAGGTAACCTTGCTTTTTGCTGCCAGGGATAAGGCGCATAATCACGCCATTGTCTTAAAGGAATTTTTGGATACATACGCTGAGGAATCCTCATAAATGGGTGGCATCGGTTGTGAGAACAGGATCTCACAAGGATTATAAACGGATATTTATAATGAATATGAGTTTTACCAACCAACCTCAATCAAGAAAAAGACAGGATCATGACTAAATATATATCTGCAATCGTACTGGGCATAATATTACTTGTAGCCGGAACGGCATTTATATCTATACAGGATAGCGATACAACCGACATGGCAAAAAAGAAGGATGAGTTATCCCTGATTACTGACACCCCTGAAGAGGGATTTGAAGTAGCGGTTCAACTGGCCCGAAAAGGGGTGACAACCACCCAGCCTGACAAGGATGTGCTGTTCATGTTGCGGGATGTGTATTCCAAGGATCCGGATGCGCTTATTGCCAGCTCACACGTTATTGCTGTGCACTACCAAACAGTAGCCGAAGCCAATAATTACTGGCGGGAGTAGAAGAACAAGGAGCTGCTTTTGGGTGCAATGTTCTGAAATATTCAGGATGATTGTACAATCCTGGCTGGTGTAGTTATTGGATATTTGTTGGAAAGCTACCGCAATTGAGAAATTGATGCCGGCTTTCTTATCCTGAGTTGATCTAAACAGAAAATTAAACAGTAGTATTATGAGTGAATACTTAAAAACTCTTTCTGCCGATCAGCTGGAACATCTCATAAAGGAGAAGATCGATGATTACCTCGGGGGTAATTTCACCTGTACGGTCAAAGATCTGAATACGCCCAACGTAAACACGGAAGGGGACAAAATTACTTTTGTGGTGGAATTGCGAGACCAGGAAAATACCGGCTCTCACCATTAACCGAACTTCTTCAAAAAGTACCGTGAAGGTTTGACTATTGTATTTTAATTAAAATAGGACTAAGTAGTATTAAATCTTTTAAATACATCTTATGAATAACTCAATTAGCGAAACAGAAGAACTGGATGTACGCAATCTTATCCCCGTTAAACGTCATGAAAAACTGTTGCAGCTTTTCAAGGAGCTGCCCGTGGGCGAAAGCTTTACTTTTATCAACGATCATGATCCCAAACCGCTGTATTATGAATTCCGGTCAATTTACGGGAATGTAGTGGGATGGGAATACATGCAGCGCGGAGGGCAGGAGTGGAAGGTCAGAGTTACAAGGACCGAAGCCTCAAAAGGGCGGGAATTCAGGGAAATTTCCACTTTGATGGATCTCCGCAAAGCCGATAAAAAGGACTGGAAGTACGTGGTATTTCATCGTTACGGCATGATGTTGAAAGGAGATACGATGGAGCTTGTTGCGGAAGAAGATCCGGAAGAGATTCGCAGGATTTTCGGCAACAAATTTGAGGGCGAGCACGACTGGACGTATAAGAAGCAGGAGGCCGGAGAATACATAATCCATATCACGAAAAAGGAGGAGAGTGATGTAACGGCCGAGGATGTTTCGATTGTCAACAAATTTGATGTCCGTCCCCACCCGCCGGCCAAACGCCACGATATGATCTTTGATGCGTTTGAGGAGCTGAATCCCGGAGAGGCGTTTGTGTTTACCAACGATCACGATCCCAAGCCGCTGTATTACCAGATGGAGGCGGAAAGCGATGATCCGTTTGAGTGGGAATACCTGCTGGCCATGCCCGGGGAGTGGAAAGTGAAAATCACGAAAAAATCGGAGTAGTTCCCTGTTGTAAAATCACAGCCTGTGTTGTAGATGGAGGTCCCAAATAGAAAGTGGCATCCTGCACTTCTTTTAACGGCTTTATAACATGGTTTAATCGCAGTACGCACAGGTTTGTTGAGTTCAGAAAAGTCAAATGACTAAACCAGTGGTGCGAGGCATTTACAATGTATGTTGCCCCCGCTTCACTTGTAATCGAGATCACAAGCAAGAATTGTTATGAAAACGACGGTCGACACAGAGATAGCAGAAGAGATAGGCAAACTGAAACGAGAAAAGAAGGCCCTGATCCTGGCCCATAATTACCAGGTGCCGGAGGTGCAGGAGGTGGCCGACTTTATCGGCAGCTCGCTGGGACTGGCCCGGCAGGCCGACCGCACCGATGCGGAGATGATCGTGTTCTGCGGGGTGCACTTTATGGCCGAGACCGCCTCGATGATATCGCGCGACAAAAAGGTGTTGATACCGGATCCGGAGGCCGGCTGCTCGCTGGCCGAGACCATTACCGCCGACCAGCTGCGGGCGTGGAAGGCGGAACATCCCGGCGCGGTGGTGGTTTCCTATGTTAATACCACCGCGGAGGTAAAGGCGGAGAGCGACTACTGTTGCACATCCTCCAATGCAGTGCAGGTGGTGGAATCGATCCCCGAAGACCGGGAAATCCTGTTTCTGCCAGACAAGTTCCTGGGCACCTATATCGAGATGCAGACCGGCCGCGACCTGAATATCTGGGACGGCGTGTGCCACGTGCATGAGAAGATCGGGGAGCTGAACCTGGCTGAGGTGCAAAAAGAGCACCCCGATGCGGAGGTATTGATCCATCCCGAGTGCGGCTGCTCCACCTCCTGCATGATGCGTTCCTCCATGTATTTTGACTGCAACGACGCCCATATCCACTCTACCGGCGGCATGCTGGAGCACGTGGCTGAATCGGAGGCGGAGGAATTTGTGGTAGCCACCGAAACCGGCATCCTCTACCGCATGGAGAAGGAGAATCCCGGGAAAAAGTTCTACCCGGCCAACGAGGAGTCGGTCTGCGAGTTTATGAAGATGATCACCCTCGAAAAGGTGCACCGGGCGCTCAAACATGAGCAGTATGAGGTCCGCGTGCCGGATGCCCTGGCCGAACGGGCCAAAAAGCCGATAGAACGGATGCTGCAGATTTCCTGACCAGAATTAAATATGAATTTTCGAAATCAAATATCAGTACGGACGTAGCATGCTACGTCCCAACCAAAACCCAATACGGGGTATCCAACAAGAACTCGACGCAGGCATCCTTATTCTAAAAAAACCCCCTGGGGGAGCAGTAACTGAAATTAACGAAGCAGGTATCTTTATGAGTAATAGAAACGGGTCGAATTGGGACCCTTTTTCCGTCAACGTACAGCGGGATCAGCGTTCAGCCTATGACGAGATGCGTGAACACTGCCCGGTGGCCTACAGTGCTTCATGGGGCTGGTCGGTATTCAGGCACGCCGATATAATGGATATACTGCACGATAGTGAGACATTCAGTAATAACGTGTCCTCACATACATCGGTGCCGAACGGAATGGATCCGCCGGAGCACACCCAATACCGGAAGCTGGTTGAGGTCTATTTCGAAGATGACCGGATTGCGGAATTTGAGCCCAAATGCCGAGGTGTCGCTTCCGATCTTGTGGATCAAATCACCGGTTGTGGAGAGGTGGAGTTCATCGACCGGTTTGCCCGGACATTCGCGGTGCGGGTACAGTGTGCATTTATGAGTTGGCCCAAGGAGATGCATCAAACCCTCCGGGAGTGGACGATCAACAATATCCGGGCGATCCGCAACCGGGATCGCCCGGCAATTAAAAGGGTCGCCCGACGGTTCCAGCGGCATATGAAAGAGCTGTTGAGCACGATACGGGAAGCCGACCCAGACCAGAATATCACCGCTCATCTTCTGCATCAAAAGGTAAACGGTCAGCGGCTGACCGATGAAGAGATCATCAGTATTCTGCGGAACTGGACGATGGGAGAGGTGGGGACTATCACCAACGCCATCGGTATATTGGTCCATTTTATAGCTGCCCGCGGTGACGTTCAGTCCAAGCTTCGGGCAGAGACCATACGCTTGGAAGATGCGATCGAGGAGATATTGCGGCTTTACGGCCCGCTGGTAACAAACCGTCGTAAAACCAGATGTCCGGTGAACATAAGTGGGCGCAGGATTGAGGCCGGGGAGACGATAACGACAAACTGGGTGGCTGCCAACCGGGATGGTCAGGCGTTTGAGGAGGCCGAGGCATTTAACCCAGAGCGGAATCAGGAACAAAACCTGTTATTTGGAGCGGGTATTCACGCATGCCCGGCCGCACCGCTGGCACGAATGGAATTGCGGGTGGTGCTGGAGGAATTGCTGAAAAAGACGAGCGATATTTCTTTATCCCAAGATACACCGCCTGTCAAAGCCCAATACCCGGAAAGTGGCAACAACCGTTTATATTTGCAGCTGAAATAGCAATTAACTGAACGCGCTTGAGCGACTTGTTGTGAAGCTATTTGGCACAAAAATAAATAAGGAATCCCCAGACAGATGCCAGGTCCTGGCCTGCCGGCAATTGGTAAGGCTGAAAGGGTAATTTAGATGCACGGTCTTTCGCTATTGCCTTTAACTACGTTGCATTAAAGCGGGGGATAGCAACCATACTGGACCTAAAAGCCTCAATACTGAGCAGAGGTGTTCATTTTGACTTGATCCCAAAGGTATGAAAAAGATCTAGGCGGGGAAAGGTCACTAAACTAAGTTTGACATAAGAACGGGATATTTCCGTGAGGCTGCCTAAAAAAGGCTCAACAACAACAAGAAGATGCATACGGTAATCATGTTAACACCAAAAGAAATTGAAGGTCAATCCTCCTTCTCCAGAGGAACTCGTTGGTAAAAATGAGCTACCCCCCAAGTCCCTCTGGAGAAGAAGTATTTAGGGAGATTGACCCGCGTTCTCCATCCCTCTCCCAAAATCTAAAATCCTTCATCCCTAATCCCCCATCCGCTCTTGCGATTCGTGAGTCGTCCGGCAAAATATAGCGCAGCCGAAGTTTAGCTATTTGTGGATTGGTTATCCGTTATTTGTTGAACCTACAACGAATTCCTAATAACCAATAACTAATCCCCACCAGTGATTTTTTAAACATGCCCTACTTAATATTGGGGACCTTTGAATATTGACTGTCAAAGAATTGAAGCTTATATTGTGAGTGAACGTTCACTTATAAATCAACAGCATGAAATTGTTACGCAACCTCCTTATTGGCAGTTATCTGATCGGCGGACTTGCATGGCCAGCTTTCGCTCAAACCGAGACGGTTACCCTGCCGGAAGCGATTGATCGGGCGCTGGAACATGCCACTACCACCCGCATTGCCGAGGCTGAAAAAGAAGCAGCTGAAGCGGGCAGTGGACTTTTGTCTTCCGACTATATTCCCAAAATAAACAGCAGTCTGTCATATACCCGCTCACAATTTCCCCAAATTGTAACTCCCATTCGCCGGCAGGGAGCTTTTCCCCCGCTGGACGACCAATTATATGAGGCCAACATTCAGGCCGACTGGGAGATTTTTGATTTCGGTGAAAGTCGAGCTATCAGGCAAAAAGCAAAAGCGCTGGCCGATGCAGCCAATGTGAAGTATGAACTGGCCAAAATGGAAACCATTGAATCGACCGTGTCGGCTTTTGTTCAGCTGCAGCAGCTCAGGGAGCTCAGGCGGGTGCAGCAAGGACGGCTTGAAGCTTTAAAAAAGAGCAAAGAGCAATTAGAGTCGCTATACCGCGAGGGTCGGATAGCCAACGTTGACCTTCTGAAAATTGAGGACACCATTGTAGATGCTAAGACGTCAGTAACAGCAACCAACAATAATATTGACCAAATTTTGGAGACACTCTCAGACAATTTGGCCCTGCAGGATCCATTGGTCTTGGAGGAAGTAGTTCCACTGAAATTTGAGAATGATTTTCTGTTTAATCCGGATCGCGCCCATGCCGAGCAGGCCCCATCCGTTATGGCTGCACGAGAGAAAAAACAGGCTGCACAATTTGAGGTTAAGGCATCATATCGTGCCTTTTTACCCCAGTTCAATCTCTTTGCAGCCGAACAGCTCCGGTCGGGCGCCGACTTGGAAATAGATGACCAGTGGATGGTGGGCATCCGGTTGAACATTCCGCTTTTTGCCGGTAAGAAAATTGTCAACAACCAGGTAAAAAAGAGTGAAGCCAGATCACAGGAGATCAGGCTGGAACAGGCCCGTCAACAGTATCGACAGCAGCTAAACAAATTGATAAATGCTCAATTCGAAACGCAGGAAAGAATACAGGCAACGGAAACCCGGGTAACGTACCTGGAAGAAACCTATCGCGTGGAGTTCAGTTCTTATCGGAAAGGCAGAACCACGCTAACCGACCTGCTGACCACGGAATCCAAATTAAACAGCGTACGGGCAGAACTTATTGCCAGGCGCGCGCAGCTTAGGATGCTCAATCTTAACACAGCCGTTTTAACAGGACAACTAACCAGGGAAATAGCGATAAAAATGGCAGAAGGTGAACAGTTATGAACATGAATAAAAAAGATATCTTGACCGTCTTTATAATAGCTCTACTGGGCACTGTTACCATTTTATGGTTTACCGATAACAGTGAATCCGCAGCGGCCCGAGACACAAATTTGACTCAACAGAATGGCGGTGTAGCCGTTGAGGTCACCCGGCCAACGGTGAAAACCGTTGCCGATCACCTGCCGTATTTGGGGACGGTCGCTGGGACCAAAGACGGAACCCTTTCCTTCCGCACAGGTGGGACGCTCAACGAAATCAACGTTGAAGAAGGTGAAGCCGTCAAACAGGGGATGCTGCTGGCTGCCGTTTCGGTTCCCGAACTGGACGCCCGGCGCAGGCGCGCAAAAAGCGAGTTCAGGAAGGCACAATCATCAAAAGTTTTTTGGGAACGTGAAGTTACCACCGACAGCACGCTCTATGAAGAGGGGGCCATTTCACAAACGGCATTCAATAAAACCGCCTTCAACTATGAACAGGTCCTGAGTGGTTATTATGCTGCAGAGGCGGCGTTGGATGAAATCCAAGAAAGAATTGCACAAACCCAGCTTGAGGCTCCCGCCAATGGCAGGATTGGATCAATTATGATCCGGGAAGGCAGTAACATCGGGCCCAGCCAGCCGGTCTTCTTTTTCCACCAGGGGCAACCAGTAATATATGCTGATGTATTGGAGCAGGACCTCCGGAAAGGTATTAAAGAGGGAACCCCGGTTTCGGCAGAATTGCAAAATAAAATGGTGACCGGAAGGGTGGAGCGAATAGATTACCAGGCCAAACCGCCGTTCCGGAGTGTTCGTGTGTTTACCTCCTTCCCTGATTCTGCTCTTGCCGGCCGACCACCCGGGGCGGGCATTTCCCTGACTTTTGAAGTCAACAGGCAGGAAGATGCCTTGCTGGTGCCGGTATCCTCTGTCGATTTACGAGGGGATACCCCACGCCTGTTCAAGGTAAACAATCAAATGGAAGCGGAGGCCCTACCGGTAGAACTCGGCATCCAGCTCGGGGAATATCGACAGGTAAAAGGTAATGTATCCCCAACTGATAGAATTATCAGCTCCGGCGTCAGTAATGTAAAGCCCGGCGACCGGGTGGAAATTGCCCGTAAACTCACGTCTATTAATTAAAATTACGATCACCATATTTTATGAACTGGGCAGGATTTTCAATACAAAACAGGTACACTATTTACGCGCTGTCACTGGCCATCCTGGTGTTTGGTGCGCAATCATATCTTACGCTACCCATCTCGCTGTTCCCGGAGACCTCCCCCCCGGTGGTTACCATTATTACCCAGTATCCCGGTGCCACTGCGCTTGATGTTGCTGAAAAGGTATCTGAAGATTTGGAAGAGGAAGTGTCAGCCCTTGACGGGATCGCAAAAGTAACCTCCAAATCGCAAGACGGATTGTCCGTTGTTACAGCGGAATTTCAATATGATGTAAGCGTGGACCTGGCGGCCGTGGATGTGCAAAATGCGGTAAGCCGTTTCAGCGGCAGGCTTCCGGAATCCGTCAGCGAGCCGCGTATATTAAAAATCAGCTCGAGTGATAAGCCGGTAATTACGCTCGGTATCAGTTCAAATGACGGTAACTTGAGGAAGGTGCGTCAAATTGCCGACGACGAAATTGCCCCCATCCTGCAGCGCCTCAGGGGCGTTGCCTCAGTGGACATATTCGGCGGGTACCGCCGGCAGATCAACATTTCCATCAACCGCGATCGTATGGAAGCGGCCAATCTTACGCTGGGTACCATCAGCCGGTCTGTACAGTCGGCCAACATCTCCAGGCCGCTGGGCAGTATTGAAAACAACCGGCGCGAGGTGCTGCTGCGTTTTGACGAATCACTGACTACTGCTGAAGAGATTAGAGGTATACCCATAAAAAATGAACACAACCAGCGGCTGCTGATCGGCGATATCGCAGAAGTGGAAGACGGTGTGGCCGATCCGCAAAGTGCATTCATGGTAAACGGAACTGAGGTTGTAGCCCTGCAGGTACTCCAGCAGGATGATGCCAATACCGTGGAGGTGGTAAGTCGCGTTACGGGCGAGCTTCCCAGTCTTCGACAGCAGTATCCCGGCTTAACGTTTGAAGTTGCTACCGAAGAGGGATCCTTCACCGAGCAGGTCACCGGAAATATGGCTACGTCCATAGCCCTTGCGCTGTTCCTGGCATCGTTCATCATATTTGGATTCCTGGAGAGCATCCGGCGCGCCTTTATTGTAAGTATCGCCATGCCCATGAGCTTCCTGCTTACATTTGCCCTGATGAAACTCAACGGCATGGAGCTGGACCTGGTGACGCTTTCGGCTATTATCCTGGCTGTTGGTATGGTGGTTGATGGCGCTGTGGTGGTTATTGAAAATATCAGCCGCCACTACGACGAGGAAAATCTTTCTGCCAAACAAGCAGCTATTGATGGCACCGGGGAGGTTTTCTTCGCCGTGCTTGTGGGAGTGGCTACGACCATCATTGTCTTAATTCCCTTTCAGTTTCTAACGGGATTTGTAGGCAAGGTTTTTGGTCCGCTCTCACTCACCATGATCTTTGCCTTCGGATCTTCCATCCTCATGGCCGTTACCCTGATCCCGCTGTTGTTTTTTCTTCTTGAAAGAAACAACTCGGAAATCGGATCATGGATTGAAAAATATATCGCACCCTTTAACCGTGGGATGGATAACATTCGGGATGGCTATCTGGTACTCCTCGACTGGTCGCTGAAACACCGCGCCATTCTGCTGACCGGTACCCTGATCATATTTATCGGAAGCATGGCTCTGCTGGCTATGCGGGGGATGGAAGTGCTGCCCAAGCTGGACTCCGGTTCCTTCTTTATCTCCGTGGAGGCTGAACCGGGCAGCTCGTTTAATAAGACAAAATCGATTGTCTGTGACATCGAAGATCTACTCAAAGAGGATAACGATGTGATTAACTATACGTCTCAGATCGGGTTTGAACCCGATGCCAAATTCTTTGGTGATGCCGGGGCCATGGGTGTACAGCAGGCTTTTATTACCGTTGAACTGGTCTCTCGCAAAGAACGGGAGCGCTCAATCTGGGATATCGAACATCAGTTGCGGGATAAAATAAACCGCATTCCCGGAATTCGAACAGCCGTGCTAAAGGAGATGGGCGGAACGGCTAAAAGCACTACTGCTGCTCCCATTGACGTGCGCATATCGGGACCGGATTTGGAGCAGCTTAACAGGCTGGCCAAGGAAGTGGCCGAGCGGGTACGCAATGTTGAGGGGGCTGTTAATATTTATCGCCAGTGGACCCTGGAACGACCTGAAGTACAATTTACCATTGATCGCTATAATACGGCCTTTTATGATCTCACACCCGGCTATATCGCCCAGGAGACATTTGCCGCCGTAGATGGGGTGCCGGTAAGCAGATTAGATGCACCTGACGGCACCGATCCCAATATTGTGGTCAGGTATGATTCTACCAATCGCAGGGTGTTGGATGATGTCTTGCAGACCAAACTGAAGCCCGGGCTGCCATTGTCATCCGTGGCAAAAACCGATGTGCAGCTGGCCCCGAACCTGATAACGCGTGAAAACCTAATCCGTACGGCCGACGTGCTGGGCTTTACCTACGACCGGGCATTCAGCCACGTCATTGCCGATATAGAATCATCCATCTCCGAAATGGAGGTTCCCAATGGATATGAATTGCAGGTAACCGGTGAAAACTCCGACCTCCAGGAGTCGCGTTCACAAATGCTGGGCGCCCTGCTGGCGGCTCTCATTGCTGTTTACCTGCTGATGGTGGCCCAATTCCGCTCGTTTATTCATCCATTGACGGTTATGCTTGCCGTACCGCTTGTCGTGGTGGGAGCTGCAATTGCCTTGATCATTGCCGGCAAGGTGATCTCCATGTCGGTGTTGATCGGCTTCATTTTGTTGGTTGGTATAGCGGTTAACAACTCGGTCATTCTCATTGATTTTATTTTGCACCAGATGAAGGGCGAAAGCCGGGAAGAGATTGTAAAAAAATCGGTTGCGGTTCGGTTTCGTCCTATTATGATGACCACCTTCTCAACGGTGATCGGTATGTTGCCACTGGCGCTGGAGCTGGCACTGGGGGCCGAGCGGTTTTCACCCATGGCCATCGTCATTATCGGCGGACTTACGGCCTCAAGTATTCTTACCATGGTGGTGGTGCCCGTCTTTTATACCGTGATTGATGATTTTACATCCTGGCTGGGAGACATAAAATCAGCAACGGATTCCCAATAGAATTTTGCCATGCCCCCTAATCCAATCAATCCCCAACATAGATATCTCCGGTTGATAGCCGGGGATATTTTTTAACCAGGTACGAAATTAACCATCAGTGATGATTTTATTTAACAAGAGGATAGTACTATTCGGATTCCTGGTATTACTGAATTTGCCAGCCATTGCTCAACTATCGATAGACTCAATTCCTTTAACCGATATTTCTAAACAATCCTTTGAAACCGTTGAAGGTGATAAGATTACACTTTCCAATATGCAGAAGGAAGGGTTCTTCCTTTTTCTCTTACCTAAACCCGGATCAACGTCGAAAGGGAAAAAGATTATAAATATTATTCGTATATGGATGAAGGAGATAACATCCGAAAACAAGCAAACTTTTTCGCTTTTGATAGTGGAGCCGTACCAAACATCGTTTCCATTTTACAGCATCCAAAAGAGTAAATTAAAAAGAGAACCATATCCAGTTGTTATTGACAAAAATGGTTCGATTATTCAGCAATTTGGCATCTCTGGAGGCGAACCGTGCATTGTAATAGCGGATAAAAATCTTGACATAATCGGCACCTCCTTAGTTCATACCGATCCCGAAGAAATAGAAAAGAACGTGGAATGGATAATAGATTTATTATCCATTGATCAATAGGCAACGAAAATTCGGCATTATTTCAACATCCGCAAAACGGCTTTAACCGTCTCGTCAATAACGTTCTCCGGCTCCAGTGATGTTATATTCCGCTGAATAAAAATGGTGCTGCGCTGTACCATCCCCACGATCCAGGCAACGGCAATCGTCGGCTCCGATACCTGAAATAACTGTTGCTCCATCCCCTCCTGCAGCGCTTCCTCAAACACATCTTTTGGCAGGGGTTTGGCCAGCATATCCCGGGTAATGATCTCCTCGCGGTGATTGGCAATGAGTATATAGGAGAACTCCCGCGAGTGCTTAAAGGCAAATTCAAACATGGCGCGAACCAATATCTCAATCTTCTGTTCCGGGCCGGATTGTTCCCGGACGGCTTTTTTCAAGGTACTTCGGAACGTGTTGGCGCAGTCCAAAAAGATGGTCCGGGCAAGATCACCCTTGCTTTTAAAATGGCGGTATATATTTCCCTCTGCAGTATCAGCCCCCTCCGCAATTGCCCTTACTGAGGTCGCATCTATACCGTGCTTCACAAATAGTTGTAAAGCCGTTTCCAATATTGCCTTTCTTTTGGTATCGCCCACTTATCTTCCTTCAATGATTTCTGTTCTGAAATTCGAGTGACAGCTTACGCAGCCCTGCTGGATAATACTGTAGTGTTTCAGAATTTCATTCATATTTTGTGCCAGTGCATCTTTTGCCAAAGAATCTGCCTGGTTATGCACCTGCATGTCCAACGCGGCAAAAGCTTTCATTTTTTGCTTGCCGAGAATACCGGCAATTTCGGTTCGCTGGTCCGCCGGAATTTTGGGATGATTTAGAATATTGTGTGCACCCGACCAGATCGTTTCGTAATTCTCGTTCCAGATACCAACCTCTATGGTTTGCATATCCATCATCAAACGCTGCATGATCGTTGTAATCGGTTGTGTATCATCCTGCACGGGATCACTTCCGATCTCAACCATCGCTACTGAAAAAAATATCACCAACACACAAAGAAGCAAAAATTGATGTTTCATAATCAAATCCATTTAGTATGTGAATGTTTACTCACAATATTGTAAATTTACCTTGGTATTGCAATTAGAGGTTTTTGATTTTCTTGTAAAATTTATTTGATTGGTGATAAGTTGTATCTATTACAGGGCCTCCTAATTAATGAGATGACAAGATGTAGCCATGTGATGTCTTCATAACATCACGGCAACGAAAACTGAATAAGACGTGCTTTGTTTTGCTGACTCCCCTTAAAAACATACCACCGGCTGTATTGATTTTATTCCTTTCGGCCTGGTCGCTGCAAAGCCTCTCACCGGTTTTGACACAGCAGTTATCCCATTCCGGCAGCGAGGTTATGGTATGCGAAAAACCGAGCAATAACGGGACCACCTGCGAGATGAATGGCACTAACCGTTGCAATTGCAGTCACCACTCCTCGGATAATACAGAACATGACAACACCGTCACCATTTGTGGGTGTACCCATCACGGGAACGAAGTAGTGGGTATAGCGTCTCCATTTCAGATTAAAGCCCCGCTGGTTTCGGCTTTTGGCGGGATCTCCTTTTCCCCGACTTCCATCCTTCCCGGCATGAAGCAGCATCGGCCGTTTATCTTTACGGAAGACATTTTCCATCCGCCCCGGCCAACCGCATGATCTCCTTTTTTCCAATCAAATTTCATCAATCACGCTGCATCACTGTGCGGTAACGCTATTGCAATAGCAATATCTCGATTGTGATGCGGATGAACGAAACCATATTAGAATCATGCGAACACAAAAAATACTTTCTTTGGCAATTGGACTGTTACTCCTTACTGTTTTCCCGGGTTACGCCTGGGCTCAACACACGTTTACAGGCAAAGTGCTGGACCGATCAACCAGTACACCGTTAACCGGTGCCCACGTGCATTGGTTGGACGGCGGTGTAACTACAACGACGAATACCAACGGCGAATTCAGCTTTACTGCAGATGTCGAAACGTTAATCCTGCGCATTACCTATGTGGGCTACAAAACTGAAACCGTTGAACTCAATGCGGGAGATGGTGCAGATGGAACAGCAACAATCTACTTGCGAAAATCCAGGGAGGCGTTGAGCCCGGTTACGGTGCTGGCAAGAAAAACCTCCGCCCAGCCCGACCAGTTTTTGCAGGCCATCTCGACCGTTAACCTTTCGCACGATGCGGGACAGTTTCTCAAGGATTCGCCCAATATTTCAGGCATTCGCAAAGGCGGCGGTTTTGGCGTCGATCCCGTACTGCGCGGTTTCCAAAAAAATCAGCTGATGGTGGAGATGGACGGCCTGCTGCAATCCCAGGGTGCCTGTCCCAACCGGATGGATCCCCCAACAACACACATTCAGATGGAGCAGATCGAAGAAGTTGAGATTCTTAAGGGGCCCTATGCCCTGAAGCACGGGCCCTCGTTTGGCGGTATCATCAATTTCAAATCACAGCAGGCGAACCATTTCGGCAATCCTGCTATTTCGAGTTACGTAACCGCCGGTTACGAAAGCAACATCGACCGCCAGCGCTATGCGGGCGGCATCAAAAAAGAGGGCGGCCGATGGACGACCAACATATACGGGGCTTTTGCATCCACTGAAAATTATGAGGACGGTTCCGGAAACAGCGTTAGCGCCGGGATGTCGAATGCCGAATATTCGGTGGAAACATCGGTCCAGTTAAATAGTGCCAACACCCTTAAAGCCAAACTGAGTCAGAATTTTGCGCGGGATGTGGAATACCCGGCGCTGATGATGGATATGCGGGAAGACAACATCACCAACGCCACGCTTACCTATACCAAGGCTGATCTCGGCAGGGGACGCTTTAAAAGCTCGGTTTTTGGCTCGTACGTTGCACACGTTATGGATAACCTGGATCGCGAGATGTCAAAAATGACCGAAGCGGTTACGGACCTGGCCACGGAAACCTACGGGTACGATATTTCCTATGTGCTACCGGGGACATCGGGCAGCTGGACCTTCGGCGCCGACGCCACGCTCAGGTATATGGAGGGATTTCGCACCCGCGATTTCAACATGGGTCCCATGGCCGGGCAGACCGTCACCGATAACGTCTGGCAGGGTGGAAAACGCAATCGTTTTGGCGGTGTGGTGGAATACCAGCCGATTATCAGCGAATGGAACGTGGTGATCTCTTCCAGATTCGACTACTACTACTCCAATGCCGGCGATCCAGATACGTATTTTGCCCAGTCCCTCGGAACGCTCGACCAGGAGCACCTGGGATGGAGTGCCAGCGCCGGCTTTACCAAAGATCTGCATCCGAACTGGACGACCGGCTTCTGGGTTGGACGATCGGAGCGCTACCCCGGCATGGATGAGCTTTTTGTCAACTACCTGGCCATCGGGATGGATCCCTATGAATACGTAGGCAATCCGCAGTTGAACTCCGAGGCCAACCACCAGGTAGATGCGATGCTCAACTATACGAACGAAGTCATCAGTATTGAGACTTCACTGTTCTACAGCTACGTGACCGATTATATCAGCGCGGCCGTTCGTCCCGATTTGAATCCCAAACAGATGGGGGCACCGGGCGTAAAGCAGTTTGTGAATGTGGATCAGGCTGCCTTGTACGGATTTGAGCTGACGTTCCAAAACAATGGGCGCAATAAATTGGGTTACAACCTGTCCACCGCCTATACCATTGGCCGCAATGTAACGGCTGATGAAGATCTGCCTCAGATTCCGGCTTATGAAGCAAACCTCAAACTGGACTACCCTTTCCTGAATAATAAGTTGATTCCACAACTGCATCTCCGCGGAGTGGCCGAGCAAACCCGTGTGGCCGAATCGTTCGACGAGCAGCCGACGGACGGTTACCTGTTGACAAGTTTCAAACTGAGTTCCCAACTGGGTCGCGGAATTCAGCTTTCGGCAGGCGTAGACAACCTGTTTGACGTGACGTACCACGAGCACCTGAACCGGAGCTTGCAGGGATCTACACTACCACTCAACGATCCCGGGCGAAGTTTCTTTGTTGAGCTCAAATGGAACGGGATACTTTCATCACTCTAACACCGATCAAAACAATCATATGGGGATGCTTTATATGTATCCCCTCATGATTGTTAAATGCAGCGTTATCAGCTATTCAATAGTAAGATTAGGGCATCCTCACAACCATATTACTTCATTGACTAGCAATGAAGTAGATGTCTTAATTTTTTTAATAAATGCAAGGAATTTGACTAATTTTCCAAAACGTTTGCAATTTTTCGGTCCCCTTATGTCAATGTAGGATACTGTTTGTATAAAATAGCTTTGCCAGCCGCAGACCGACCGTGCAGTAATGTCCCTCGACACAGGGAGGATGCAACGGAACTCGTGGTTTGTCTGGCATAACCTGATTTTGCAAAATTTACCTAATCGGGAGAAACAAGTTTCAGGCCTATTATCCCGGCGATTATAAGCAGGATACAGCTGATTCTGAGCAGATCCCTGGATTCATCAAACAAAATCATTCCCAGTATCGCCGTTCCCACTGCTCCAATGCCTGTCCATACCGCGTACGCTGTTCCCACCGGAATAACTTTTAACCCTTGAGCCAGGAAATAAAAACTGATCACCATTGCGATGACCGTACCAATGCTTGGATAGAGCCTGGTAAAACCCTCAGAATATTTCAGGCCTACCGCCCACACTATTTCAAACAAACCAGCAATTATTAAGTAAAACCAAGCCATATTATTCATTTTTCAGAAAAAGGTGTATGGGTTACAACCTGAATAATTCACCAGGATTTTAAATAATATTTTTGTAGAAGGCTTTGACATAGTCCAGGTACGTTGTTGCTGCCAGAAAAAAGTGTCGGCCTAACCGGATTGAGATGAAAGTTGTATAATTTTTTTCCACACTGATTCACTGACCGGAATTCCATGTTCCAGATGCTCCTTTCGCGTTGCCAGGGTCCGCTCCCCGGGATAATATGTACGTTCTCCATCCTGTATTGGAGGCACATCATGTACATGGTCAATAATTTCATCCAATAACTGGTTTTTCAAGTTGCCATCAGCGAACTTTTCGGGATCGATGCAGATAAAAACCTGGGAAATGGCGATTTCCTCGTCATCATCAATGTTGTGTGTTGGATTGCCATCAGAAAGCAGGGCAGCCAGCATGTCCAAGACGATTGTCAGCGCTGATCCTTTCCAGTAGCCCGCGGGCAGCGCATGTCCCGTGGCAAGTATTTTTTCAGGATCTCTTGTCAAATTTCCCTCCCTGTCCCAGCCGCCGGCAAACGGGAGCGACTCATTGTTGAGCTTGTAGGTATTCATTTTGCCCAGCGAAAATTGGGAGGTGGCCATATCCAGCACCACATGACCCTTTTCTCTTGGAATAGCAATGATGAAAGGGTTATTTCCGATCCGGTTTTCCCGGCCACCCCAGGGCGGCATATTGGATTTCGTATTTGTGAAGCACAGGGCTATTTTCCCGGCATCTGCCGCCTGCCACCCGTAGGTACCGCCGCGCATCCAGTGATTGGTGTTGCGCAGTGCCACACAGCCGATCGTATGTTCCCGGGCAAGCGTCATCGCCCGCTCCATGCAGTGATGAGCATTGGAGACCCCGGGCGCCAGGTTGCCATCCCAACGCTCGAGGACCCCGAAAGAGCCCACTTTTTCCGGCTCGGCAGCAACGTCGATCAGTCCGCGCTCCACATAATCAATAAAGGAAGGGAAGCGGTTGAGTCCGTGCGAATAGACCCCGTCGCAACTAGACTGGGTGTGCGTTTGAGCGATAAGCCGGGCCCGTTCTTCCGGGAAATCATAGTTTCGCAAAATTTGGTAAAGCTGCTCGTAAATTTCTTGAAAACTCCGTTTCATCATTGAATATTTTTCCTGGTTTCTAGCAGTTTGGGGTAACAAAAACTCAGTTCGATGCAAGTCGCAGCCATCGCGGGCTTGCCTGGAATACGGCAATTATCACTCAACAATCTTCCGCAGGCGGAGTTGCAATGTAGCCAATGAGAGTGCAGCGGGCAAGAGTATAGAAATCCGGGCTAACCTGCACTTCTCACGAAAATTATTTTATTTCCCTCGAAATACAGTGCGGGACATTGATTTATGCCGAAAATACGAACCCGGGATGTAGCAAACGGCAAAATGGTCTTATATACTGTGTTGAACTGACATATGATGCAAATGAAACAATATTCGTGATGGCATCAGTTCGCTTTTATTTTATATTTAGAAACGTGTTTTCATTTTCAATTATCCGATTATGCGTCCTTTAGACACCTCCATTGAGCGAACTCTCCCGTTTAGCAGTGACCGTCAGCTGCGTCGTAAATTCATGATTGTGGACAGGCAGATTCCCGGCAATATGCGCTGGGGACGACTGCTGGAGCATCTCGACAAGCTGGCCGAGGATGTGGCGCTGGACTATGTCCACCAGTTTGAACCCGGGGCACGTGTGGTGACGGCTGCCGTCGATGATATCGCCCTGCATGTTCCGGGCGATATAACCAGGGATGTGTACCTGCGGGCTCGCATCAATTATGTAGGGCGAACCTCCATGGAGGTCGGCATCAGGGTTGACCAGGACAAGGAGGCGGAACACTCACTGGCGGCCTGTTACTTTACGATGGTGGCGCGTACGGGAGAAGGTGAAAAAGCCGAAAGCCTGCCCATCCCCCCGCTTGAATATGAATGCGACCTGGAAAAAGAGCGATACCAGGCAGCGATCGAACGGCGCAAATCATACCGCCGGCAGATTGACGCGCTGGAAGAACCGCCGAGTAAAGAGGAGTTCCACCATCTGCGTAAACTGCACCATGCGCAGGAAAAGGAGGGGTTTGACGGGCTCCTGGCCGGAGATCTTATTCGCAGCAGCATGGAAAGAATGTACCCGGATCATGAAAACGTACCCAAGAAAATATTTGGGGGCTACGTCATCCGCCGGGCGTTTGAGCTGGCGTTGATGCACGCTGAGGAGATCGCCCCAAACCGGCCGGTATTTGTACGCGTGAACCGGATCAACTTTCTGCAGCCGATCCGTATTGGCGACAAACTCGATTTTACCAGTCGCATCGTATATACGGGTGAAACTTCTATCAGCATTGAAATCGATATTGAGCGCACCAGCCTGGATAAAGTGACCAAGGCGCTTTCCAATACCTGTGTGTTCACCTTTGTAAATGTGGATGAAAATATGGATCCTCAGCCGGTTCCCACGGTATATCCTACGACGTATGCTGAAGATGAGCGATATCTAAAAGCACATCGCCGCCGTAAAAAGGAACGGCAGATGGAGCCCGCCGGGTAATAAAGGGATCCAGATCATTTAGAGTATCTCATGAAAATGTTGGTAACTATCTGCCTTTCGGGGCTTCTTAATCATGATTCCCTGTTTATTTTTTCATCGAAGAAGACAAACCGCAACATTCGCCGCCGGAGATAGGTTATTGGTTTAATTCAAAAAACGAATAACCAGTCCGCAAATAACGAAACCGCGCCTGTGCTAAAACCATTGAACTTAATTCTAATACTGGCGCGGGCGTCTCGCTCGTGCCATTCCTGCATGCAGCGGAGTGGGGGATTATGAATGAAGGATTTCGAAGGAGTAGGTCGTATGAACGGGGTATTGCACCATGTCCAAACCCGAAGAATTTCTGTTTTATGAGGAGCAGGCGATTCATCTGAACAGCGGACGGGATGAGGTCCGCCCGGGGAGTTAAATTCTTCTTGAGTTTTCGGTTCCTTTTGTATCAAGACAAAAGAAACATCTCTTCTGTTAAAACCGCTTTTTGTGTTGAGGCTTTTCGTTCCGGTAAGATTGCTATCCCCCGTATTAAATGAGAGATAGTTGAAGGCAATAGAGGGAAAACCGGGCATCTAAAATACCCTTTCAGCCTTACCAATTGCCGGCAGGTCATCTGTCTGGGGATGCCAAAAAAAGGTCGGTTTTTAGACGGCTACGGCATCGCGGTTGTATTTCTCACGGTATTCGATCGGCGTCAGGCCGGTGATCCTGCGGAACAGGTTACGAAAGGACTTGGTATCTGAATAGCCGACCTCGTACATCACTTCGGTCACATTTTTACGGGTTCGCTCCAGGTCTTTTTTGGCCGCCTCAATTTTTACGCGCTGGACATATTCCGTTACCGTATTGGAGGTGGCCCGCTTGAATCGCCGTTCCAGCGTACGGCGGCTCAGTGCCAGTTTATCGGCCAGTTCATCCACGCGGATTGTTCGCTCGTAATTTTCTTCGATGTATTCCTGGGCCGATTTAATTTTCTCGTCGGCGTGATCTTTTTGTCCTTCAAACATGATAAACGGCGACTGGCTTTCGCGATCGATATCAATGGCAAATGCTTTGGAAATATGCACCGCCACCTCTCTGCCGGCATTCTTCTCGATCAGGTACATCAGTAAATTCAGGAAAGCGTAGGCTCCGCCGCTGGTGTAGATGCCGTCCTCCTCTGTCATGATCTTTTCATCCACCAGCTCCACTTCGGGGTACAATTTCCGAAAGCTGTTGGCGTGCATCCAGTGGGTGGAGCATTTTTTGCCATCCAGCAGGCCCGTCTCGGCCAGGAAAAAAGCCGCCACGCACATGCTGGCCACTTCCGCCCCGTTTTTATACTGGTGTAAAATCCAGGGGATAAACTCCTGGTTTTTCTTTTTGGCGGCAGGCACATCATCAAAAATGGCCGGAATGATAATCAGGTCTGTTTCCCCAACTTCCGTCATCAGGCAGTCGGGGGTAACCGAAAAGATACCGGGCGACTGGCGGACCTCCTGCTCCAGTCCCACCAGGTGGATATCGAACACCGGCTTCCGTCCCAGCTGCTGCAACGTCTGGTTCACCATCGACAGAATTTGGTGCGTACCGCCGATGTTTACGACACTGGCATTACCGCGTGGGATGAGGATGGATACGTGTTTCATCGGTTTGGGCATTAATTAACAGTGACTGGCTCCGGTAAAACTATTATCAATTAACCAAAACCCGCTGTCGCAATCAACCCGCAAGAATGGCGTAATCACCACGGGTGGAGTTGCATTTAAGACATTATGTTGGAATAGTATTCAATTGAACCCTCAAATCACTTAACCCGGATTATTCACGAAGTAGAACAAATTACGGCTTAAGCCAATGATATTATGATATCCAGCGATAGTACCCGGTAGCTCAAATTTGGGTATCCTCACAA
>NZ_JBINJE010000023.1:0-68730 GCF_043951955.1 Halalkalibaculum sp. DA384 | reverse complement strand
AGGGTGGCATCGGTGACGGATCCGCACGCGGCGGCGGTCCCGAGGATGAGGATGAACGCGAATGTTTTGGCGGCAAATGTTTTGATGGTCTTCATAACTATGCTGTTTTTTAGGATTATGGATTGCGAAAGTAAATCTATTTGCAGGTTCTTATTTACAAGAAGGTAAATCTTCCCATCAGAATAAGAGTGATCTTTCAGGTAATTGTTACAAAAAAATATGCCTTCTTGGTTTTTAAGTGTGCAAATATCTTTTGTAACAATTTATTAGACTAATATAAATTTTAAAATAAATACAAAATTTGTAGGTAACATAAATTATTATGTTATTTTATTATTACAGTTTATATTATAAATTAAATTTCAAAAGGAATCTAGCGTTTGTTTGAGTTTTAATATTTTATAAATTTTGATAACTCTCGGCGAGGTAAATGCCCTCATTGCTATGAATTTCTTGCAGAACCCAATAGTTGTCTGCAGTTTTTTGGTGACAGGCGTGAATATCCGTATTTCCGGGAATTCGAAATCCTCATTTATGGAGTCTAAGCTCCGGTTACGAATCCGTTCAGGTGTTGACCCTGACCAAAACCCCTGGTTTTGCAAAACCCTTAAATCGGGATCTGAAAATATGAGTACGTCGCTTTGGCCGCGCCCCTGAGATGCTGAATTCTGAAGGCACAGATCTTTATTGAAGAAAGGAACACTGGCAAGTTATTTCTTTATATTAAAGGGCGTGCAAAATCGTTGGTTTCCGGTCCCGGTATTTTTACAATGCGGATTTCTCAAAAAAAGACAATAGATTGTGGTTTCGAACACGCTCGGTGACTGGCGCTGGAAAATCCCGGGTTTTTAAAGCCCTGTTTTTTCAAATTATGGAGCTAAAACAGAAATAGGTAGAGATTTATCCCATTGAGTTCTTCCAGAGTTGATTATTCAGAGTTGGTTTTCGCTTTACAGGAAAATAGGGAGGCCAAAGCAAATGAGCTGCTCGAAGAGCTGCTTCCCCGTTTGATCGATTACCTGAAAGTGACGATGGGTGCGTCCGAGCAGGATGCGGAAGAGTGTGTGCACCAGGCGATATTAAATGTATTGGAACAGATCCGAAAGGATAATATTCGGAGGGAGAAATATATATTCATGTATATGATCCGGGCGTGCAAACATGAATATATTCGTTATGCAAAAGATAAGCACAAATTTAACCATCCAATTGAGGATCATGAACAGCACATGGTGGAGCCGGCCGAACAATATGAAAACCTGCTGGAAGAAGAGCGGCAGGTAATTCTCAGAGAGTGCCTGCAGGAACTGCGACCCAAATCAAGACGATTTATTAAATATTTTATAGATAAACCGCAGGCAACAACAAAGCAGGCCAGTGACCATTTTGATATATCAGGGGCCAATGTTCGAACCAAGAAGTCGCGGATTTTGAGTCGCCTGCATCACTGCGTGAAGAGAAAATCCAGCCAGTAGTCATACCGCCTGGATGGACATAAATCCCAAAATTGTACAAGACACACAAGACAAATTTTTTGCCAATCTGACTTACACATCTTTTTTTTGTTTAGAAACTACGGGATGTATTCATCTCCTGCCAGGTGATCGCCGCTTCATAGTTCTGAATGGTAACCTGGAATGGAATTTTATGCTTGCAACCGGTAGTTCAGCTTGACCTATCAAAAGGTAAAATATGATCCTCAACGACGGCATACACCCGGTCGTTTGGGGCCGGTTTTACCACATGCGTACCGGTAAAGGCCCCGAATGCTGGTAAAATTCCTTTGTTTGCACTAAAATAGAAACAGGGCAACTTCATTGATTGGCGACCTTTGCCCCGCAGTCTCACAGCCGGATGAATATGTCCGCTGAGCAGGTAACCGGGACGAGTACCATGACGTTGCAGCGTTTCGGGATCGTGGACAAGTAAAAACGGCCCGATTCGTAGCTTGTTAAAGAGGTTGATGTGCGAGGCGTGGTACGCCTGGTGTTCCAGGATGTCATGATTGCCCATGACGAGTGTAATTTCGAGGCGTGCATGGCGCGATCTCCACTCAAAAAAATGATCCCACTCCCGGTTTTTTCGGCTGTGGAACAGGTCGCCCAGCATAATGAGATGCCGAGCATCCACCGATTCCAGCAGGTGGTCGAACCGATCCAGGTTGGAGACGTTGAGATGACCAGGCACGGGGATGCCGTTTTTGCGAAAATGTCCCGCTTTGCCCAGGTGAAGGTCGGCCACCATCAATATCTGCTTTTCCTCCCAAAAGAGAGCGTGTTGCGGCAGCAGCCACATTGACTGTTGCTGCAACTGAATTTTTCGGGCATTTGCCACATCGATCATAATCAAACTTCGTTCTCGAGTTCAACCTGCATTCTTTTAACCTGGTCAATCAGTTTTTCTGAAGTAAGTCGTTCACGAAGCCGATCTACCATAATGGGAAAGGCGAACGGGGTGAATTTTTTGGTATTCTTCAGCGTAATTTTTTGAGACTGAATGCGCTTCAGGGCTCTGCGCAATCGCGCTTCATCCAGCTGGTGGGAGAGTACCTCGTCATAGGCTTGTTGCAGGAGCAGGTTGTCGGGTTCATATTCAGAAAACACATCGAAAAAGAGGCCCGATGACATCTGAAGGTGCCTTCCCGTTTTTTTCTGACCGGGAAATCCCGGGAAAATCAATCCTGAAATCTGGCAGATTTGCCGAAAGCGGTGCCGGGCCATTTCGGTGTCATTGAGACTGGAGAAAATGTCTTCCACCAACTGTTTGTCTGAAAAAAGATTTTGCTTCAGCGCTTTTTCTATGGGGATATCCTGATCCGAGAGGAGTTCGAAACCGTAGTCGTTCATCGCAATGGAGAAGGTGATCGGGGTCATTTGGGAGATCCGGTAGGCAATCAGTGCAGACATCCCCTCATGAACATAGCGACCTTCAAATGGAAAGAAGAACAGGTGACAGCCTTCCTCCGAGAATGTTTTTTCGATGACCAGCTCATCCTCATCCGGGAGCATCGACCAGTCGTTTTGCACCTTCAGAATAGGTTGTATGGCAGTCAGCTCGATATCCTTGGAGGTGCCTTCAATCGCTTCGTGGATTTTTTGGCGCAGCAGTTTTGACATGTTGGAAGAGAGCGACATCCGTCCGCCCATCCAGCTGGGGACAATCGCTTTGGAGGCGTTGGAACGGCGTACATATGCCGTCATGTCTTTGGTGCGGATCAATTCCACTGCACGACCGGCAAACCAGAATGTATCACCGGGGTTAAGTCTGGTGATAAACCACTCCTCAATATGGCCCAGCGTGGCTCCTTTCATATATTTCACCTTCATCATGGTATCGCTGGTGATAGTACCGATCGACATCCGGTGGCGGCGCTTTATTTTTCGGTCCGTTACTTTGTACAGCCCCTTTTCCTGAACCAGTTTTGAATACTCGTCGTAACGGGTCAGGGATTTACCGCCGGTAGTCAGAAACTGCATTATCCAGTTCCATTCCTTTTCGGAAAGCGCCTGGTAGGCAAAGGTTGTTTTAAGTTCTGAGAAAATCTGCCCGGGATGAAAGCCCTCCGAGACTCCAAGGGTGACCAGGTACTGGACAAGCACATCGAACGGTTTAAGGATCGGATCCCGGCTTTCGAGGGCCGTCCTGTTTTGCGCGGCTGTTTTAAGGGCAGCGGCTTCAAACAGTTCCAAAGCGTTGGTCGGAACGAAATGGATTCGGCTCGTAGCCCCGGGTTGATGACCGCTGCGCCCGGCGCGCTGCAGGAAACGGGCCACCCCCTTGGGACTCCCCACCTGTATGACCGTCTCCACCGGGGTGAAGTCTACGCCCAGATCCAGGCTGGAAGTACAGACCACCGCTTTTAGTGCTCCTTCATGCAGCGAAGTTTCTACCCATGAGCGTATTTTGGGATCCAGGGACCCGTGGTGGAGGGCGATAGAGCCTGCCAGTTCCGGCTGGGCCTCCAGCAGTTGCTGGAACCAGACCTCTGACTGCGAACGCGTGTTGCAGAAAATGAGTGTGGAGTGGCTTTTCTTGATAATGGGCAATACTTTTGGAAGCAGCCGGGTACCGAGATGCCCGGACCACGGGAATGTTTCCACATCATCGGGCAGCACAGAACGGACCTCCAGCTTTTTTTCAACGTCCGCTTTGATGATAACCGAGGAGTCGGAGTTGTGATCAGCTCCCAAAAGAACCTGCAATGCCTCGTCAATGTTGCCGATTGTCGCGGAAATGCCCCAGATCTGGAGCTCTTTTTGGAGGTGCTTCAGCCGGGAGAGTCCCAGCTCTACCTGCGTGCCGCGCTTCGATCCCAAAAGTTCATGCCATTCGTCCACTACAACCGCCTGCAGATCCTCAAAATAGGTCGGATATCCTTTTTGCGCCAGCAGAATATGCAGGCTTTCCGGGGTCGTGATCAAGACTTCGGGCATCTGCTGTTTCATTTTTCTCTTTTTGTACGCGGAGACGTCCCCGGTACGGCGTGCCACCTCCCAGGGAATACCCAGTTCATCAACCACGGTTTGGAGAGCCTGTTCAAGATCTTTTGCCAGGGCCCGCAGCGGGGTGATCCACAAAAGCTGAAGTCCGTTGCCGGTCAGTTCGCGATACGTTTCGGGATGTTCGTTAATCCACCGGATCAGGATCGGGATCCACAGAGCATAGGTTTTTCCGCTTCCGGTCGGGGCGTTGAGTAAGCCGTTACGGCCGGATAATACGTTATTCCAGACCTCCCGCTGGTAACTGAACGGTTCCCAGGCCCGTTCTTCAAACCACGTTTCAATAATCTTTAACCCTGGATGTTGCTTCGACATTTTTTTGTTTTTTCATTCAATGAGGACTAACGCAAACGATCGAAATATAATTTATAAACTGTTGCAAAAAACAGCGACAGAAACAGATTTGGTATTTGACTTACTCCTCGAACACAATTATTTAGGAGACTGGAATAATTGCAGGGCAGCATCCTGCCTTGTACGGGGATAAGCTATGATAAAACCAACGCATTAGCAGCATGGAAAAGAAGGAGCATTTGGAAGGATACTGGCGTGCCAATCTAAAATATGTCGGTATCCTGTTGTCGATCTGGTTCGTCGTTTCTTTCGGTTTTGGAATACTGCTTGTGGAACCGCTCAATACCATTCAGATTGGTGGATTTAAACTGGGGTTCTGGTTCGCCCAGCAGGGATCGATCTACGTGTTTGTGGTGCTCATTTTCGTCTACGTCTGGCTGATGAACCGGCTGGACAAAAAGTTTGATCTGGATGAAGAGGATTGATGCCCGACTTTAGATCCGCGGGTACCGTTACCCAAAACTGCGACCTCGAGTGAAATGATATAAGCGAGCTTCCCGGGCACAGGTCGCAGGATCTTTTTAAAGGAAAATTTGCTAACTGCTATTTAAATTTAAGGATAGAATATGGGAATTCAGGGATGGACCTATTTATTAGTCGGACTCACATTTGCAGTGTATGTAGGCATCGCGGTATGGTCGCGTGCCGGTTCCACCAGTGATTTCTATATCGCCGGAACCGGTGTTTCGCCCCTGGCCAATGGCATGGCTACTGCCGCCGACTGGATGTCGGCCGCCTCCTTTATATCCATGGCTGGCCTGATTTCGTTTATGGGCTACGACGGGGCCGTGTACCTCATGGGATGGACCGGCGGCTATGTACTCCTGGCACTGCTGCTGGCACCATACCTCCGAAAATTTGGCAAATTTACGGTACCCGACTTTATCGGAGATCGCTATTACTCGAACCTGGCGCGTACCGTTGCGGTTATTTGTGCTGTTATCGTCTCCTTTACCTACGTGGCCGGCCAGATGCGCGGGGTGGGCGTCGTCTTTGCCCGTTTCCTGGAGGTGCCGGTGAATATAGGCGTCTACATCGGTATGTTGATTGTGTTTTCCTATGCCGTACTGGGTGGAATGAAAGGGATCACCTACACCCAGGTGGCACAGTATTGTATTCTCATTTTTGCATTCATGGTTCCCGCCTTCTTTATCTCTTTCCAGTTGACGGGCGTGTTTATTCCCCAGATCGGCTTTGGGAGCACACTGGCCGACAGCTCTACCTACC
Source organism: Halalkalibaculum sp. DA384 (assembly GCF_043951955.1). NCBI lineage: Bacteria > Pseudomonadati > Balneolota > Balneolia > Balneolales > Balneolaceae > Halalkalibaculum > Halalkalibaculum sp. DA384. Next base: position 62,650 of record NZ_JBINJE010000023.1, on the reverse strand, counting down.
TGCTTGAAAAGCTTAATCAGCTTAATACCGATCTCGGGTTTTCGGAATATACCTCCGGAACGCGTTCCATGATCGACGTATTTGCTATTACGCTGGCACTAATGATCGGGACCGCCGGACTCCCGCACGTGATTGTACGGTTTTTTACGGTACCCAAGGTCCGTGATGCACGAAAGTCGGTAGGCTATGCATTGCTCTTTATCGCCATCCTCTATACCACGGCACCAGCCATTGCCGCTTTTGCCCGCGTCAACTTGATTCAAACGGTCTCAAATACCGAATATACGGAGGTACCCGCCTGGTTTACCACGTGGGAGCAGACCGGGCTCATCGAGTTTGAAGACAAAAACAGTGATGGCAAGATCCAGTACGTGGCAGACGAAAATGCCAACGAACTGACCGTCGATCGCGATATTATGGTGCTGGCCAATCCGGAAATTGCCAATCTCCCCAGCTGGGTGGTGGGACTGGTCGCCGCCGGTGGACTGGCAGCCGCGCTTTCAACGGCAGCGGGCCTGCTGCTTGTTATCTCAACCAGTATTTCCCATGACTTGATCAAGAAACAGATATATCCCTCAATTTCTGAAAAGATGGAGCTGGTGTGGGCACGGGTGGCCGCCGGGTTTGCGGTCATCGTGGCGGGCTATTTTGGAATCAATCCCCCCGGATTTGTAGCTGCCACCGTGGCCCTTGCATTCGGGCTGGCTGCGGCTTCGTTCTTCCCGGCTATCTTGCTCGGAATATTTGACAAGAGAATGAACCGGGAGGGGGCCATTACCGGTATGATTGTAGGAATTTTGCTGATGCTTTTTTACATGATCAAGTACAAGCTCGGCGGATTCGGAGGGGGAACGGAGGCCGACTGGTGGTTTGGTATTTCACCGGAAGGATTCGGTACCATTGCCGGCCTGGTGAATCTCGTGGTCGCATTTACCATTTCGCGGCTGACCTCCACCCCCCCGGAGGATGTACAGGAGATGGTGGAACAGATCCGGTATCCCGCACAGGTAGTCAGGGGTTTTGATGAGGAATCACCGCCAGATAGCGAGTCATAGCTAACTGTAGCTCAATGTAGTAACTCGTCGAATATCGCGTGGCAGGAAATTGCTGGTGCAGGGGCCGAAGGCAAGCCTCAGCGTGGAATCGAGCTTTCCTCCAAATTTCTGTAAAAACAATTAAAGTCGGTGTTTTCTTTGAAACAGAATGGGTATTTAAACTTGATTCTGATCTTAAATTATTTAACATACGAGAACCAAAGTTTAACGAAATTTCAATTAGCAACAAGGGGATGAACCTATGTGGTTGAATATTAAATCTTTTGAGGAATACAAGAAGGTCTATGATGAAAGCATAAAAAATCCCGAAGCGTTTTGGGAGCATGAAGCGGGTACCTTCTACTGGCGCAAGCGTTGGGACAAAACGCACAGCGGCAGCTTTGAAGAGGGGAACGTCAAATGGTTTGAAGGCGGCAAAATGAATATCACCGAAAATTGCCTGGATCGGCACCTGAGCACGATGGGCAACAAGCCCGCCTTTATTTTTGAACCCAATCACCCGGATTCTTTCCGCCGGACGATCACCTACCGCCAGCTTCACGAAGATGTGTGCCGGTTTGCCAATGTGCTGCAGGAGCAGGGCATACGAAAAGGCGACCGCGTGGCAATCTATATGGCGATGACCCCGGAACTGGCTATTGCAGCCCTGGCCTGTGCGCGGATCGGGGCCGTTCACTCCATCGTTTTTGCCGGGTTTTCGGCCCAGTCGCTGGCCGAGCGCATCCAGGACTGTGACGCCAAAATGTTGATCACAAATGACGGGTTGCGGCGGGGCGACAAGCACGTACCGCTGAAGGATATTTCAGACGAAGCGCTGGAAGAGTGTCCCTCGGTGGATAAAGTGATCGTCTGCCAGCGAACCAACCGCGAGATCGACTGGGTGGAAGGGCGCGACCACTGGTGGCACATGCTCATCCGCAACGCCTCGAAAGAACACAAGGCGGTGGAGATGGATGCAGAAGATCCGCTGTTTATCCTGTATACTTCCGGCTCCACGGGCAAGCCGAAAGGACAGGTCCACACGTGTGGTGGCTACATGGTGTATGTCAGCTACACGATGCGGAATGTATTCCAGGTAGAAGAAAATGATGTGTACTGGTGTACGGCGGACGCCGGATGGATTACGGGGCACTCATATGTGACCTACGGGCCGCTGCTGAATGGGAATACCAGCATTATATTTGAAGGTACGCCGACCTATCCCGACCCGGGTCGATTCTGGGAAGTAGTGGAGAAATACAACGTTACTCACTTTTACACGGCGCCAACCGCTATCCGCGCGCTGATGAAGGAGGATATCGAATACGTGAACAAGTATGATCTCAGCTCCCTGAAAGTTCTGGGAACGGTCGGGGAGCCGATCAACGAGGAGGCCTGGCACTGGTATCACGACAAGATCGGGAACGGCGAGTGTCCCATTGTTGACACCTGGTGGCAGACCGAAACCGGCGGCATCATGATTTCCCCGCTTGCGGGCATCACCCCGACCAAGCCGGGTTATGCCACCCTGCCGCTGCCGGGCATTGAGCCGGCACTGGTGGATGAAAACGGCGAGGAGATCAAGGGCAACGGCGTGCAGGGGAACTTGGTAATCAAACAGCCGTGGCCCGGAATGACCCGCGGCATATGGGGCGAACATGAACGGTATATGGAAACCTATTTTACGCCCTATGAAGGATATTACTTTACCGGCGACGGGTGCCGGCGCGATGAGGATGGGTACTATCGCATCACCGGTCGGGTAGACGACGTGTTGAACGTGAGCGGCCACCGGCTGGGCACGGCTGAAATTGAAAATGCCATTGACGAGCATCCCAAGGTCGTGGAATCGGCTGTCGTTGGATATCCGCATGATGTGAAGGGAGAGGGGGTATTTGCCTTCATGATTACCGAAAACAGCGTATCCAGTGCCGAAGATTTTAAAAAGGAGATCCACGACCTGGTTTCTAAAATTATCAGTCCTATTGCCAAACCGGATAAAATCCAGATTGTACCGGGACTCCCCAAAACGCGTTCCGGGAAAATTATGCGCCGTATTCTGCGCAAAGTGGCCGCCGGTGAAGCCGACGATCTGGGAGATACTTCTACGCTGCTCGATCCGAGTGTGGTTGAGGAGATTAGAAACGGCAAGGCGTATTAACGCAGGCTCATGTACGGGCTTTTATTAAACCTCCGGGGTTTTTAGAATCCTGGAGGTTTTTTATTGATAGAAATCACCGTTTTTTCAACTAAAATCACTATAAGAGGGCTTTAAAAACAACGGTTTTGCAAAGGGCTCTATAAAATGTTAACTCCAGAAATACCCCCATGCCAAAAGAATACCGCTGGCGACAAGCAGTGCCAGGCGAAAACGGGTTTTGGTAAAGATGTCGTGGAAGAATAAGCCGTGGGTATAGGGTTTGTCCAACAGCCAGTTATAGTAGTGGTGACGATGCGCAGCACCAAGCGCCATGGTTACGTGCCCGTGAAGAATGGTAAACAGGAATGGCAGGGAAAACAGGAAGGACCCGCTGAAGGCAAAGATCCGGTCAATTTGCAGGTAGCTGCACAGGTAGAGAAAAGGCCATCCGAAAAGGACGATGAGCGGAAAGCACAATCCCCAGTTGATCAGGCTGATCCGTTTAAAATTTTGTTCGCTGAGTTCGGAATGTGACAATTTTTAGTTACTGGTTGTTAGTTATATGAGGGCTTTGCAAAACCCTCTATTCCTCGTTTTAAAGGCATTGTATTCCCGTTTAAAGGTCATAAAGGTCGGTAGTACAGCTACCTCCCAACAAAATAGCAGGTTCTGCAAAGGCCCCTTATTTGTGTATCTAAGATGGAATGCTGTTTCTGTTGATCGAGTATATCAATTGATTGCACACCTGTAAACTAATAACTGGTTACGAATAACAAATAACTAAATCTGGCTGGCGATCAGCATCTCAATTTCACGGTAGGGCATGTCAAAAATATCGGCCAGGGATTTTTTGGTGAGATGCTTCTTATACACGTAGGTCCCGTTTCTGAGCGCCGTATTCGACCACAGGCACTGCTTGATTCCCCCGGCATCCCCAATCGAAAGCAGGTAGGGGGCAATAACGTTGTTCAGGGCGTAGGTGGCGGTTCGGGCGACGTTGGATGGTATGTTGGGCACACAGTAGTGGATGACATCATGCTTTTTGTACACGGGATCGGAATGCACGGTCGCCCGGCTGGTGGCGATGCACCCGCCCTGGTCGATCACCGTATCCACAATTACGCTGCCCGGTTTCATGTTGGCAACCATCGTTTCCGTAACCAGGACCGGGGCCCTCTCTCCCTCTGACATCGCCGCTCCAATCACCACATCCGCGTATTGCAGGGCAGAACTGAGGTACTGGTAGTTGGCCGTGGCGGTGATAATGCGGCGGTCGAGCGCATTTTCGAGGTGGCGCAGCTTGGCCAGGTCGTTGTCCATCACAAAAACCTGGGCCCCGTAGCCGAGGGCGGTACGCGCGGAATACTCCGCGGTGATCCCTGCACCAAGAATCAATACAGTAGCGGGGGGGATGCCGGAGATGCCGCCCAGCATGATACCCTGGCCGCCGTCATTTTTCTCAAGGTAATGGGCCGCAATTTGAACCGACATCGAGCCGGTGATCTCATGCATCATCCGCACGATCGGGAACTCCTTGTCTTCGCCCTGGATAAATTCGTACCCGATGGCGGTGATGTTTTTTTTAATGAGCAGATCCATAAAATCTTCCGTGGTATTACCCAGGTGCAGTGCCGAGATAAGCGTTTGATCTGGTTCCAGCAGATCAAATTCATCCTCGCTTGGGGGCGCCACCTTCACAATCAACTCCGACTTTTTATAGAGTTCGTCCACGCTGTAGGTGATTTCTGCACCGGCATCCGCAAACTCGGTATCGTCAAAATTGGCTTCCTCGCCAGCCCCCTTTTCGATAAACACCTCGTGCCCGTTGGCCACCAGCACCGACACGCCGCCCGGGGTCAGGGAAAGGCGACGTTCATCATTGTTGACCTCTTTCGGCAGACCTATTTTCAGGGAGATCTCGGAGTTGGATTTCATCAACCGCTGCTCTAGAGTCTTTATGCCGATCTCTTCGGTTTCAAGGGGATTGATATCCATAAATAAATGTTGTTTGCCCAATGTTGTGTGAATATTTTGAACAAATTAATTTAAACAGTTCCTCGAAGCAAAAAGGGTTTGAAAAACGTGAGAAGCACGGATGCCAGAGTAACACAAGTGGTTATGAGAAGTAATGACAATGGAATCGAAAAAGGTAACGCGAGCTGAAGCTCGCAAAGGAATGCAGGATAGATTACGTTAAAGCAGGCATAAGGAAGAGTGAATATTTAAAGAAAGCCTGAGGTCACGAACCAAAGCTCCCAGTACAGGTATAAACAAACCCGGGTTGAATCATATTTAAAACAAAGAATCAATTACCAATAACTAACAGCCAAAAATGAGTATCCGTCCAAAAAAAAGTTTAGGCCAGCATTTTTTAAAAGATACCAACATGATTGAGAAAATTGCGGGTGCGCTGAATGCGGGCCCGGGGCACCGCATAATTGAAATCGGTCCGGGTACCGGCCTGCTGACGGAGGGTCTATTGAAACGGTATGAGGATGTCGTAGCAGTTGAACTGGACCAGCGGGCGGTTGAGGTGCTGAAGCAGAAATTCCCGGAATTGAGGATCCTCCACAAAGACATTCTTGATATAGATTTTGAAGAGCTCGTCCTTGAAAAAGAGAAGACCCATGTAATCGGGAACCTGCCCTACTATATAACCAGCCAGATCCTGTTTCTTCTGCTGGAAAATCGTGCACTGCTTGCTGACGCCCTGCTGATGATGCAGAAGGAGGTGGCCGAGCGACTGGTCGCCAATATCCGTACAAAAGACTACGGAATACTCAGCGTGCAGACGCAGCTGATGTGCACGCCCGAAATCCTGTTCGAGGTGCCCCGCCAGGTCTTTACTCCCCAGCCCAACGTAGACAGCGCCATGGTGCGACTGCGTTTTGACCAGGGGCCGCTTACGTGCTCCGATCCGCATCTCAAAACGGTGGTTCGCACCGCCTTTAACCAGCGCAGAAAAAAGCTGAGTAACGCGCTTAAACCGATTATCGACAAGAGCGCCCTGCCCGATGGCTTCGATTTTGACAAACGGGCAGAAGCCTGGGAGCCATCTGTTTATGAAAAGTTGACAGCCCTTCTTGAGGAAGATGGCATTTTGACCTGAAATTTCGGCTTCCAAAATTAGTTGACATTGACCAATATTTTGTAATTGGCATGTTTCAGCCGGCAAACCACCCTTTCAGTGTTTGTTGATAACATTTTTATCCATTCCCCAAAGTTTGGTACGGTACTTGCTCATATATGTACCTGAGATACTCAGTGATGTTGTAATGGACTGAGTCAAAAAATTACATGGAACTGAATTTTCAACTTCAACTATTAACTTAAATTAGGGAGTCATACATATGGCTAAAACAAAAATTAAACCCTTGAGTGATCGCGTGTTGGTTCAGCCTGAACCCGCCGAAGAAAAGACAAGTTCGGGTATTATTATCCCGGATACAGCTAAAGAAAAACCTCAAAAAGGTACTGTGGTAGCTGCCGGTCCGGGAAAGGTAGAAAATGGAACCAAGATCGACATGTCGGTTGCCGAAGGCGACAAAGTTCTGTATGGCAAGTACTCAGGTACCGAAATTACATTGGATGGTGAGGAATACCTGATAATGCGAGAAGCCGATATTTTAGGAATTGTTTCCTAATGCAATTCACGAATTTTTTCAAAATTATAAAACTGAAAATTAATCAAACTACAGGAGAACTATGTCTGCAAAATTAGTTCACTACGATATGGAAGCCCGCGATGCGCTAAAGCGCGGCGTTGACAAGCTGGCGAATGCTGTCAAGGTTACGTTGGGCCCACGTGGACGCAACGTTGTAATTGAAAAATCATTTGGCGCGCCAACCGTAACCAAAGACGGTGTAACGGTTGCTAAAGAGATTGAGCTTTCCAACAAGCGTGAAAATATGGGAGCTCAGATGGTAAAGCAGGTTGCTTCCAAAACGAGCGATAACGCTGGTGATGGAACCACCACTGCTACCGTGCTTGCCCAGTCCATTATTCAAACGGGACTGAAAAACGTAACGGCCGGTGCCAACCCGATGGAATTGAAACGGGGTATCGAAAAGGCTGTTGACGCTATTGTTGCCAGTCTCCAGGCACAAAGCAAGGAGATCAGCGACCGAAACGAGATCGCCCAGGTTGGTACTATTTCTGCCAATAATGACGAAACGATCGGCAACCTGATTGCCGATGCGATGGAAAAAGTGGGTAAAGATGGTGTTATAACGGTTGAAGAAGCCAAAGGTATCGAAACCCATCTCGAAACGGTTGAAGGTATGCAGTTCGACCGCGGCTATCTTTCCCCGTACTTTGTGACCGATTCTGAGAATATGGTCGCTGCAATGGAAGAGCCCCAGATCCTGATCTTCGACAGCAAGATCTCCAACATGAAGGATCTGCTTCCCATCCTTGAAAAAGTGATCCAAACCAACAAGCCGCTGTTGATCATCGCCGAGGATATCGAAGGCGAAGCACTGGCTACACTGGTTGTTAACAAACTGCGCGGTTCACTGAAGATTGCTGCGGTCAAAGCTCCTGGCTTTGGCGACCGTCGCAAGCAGATGCTCGAAGATATCGCTATCCTTACCGGCGGTACCGTGATCTCTGAGGAGCGTGGATACAAGCTTGAAAATGCTACGCTTGATTATCTTGGTACGGCTGACCGCGTCAACGTGGACAAAGACACCACGACAATTGTTGGCGGCCAGGGTAACGACAAGGATATCAAGGCGCGCATCAACCAGATTAAAGGTCAGATCGAAAGCACCACGTCTGACTATGACCGCGAAAAACTGCAGGAACGCCTTGCCAAGCTGAGCGGCGGCGTGGCTGTGCTGAATATCGGCGCGGCTTCCGAGGTTGAGATGAAAGAGAAGAAAGCACGCGTAGAAGATGCGCTTCACGCTACCCGGGCTGCCGTTGAAGAAGGTATCGTACCCGGTGGCGGAGTTGCCTTTATCCGTGCACAGAAAGCCCTGGATGATCTTGAAGGAGAAAACCCGGATCAGCAGGTAGGATTCGATATTATCCGGCGTGCGCTTGAAGCACCGCTGCGAAGTATCGCTGATAATGCCGGTGCCGAAGGCTCTATCGTTGTTCAGAAGGTGAAAGAAGGAAAAGATGCATTCGGCTACAACGCTCGTACCGATGTGTACGAAGACCTGATTGGAGCCGGTGTGATCGACCCGACGAAAGTAGCCCGAACGGCTCTCCAAAACGCCGCTTCTGTAGCCGGACTGATGCTGACCACTGAGGCCCTCGTCTCTGACAAGCCTGGCAAAGGCGATGATGACGATGATGACGGACCTGCCGGCGGTGGCGGAATGCCTGGCGGTATGGGCGGCATGGGAGGAATGGGTGGCATGGGCGGCATGATGTAAGCCGACCTGTTTAACCACTCAGACTTTTCGTGCGTCTGAACATATTAAGGCCTCATTCCCGTTTCGGGAGTGGGGCTTTTTTTATTGGCTATTCATGGGATAAATGCGTTCCTCCCTGGAGAAGGAGAAATCTATGATTAGGCCAGTAGATGGGTAGGAACAAGTTGCTAACCGGTATATGCTAGGATGCCCAGTCAGGATCTTGCGCTATTAAAAAGTAACGAAAGCCATTTTTCTTGGCAGGGAGCATTCCTTTTTTATGAATATAAACGAAGCCAACAAATCACCGGTCGGGAATTGTAAATTCAGAATGAAGAAGGATGAATTTCGAAGGGGGGAGGAAGGTTTAAAGCTGAAGGTTGCAGGTTGAAAGTTTGTCCAGGGGCGAATGAAAATTGCCTGCTCTCACGGCCTTGAATGGGACGCGGAAGCCGAAGTAAAATCCAGTACAGAAACCAGGCTGCATGTCGCGTCTAAACGAGCTTCCACACGGAGCGTGGGCCCATTTTTTTGGAGTAAGAGGGTGAGCTATCGTCTTGTTGTATTGGTATGCATCTCCTCGGCTTCACGGGCAAGAGAGAGAACGGCATCGCGGTACAGGCTGCTGGGATTGTACCGGAGCACCGCGGTTTCGATGCTGCCGGTCCGCTCTTTAAAATATGACAGGTAGTTGGCGATAGAGAGGATGTTGTTGTTAACGTCAAAAATGTCGCTGCCAACAAACCATTTATTGATGGAATAGGGGATGAATTGACCATATGACATCGCCCCGGCATAACTTGATTTCAGTTCAAAAACATCCAGCTTGTTACGGGTGGTAAAATCCAGCAGCTCCTTGAGCTGGGCTTGCGCAAAATCAGCCCGGTAATCCACCAGATACATCGAAACATACGAATTAAAGGGGTTGTAGCTACCAAAGTTCTTTCCGAAATCTGACTCAATTCCAATGATGGCGGCAATCACATATTTCGAAATTCCGTACGTTTCTTCCGCTTTTTGGAGTTGTTCGGTGTGGGTTTCCATAAAGCTGGTAATGTTCCGTTTTTTGTGCTCAAATCCCAGTATGCGCTTGTATTGCTCCATACCCAGGGATTTTTTTTCGGCTGAATTCCGGAAGCGATCCCCGATCTTTTCATAAATTTCGAACCGTTCATCCTCCAACAGCGAGCCGATGGTATATCCCTGTTGCTTGAGGTAGGCAACAAGAGTTTGCAACCGCTCGTCATATTTGTCAAGCGGGGAGAGGGAGTCTTGCTCCTCCGTAACGGTAAGAACGGCAGTTGAGCTGTTTTGTGAGAGCAGTGCCTGCCCCTGGCCCAGACTTGCTGTTCCCGTAAAAAGGATAAGAATAAAGATAGCAGTTTTCCCTGCTGTAGCCTGTAGAATATTACCCATTATATCACTCCAACTAAATGATTGTTAACCCATCTATACGTAAGATAAAATATCGTGGGTAACAGGCAAATAGGGGATCTCATTATTTTCAGCATCTGATGTTGTGTTTTTACTGTTCCCTGAATGCAGTCGCATTCGTTTTTCCTGGTTAAAGGCGAACGGAATAAAGGTAACCGTCATAAAAAAGGCCCGGTCGTCATGGCCGACGACCGGGCTTAAAGCAGGGTGGGAGGTTTACTCGTTGTTCAATACGGGCATGGTCCCCCTGTAATGTTCGGCGGCGTTGATATCCATGATGTCAAACCGCTTAAAATGGTTCTGCAGGCGCCTCCAGAACAGGGTAAAGTTTTTCTTTGATTTTGGGGTCCAGTCCAGTTCTGCGATCGCCATTGCGCGCGGGTATGCCATATACTCGGCCTTGTCGGGCGACTTTATATACTCGGTCCATACATTGCCCTGGGCCCCCAGTACGTGTTGAGCCTCCTCTTCGTTAAGTACGTCGGGCACCGGTTCAAAGGAGTAGGTTTTTTTCAGGGTGGTAAACCCACCGATAGCAAGGGGCTCGGTCTGCGGGTCGGCCTGGTAGTAGTCCAGGTAGACGTGGGAGGTGGGGGTCATTACGACGTCGTGCCCCTGCCTGGCGGCAGCGATGCCGCCTTCGATTCCGCGCCAGCTCATGACCGTGGCGTTGGGGGCCAGGCCGCCCTCAAGGATCTCATCCCACCCGATAATCTGTCGTCCATGCTCATTGAGAAAACGCTCCATGCGGGTGATAAAGTAGCTCTGCAGTTCGTGCTCGTCCTCCAGTCCCTCGCGCTGGATCACTTGTTGCGCCACTTCGCTCTCTTCCCACTGCGCCTTGGGCGCTTCATCGCCACCGATATGGATGTATTCGCTGGGAAACAGTTCCATCGTTTCGGTCAGCACATCCTCCAGGAATTTAAAGGTTTCTTCCCTGGGACAGTAAATATCCTCGAAAATACCCCATGTCGTCTGTACCTGGTAATCACCGTCTTCCCGGCAGCCAAACTGTGGGTAGGCGGCGAGGGCGGCACTGGAATGACCGGGCATCTCAATTTCGGGGATGATCGTGACATACCGGTCCCGGGCATATTCAACGACTTCCCGGATCTCTTCCTGAGTGTAGTATCCGCCGTAGCGCTCCCCGTCATAGATGCCGGAGCCGTAATGGCCCACCAGCGTGGAATCGCGCCACGCTCCCACTTCTGTGAGCCTGGGATACTGCTCGATTTCGATACGCCAGCCCTGGTCTTCTGTCAGGTGCCAGTGGAACCGGTTCATCTTGTACATAGCCAGGATGTCGATATATTTTTTAACAAACTCGACCGGAAAGAAATGGCGGGCCACATCCAGGTGCATGCCGCGGTAGGTAAATCGGGGATAATCATCAATCTCCACGGCAGGTACCATCCACTCTACGTCCTGCGGTGTCAGTGACGGATCGGTGTGCTCTATCTCGGGCGGAAGAAGCTGCCGCAGCGTTTGAACACCGTAAAAAACGCCTTGAGCGGAGGGCGACTGAATAGTTACTCCCTCTTCATCAGAGGTCAGGATGTACGCCTCCTTATTTTGATAGCTTCCCTCGTCGTCGATGGTTAGACGGATGCTGTTTTCGTTGCTGGCGGAAGTGGTTACCTCCAGAGAGTACCAGGTAGCCGAGTTGATCAATTTAGCCAGGAATTCTCCCAGTTCCTCGAGTTCGGCATTGCCTTCATCCACAACGATCGAGGTTTCAGGGGTAAGTTGAAACTGCCCCTGGTTGACTTGCTTGTGTACTGGTTCGGGTATGAGGCTCAACGTTTGGCGTTTGACCTGATCTGGCGAACCGCAGCCTGCAACAATGGCTGCAATGGATAATAGAATTAAAAGTCGTTGTACTTTCATCTCAATCTGCTTTAAATGGTTGAGTAATTCGATAAAATTCTATTTAAAGGATAGGGCTTTGCACAAGCCTCAATTCTTTGTTCTGAGGGAGTTTTGCTCTCCCGTTAAAAGTTCAATAAGGTTGGGTGTACAACTACCACCCAATAAAATAGCAGGTTCAGCAAAGGTCCCAGGATTGTCTATCTACTAATGCCTGCTGAATAATCTGTATTACATCCATTTGATCTTAAATAGATTGTCGTGCAGCAATGGTTTTGGCCCTATCACGTGGCGAAAAAGCTATAGATGATTCTTCATTTAAGTTTTGCGACAATGAGTGAAGGCGAACATTTAAAATGTTTTTGACAGGTTACCTGTCATTATCGATTTGTAGCGGGTGTAATAATAATTTTCCTGAATTCAATAGGTCCATGGTCGCCCTGCAGCATGACCGGGCCGGGTTCTCCTTCGTTACTGTCGAGCGCCCCGCCCGTGATGCCGGGAATGGGTCGGTTGCAGATTACTTCGGTTCCGTTGAGTTCCACGGTCACCATCCGGCCGCTCAGCGTGATGTCGTAGGTTTGCCATTCGCCCGCTTTTTTGGCCGCATTAACCGTGGGATCAATAAAACCGTAGATGCCGCCGATGTAGTGACTTTCCGGTTCAACCCCGTAATTATCGGCGATCTGCACTTCATATCGTCCCCGGAGATAAATTCCGCTGTTGCTGCCTTCCGGGTACCGGAACTCCACATGCAGCTTGAAATCGTCGAATTTCTGTTTGGTTACCAGGTTGCCGCCCGCTTCCGGGTTCACCAGGATGCCGTTTTCCATTCGGAACTGGTTGTTTTTCGGAATGATCCACTGGGAAAGATCCTGATCGAGCAGGTCGATTGGCTGGCCCCATTCCGGTTTTTCATCCCGCACCAGGGAAGGCGCCCGCACTCCTGTCCATTCCAGCTTGTTGCCATCGGGCCCGATCGTCCATCCCGAAAGGGTGCCGTCGTTTAGTGCAAATACGAAATGAGGGTCGGGATACTGCTGCATCCATTGTGGCGGAATGGTAAAACTGTAGGTATCGCTTTGCTCATCATACTTTATCTCCGAAATAGGACGAGCACTGCCCGCGGCGCCCACATACCGGCCGACAAGCGCCTGGTTACCGGAGGTCTTGATTTCCAGCCAGGAGGGCAATTGTCCGTCCGGCGTTTCTATTGTTATATCCCATTGCCCGGCAGCTTCAGCACCCGGAATGCCGGATTGAGCCAGCGAGCTGCCGGCAGCAAGTGAGAAAATAAGCATTGATACCGTTGCGAGTATAATGTTGGATATCTTCATGGATGTTTGAATGAACATATTGAGATAAAATGTTAAGGCCCGAGTATTTCGTCTGGTCATTTTGTCCCATACCCGGGTGTATGTTATTTGATTTCAGTAATGTTGATGTTTCTGAATTCCACGCGCGAATTATGATTTTGCAGGCCGATATAGCCTTTCCTGCGTTTCAGACCCGGATGCTCCGTCACCTTTTTCAGGTGATTCACAAGGCTTGTGTTGAGAATCAACTGGCCATTCAGCGTTACCTTGATATTCGGGCCGTCTGCCACGATCACCATTTGTTGCCATTCGCCGGCCGGTTTGGATACGCGCCTGGAGGGCGCCTTGATATCGTAGATACTGCCGGTATATTGCCAGGGCTGCAGACCCGCATATTGGTCTGCATAATCATCCAGCAGTTGAATTTCGAGTCCCTGGTAAGCGGGGTCGTCCTGGTGCGGAGCTCGAAGGAAAACACCGCTGTTTCCGCCTTCCGGCAGCCGGTATTCAAGCTCCAGCTTGAAATTATCGTACATTTCCGTAGTCGAAAGCCATCCGCCCCCGGCGCCTTTTTCCCATTCTTCTCCGTCGCCTTTAGTATAAAGCAGGCCGTCATCGGCGTTCCAGCTTCCGGCATTGCCGCCGACCCGCTCCCAGCCGGCAAGGTCTTCGCCGTTGAACAGCGGTTCCGTACGCGGTATCTCACGAATAAATACATTTTTAAAATACAGCGGCGTATTGTGCGCCTGCAGTTCGATCTGTCCTTCCGGGTAGATCGGCTTGTCGCGGTTCCAGTAATTTTCGAGCACAACATTTGGTACCACGAGCTGACCGTTCAGGTGCACAGTCACGCGCTCACCAATCATTTTAATTCGCATATGATTCCACTCACCAACCGGATTATCGGCATTTACCAGCGGCTCACTCAGGTGATTTTGGTTGTTGTAAAGTCCACCGGAGCCGACCGGCCACTGCGTGATGTCCCAGATCTGAACCTGGGGCGTACCGCGCAGGTAGACGCCACTGTCGCCGCCCGGCTCAATTTTCCAGTCCAGGAGCATCTCAAAATCCTTGTAATCTTTTTCAGTGGCCAGACTTTCACCATTGCCGTCGAAAAAGAGGATGCCGTCACGGACCGACCAGTGCTGCTGCATGATGCGGTCGGCCTCTTTTTGGGCTTCAGCCAGTTCCTCTTTACTCATTTGAGCGCGTACTTCGGGATTTTCGACGAGTCCTTTCCAGCCATCGAGATTTTCTCCGTTAAACAGGGCCGTAAAGCCTTCGGGCGGGTGGTTCATCCCTCCGCCCACTTCCGTATCGCCGGAATAATCCGGGTAGTAAACATTCAGGTCGCGTACCTGGATATTCCGGAAAGCGACTTCATCACCGTGGCCAAGAAAGCCGATATGCCCGCTGGTACGCAATAATCCGGGATGCTCTTCTCCATCCACCGTGTTGGGGGTGGCGGCCTCCTCGAGGTTGGTATCCAGGATGGTCACGCCGTTGAGCTTGACCGTAATCTGCGAACCGTTGGCGATGACTTCCTGCGTATTCCACTCACCGACCGGTTTCAGGTGGCCGCGCTGTGCCGGGGCAACGCCATATACGGAACCATGATACTGGTAAGGCTGGAGATCGGTATACTTCTCGGCGGTATTGTCCAGGATCTGAAGTTCCATGCCCTCGTAGGCGGGATTACCCTGCAATGGCGACCGAATTGCCAGGCCATTGTTGGCCCCGGGCGTCAGCTTGAATTGAAAACGCAGGATAAAGTCGCTGTACTCCTGCGTGGTAAAAATATTGCCACTTTCCCCATCCCGGTGGATCAGCTGGCCGTCGCGGACTTGGTAGGCCTCCGTGTCGCCGGTCCAGCCGGAAAGGTTTTCCCCGTTGAACAACGAGGTAAAGCCTTCGGCAGCCTGCTCCTGGGTTTGGATCTCACCGATAAACTGCTCTATTTGTGCTCTTGTGGTGCTGTCCGTGGTAGCCTCCAGTACCGCAAGTGTTTTGTCAGTACCGTCAAACTCATTGGCAAAATTGTAGGAAGGCGCCAGTATCTCGGCAGCAGAACGGAGCGCTTCATTCCTGACCGGTTCATCATGGCTGTCAAAATAGTGAGCCACCGCTTTTAAAGAGGCCGTGGACTGGATGCCTGAAAGTGCTTCCAGCAGTGTACTCTTTTGTTCATTTCCAGATACGATTTCAATGGCGTCCGTTAGAAATTGCACTTTATCAGAGTCCGAATACCTGGAATCCCGTACAAGCCGGATATAGCCGTCAACAAGTGCGGGACGTTCTGACGGAGAGGTATTTTGGATCACGGTTTTAAGCGGCTGGATGGCATCGGCTTCAGGCCAGTTTGCCAGCGCCGTTTTTGCAGCTGACTGAATTTCTCCGTTTGAATGCGTTGTGGCCTCAATGGCCGTCTCCATTGCTTGTTGCCCACCGATCGCCGGTAGTATTTCTATCAGGTGGACGGACTGGCTCTCAGAGCCGCTACCCAGGGCCTCAATAACAGGAGCGGCCGCGTTTTCCTCCCCGGATGTATTAGCCACATGTACCACCGCTTCCTTGACAAGGTTGATTTCCTGGTCATTACGGGCCTGGTTTAAAAGTCCCACCAGGGTTGAGAGATCATCCGCGGTGGCGATGTCTCTTGCGGAACGGAGGATCGCCAAGCGTACCTGGCGGTCGGCACTGCCGAGTTGCCCCAACAGGTCATCAAGATACTGACTGCTTTGGCGCTCGCCCACAATTTCAATAAGAGCGACCCGCGCCCCGGTTGAGAAGCGAGCCCATCGCTGGGTTGCAGCGGCGTACAACGGCTTCGATGGCAGTTGCTGGAGTGCAGTTTGAATCGCCTTAATTTCACCCGGTTGGTCGGCACGGTCCAGCGACTGCAGCAGAACGGGGATCGACTCTGTTTTCCCGAGTGGAACGGATGCATTGATTGCTGCGAGTCGGACATCTGGATTGCTATCCCGTAAAAATGGTCTCACCTCCGACCAGGCTGAGCTGTCACCGCGTTTCCCGAGCGCTTCAATAATGTCGGCTTGCACAGAAGGATTACTCTGGTCAAGTTGATCAACCAGCCTCTCGGTAATCTCACTACCATCCATTTTCTGTATCAGGGAAAGGGAGGCGGCCCGTAATTCGGGATTGGGATCCTGCACGGCATCAAACAGAAGGCCGGCTGCGATCTCCCCTTCAACTTCAAAAATGGTGGTTAGTGCTGCCGTCTGGACATGAGTGGGATGATCCCCGGCATAGATATCCCGGGCAAGTTGGCTGCCTTGCTGCGCGTATCCTTCTTCTGCCAGCCGCTGCGCAAGGGTAAGCCTGTACTGAACCGGGTCTCCGGCCGAAATGAACGGGGTAGCCCCGGGATCTCCCGTGTTGGCAAGAGCGTAGAGCAGTGCGTCCCGTGTATCCGGATCACTGTTTTCGGTTAACGAGGACGCCTGGTTTATGAGGGCGGGTACGGGGCGCTGCATATCGCCAAGCACTTTCAAGGGGGCGACTTTTTGGGAGCCTTCTAGGTCGGAAAGTTCCTCTGCCAGTGCGTTCGCTGCTTGTTCCGTATTGATACTCCGCAGCGCATGGGCCGCCGGGCCGTTGAGTGCTGCATCTCCCAGGAATGATCGCAGGAGCGGAACCGACCGGTTCGTGCCGATCAGTTCAAGCTGTTCCAGCAGGAAAATGTCAACCGCGACCGGGTGATCTCCGCGCAGCTCTTCGAGGATTACTTGTTCAACCTGGGCGCGCCCGTCACCATTTCCGGGATCCGATACAAATTTTGCGAGACCGTTTACGGCGTAGCGGGCGTTGGTGTCATCCCCGGTGGCCGTCCCGTCGAGCATATCCACCAGGTTGTGAACCGCGGGAGGGCCCATTTCGAGGATCCTGCTGTTCAGCCAATCCCGTTCGGTTTTGTCGGCAGCCGGCATCTGGGCGACAACTTCCGTCAGATTATCGAGCTGGTCAGGGGTCAGTTGCCGGCTGGTACTTTGTACAGCCTGGTTGGACGGCGCGCAGGAGGCTGCTGCAAAGACCAGCAGGAGTACAATTATTGGGTTAAAACGTTTCATTGTCGAGGAGTGATCTAGTTTATTTGATATCATTTCAGGCATTTGTTTCAGTCAGTACTTATATCTTCCAGGGGGCCCGCATCGGCTGATTGATCAGTCGGTTGGCCGCTTCGTCATCTATAAATTGCTCATTCTCGGGGTCGAATTTCAGCTCACGCCCCAGGCGTATGGCGATTTTCCCGAGGTTGACCAGCGTGCAGGACCGGTGCCCGTTTGCTTCATTTAAAGCGAACGTTTGCCGGTTCCGGACCGCCTGGCTAAAGTCAGTGATCTGCGGTTCCGGATCCGGCAGGGAGGCAGCCAGGCGTCGAATATCCGGGATATCAGATTCAAACCCACGGTTCAGTTTGCCGTTGGGTCCTTCAATAAAAGCGGCGTCCGTATCTTTGTTCTCTCCATCGAGGATGATTTTGCATCCATCCTCATACTCCATCTCGATCCGCTTCCAGGTTCCCACGGCATCCGGGTGCTGCTGCTCGGCATCCGCCACCACTCGTATGGGACTGGTGTGGTCTTTGTCCAGGATATACTGCACGGGATCGAGGTAATGTTGCCCCATATCTCCCAGGCCGCCCCCGTCGTAATCCCAATAGCCGCGGAACGTCACATGGGTGCGGTGCTGGTGGTACGGCTTGTAGGGAGCCGGGCCCAGCCACTGCTCATAATCCAGGGTTTCCGGGGTCCATTGGGGAGGCAGGTTGGTAAGTCCGCTCCAGTTGAATTTCCAGTTGAATCCTGTGCTCTCGTTGATTGTAACCTTTAGAGGCCATCCGAACACATCATTTTCCACCAGTTTTTTGATCGGCTTGACCGGCGTTCCCATCCCGTAGAAGATATCCCGGAAACGGAACCAGGTATTCAGCCGGAAGATGCGCCCGTTTTCCCGGACCGCCTCAACAACTTTACGACCTTCCCCGATGGTGCGGGTCATCGGCTTTTCGCACCAGATGTCTTTGCCTGCTTCTGCCGCCTCTTTGGCCATAACGCCGTGCCAGTGGGGAGGAGTGGCGATATGTATAATATCAATGTCATCCCGGGCCAGTACTTCCCGGTAGTCGGTATAGCCATTCACCTCGGGCCCCGTAATGTCCAGTGCCTGCTGCAGGTGTTGCTGGTCTACATCACAGACAGCCAAAAGGCGGGCGCCGGGGTATCGCAGGTGCCCCTTTCCCATCATACCCACCCCGATTACAGCTTTTGTAAGCTCGTCGCTGGGAGCGGTATATCCGGTTCCCCCCAATACGCTCCGGGGTACAATGGAGAAGAGGCCAATGGTGCCCAGTGCACTTTTAATAAAGGATTTTCTATCAATGCTATTTTTTGACATAATCAGCGAATTGGTTTAGAAAGTTGAAAATATTACCGTACCCGACCTGGTTCCATTACAGGAATCATGGAATTTATAATGTACTAAAAAAGCAGGCTACCACGATTTTTACAAATATTTTGATTTTTGAGCACTCAGGAGCAATCATACCGTTCCCGTATCGATTTTTTCAGCCCATATAGTACAACGGCAGAATCCTCCTGTATGCAAATCTTGAAATAGACAATAAATTGAAAATAAAAACAAATAAAAACCTTTCGTTTAATTTCTTTTTGAAAGTTTAAACTTCCATTTATTTTTATATCCGCTTCTTAGGCTCTTTCATTAATTTTTTTATTTATGTATTGTCATGATTGACGTTGAGACTTGAACAACATTCGGGTTTGATTCATATTTCTAACTCCTTCCACATCAACAGTAACAGAACATGGTGTTTTTAGAAACAATTGACTGGTTCATTATTGCGCTCTACATGGTTTTTTCGCTGG
Organism: Halalkalibaculum sp. DA384; assembly: GCF_043951955.1. Taxonomy (NCBI): domain Bacteria; kingdom Pseudomonadati; phylum Balneolota; class Balneolia; order Balneolales; family Balneolaceae; genus Halalkalibaculum; species Halalkalibaculum sp. DA384. Next base: position 43,593 of record NZ_JBINJE010000023.1, on the reverse strand, counting down.
CCATCGGACTCTACGTAGCCAGGCAGGCCGGCAAAAATTCTACCGAGTTTTTTGCAGCCGGTAAAAATATGCCCTGGTGGCTGCTGGGCGTATCGATGGTTGCCACCACCTTTTCGACCGACACCCCGAATTTGGTTGCAAATATTGTACGTACCGATGGGGTTTCGGGGAACTGGGTATGGTGGGCATTCCTGCTGACCGGTATGCTGACGGTGTTTGTGTATGCCAACCTTTGGAAACGGTCGGGCGTGCTGACTGATGTGGAGTTTTATGAACTCCGGTACAGTGGTAAAATGGCGGCTTTCCTGCGGGGTTTCCGTTCTGTTTACCTGGGATTTATTTTTAACGTAGTGGTGATGGCAACGGTATCGCTGGCGGCCATCAAAATAAGCGGCGTGTTGATGGGGCTTACCCCGCTGCAGACGGTTGTAATTGCAGGAATAGTGACGGTGCTGTATAGCTCGCTCGGGGGACTGAAAGGAGTATTGCTTACCGACTTTTTCCAGTTTTTCCTGGCCATCGGCGGAAGTTTGATTGCGGCCTATGTAGCGCTCCAGCATCCCCAGGTTGGAGGGCTGGAGGGGCTGCTCTCACACAAAGAAGTGGTATCCCAGCTTAATATTCTGCCCGATTTTTCCGATCCCTCGCAGGCGATGGGCATCTTTATTATTCCATTGCTTATTCAGTGGTGGAGTGTCTATTACCCGGGTGCCGAACCGGGCGGCGGCGGGTACATAGCCCAGCGGATGTTTGCTGCAAAAAACGAGAATAATTCAATAGCCGCGGTCTTCTTTTTTAATGCCGCCCATTTTGCCCTGCGTCCCTGGCCGTGGATTATTGTGGGATTGTGCTCCATTATCGTATTCCCGGATATCGCATCCCTGAAAGAGGCTTTCCCGAACGCTTCCAGCGTGGCCGGAGATGATATGGGATATCCTGCCATGTTAACTTTTATTCCCACCGGGTGGCTTGGGCTGGTCGTGGCGTCGCTCACGGCCGCATACATGTCTACGATTTCAACGCACCTGAACTGGGGATCCTCGTACCTGGTCAATGATTTTTACAAGCGGTTTGTGCGGCCAGGAAGTTCGGAAAAGGAACTGGTAACCGTGGGACGAATCTCAACCGTTGTACTGATGATCGTTGCCGGTGCGCTGGCCCTGCTCCTGCGCGATGCCCTCGACAGTTTCCAGATAATCCTGCAGATCGGTGCGGGTACGGGGCTGCTGTTTATCATGCGCTGGTTTTGGTGGCGGATCAACGCCGGCAGCGAAATCGCCGCCATGTTTATTTCGTTTGCCGTGGCGATGTATTTCCAGTTTGCGCATGTTTATACCGGTCTGCCTGAGCTTACCAGCTGGCAGGAGCTGATCGTCGGGATCGTCATTACCACCATCGGATGGGTTTCTGTAACATTCCTGACGCGCCCGACAGATGAGGAGACGTTGGTGAATTTCTGTAAAATTGCACGGCCCGGCGGACCCGGCTGGAAAAGGGTGGTCAACAAGGCCAAAGCAGAGGGCAAAGATGTGGAACCGCTCGAAGATGAAGCATGGCGGGTACCTCAGGGAATGCTCTGCATGGTATTGGGCTGTATCGCCGTTTATGGGGCGCTGTTTGCAACGGGGTATTGGATCTACGGCCGTTGGATGCTGGCAGGGATTATTACCGTGGTGGCCATTGCAGCCAGTGGATTTTTGTATAAAGCATGGAGAAAACTGATTGAAATCCGGCCGGAAGACCAGGAGCTCTACAGCGGGTAGCGTACCGGCGAAACAGTGGAATCCAATGTCTGTCAAAATAATGTAATGTGAGTTCTATTCGATATGACTTCCTGTTTTGTAATTGTTTCTAAACTTCCCGGGACAGGTCCTTAATCTCCCCTTCAGGGGAGCGCCGCCAAAGGCGGGAGGGGTGTTATTCTCTATGTCAGACCTGCACCTCCCGACCCAATCGCGTGGCTCTCGCGATTGGCCCACCCTCCTCAAGGAGGGACTGGTTTTTTGCCATTTCAAGGCAAACAGGCATTCTGGTTGAGATCATTATGCCGAGTTCAGGTTAATGTTACCAAAAAATGCAGATTATGAATATTCTCTTTTCCAACATGGTGTTCGGTTTTTTGATTCTTATGCTTACGGGTGTCAGCGAGAGCAAAGCCCAGACGAATGTTTCAGTGATGACCTACAACATTCGCTACGATAATCCGGACGACGGGAACAACCGGTGGGACCTCCGCAAAGCGGAGCTGCTGAACCAGGTCAAATTCTTCGATCCCGATTTCCTGGGTACCCAGGAAGCGCTTGTTCACCAGGTGGAATATATGGACCGGGAACTGGCCGGGATGGATTACATCGGCATCGGGCGTGCCCAGGGGGGAGAGAGTGACGAGTATTCCGCCATCTTTTACGATACCGGACAATACGAGCTTATAGCAGAATCCGACAGCACGATATGGCTTTCTGAAACCCCGGGACAGGTGAGTACGGGGTGGGATGCGGCGCTTCCACGCATCATGACGTGGGGTAAGTTCCGGGACAGGTCGACCGGTTCCGAACTGTACGTGTTTAATACGCATTTTGACCACCGCGGGGAGCAGGCCCGGGCGGAGAGTGCGAAGCTGATCCTGCAAATTATTGATAAAATTGCCGGTGACGACCCGGTGGTTTTGACCGGGGATTTCAATGTTGAACCGGGCAGCCGGCCCTACAGCACGCTCACCAGTTCTTCTCTGCGGGATGCCTGGCAGCACAGCACCATTCCCGCAGTGGGACCCGATTTTACCTACTCCGGGTGGGAGGTCGCCGAATCGCTGGACAACCAGGGGCGCCGTATCGATTACGTATTTGTGAATGACGGAGTGGAAGTTCGAAGCATTTCAGCGCTTACCACGTTTCGGGACGGCCGCTTCCTGTCAGATCATCTGGCGGTGTTCAGCGTGCTTGAACTGTGGTAATTCAGTTATAAAGAATAAAGTGACCTGTTGTGAAGTCTTTTTCCTCCCCAATTTTGCTTTCGGTATTGATGGCCCTGCTGCCTGTAGCTGGAATCGGCCAGTCAGCGGATACGATTAAAGTGATGACCTACAACATCTATCACGGGGAAGATCCGGAAAATCCCGGCAGCAGCAATATCGAGGATGTCGCCATGCTGATCCGCAACGAACGCCCCGATTTTGTAGCGTTGCAGGAAGTGGACAGCCTCACCGGCCGGTCGGCCAGACTGAATAACGGGGTGCCACAAAATCTCGTGGAAAAATTGGCTGATCTGACCGGAATGCACGGCTATTTCGGCAAGGCAATCAATTTTGACGGTGGCGGATATGGCGAGGGAATATTGACCCCGCACCCGGTTTCGGTAGAGAAAGTGATGCTCCCGATACCCAAAGGGGGAGAGAAAAGGGCACTGCTGGTCGCCCGGACAGAGCTTGATGAGGGAGGAGAACTGCTGTTTGCAGGGACGCATCTCTGTCACCAGTACCCGGAGAACAGGGCGGCACAGATGCAGAAGATAAATGAGTTTTTTAGCGGTGCGGATATTCCCGTGATCTTGGGGGGAGATCTGAATTTTACGCCTGGATCGGATCCCTATAACATACTGCGTGATCAATGGATTGACATGGCTCAAAATGTCGGGCTGCCGGAAGCTACGTATCCGTATGGGGATCCCGAAAAACGTATCGACTACCTGCTGGTGCATGCAGCCATGCGCGATGTCGTGGAAGTGGTGGATCTTAGGGTGCTGGGGGGTCGGCTACTCAGATCACCTCCCGGTCGTTGCCACGCTGAAGATTTACAATTAAAATGCAGAAGGTTTGTCCCGACATTGCTGAGCGCAATGTCATTTGCGTAAAAAGTTATATTTTTATTTCAATAAGAACCTTGTTTAATTCTTTAAATACAGAGTATTTTTTTGCACGCTTTTTAGGAAAAGGATGGGCGCCGGATGTGCAAAAGATCTGGCGTGAGGTAAATGCTTAAATAAATGGAATAGATGGTATGGAAAAGAAGGGACAAAGTCGTCGGGAATTTCTGTCAAATGTAACCCTGGGCACGCTTGGGACAATCGGCGCAGGAGGACTGTTGAGCAGCTGCGCGGGTAGCCGGGCTGTGCAGAAGAGCGGGGAGAGTACTGCGCTTTCACTGGCTTCGCAGGCCCCGGACGGACCGGTCCTGAAAGCCGGTTTGGTGGGGTGTGGCGGTCGTGGTGGGGGTGCAGCCATAAACTTCCATGACGCAGGACCCAATCTTGAAATTGTGGCCCTGGGGGATGTCTTCAGGGATCAGCTGGACCAGTGCCGCTCGCATCTGAAGGCGGCGAGGGGAATTGAAGTTGCCGATAAAAACTGCTTTGTCGGCTTTGACAGCTACAAAAAGGTAATCGATTCCGGCGTCGATGTGGTGCTGCTTGCCACACCACCCCATTTCCGCCCCCGGCACGTGAAAGCGGCCATTGATGCCGGCAAACATGTGTTCCAGGAAAAGCCGGTGGCCATCGATCCTGCGGGAGCCCGCTTGATGATGGAGACGACCCGGAAAGCGAAAGCAAACAACCTCTGCATGGTCAGCGGTACCATTCGTCGATACCAGAAAGATTATATTGAGACCCGGCGGAGAGTCGCCCGGGGAGCGATAGGCGAAGTCGTAGGGGCGAATATCATACGAAACGGGGGAGCGCTCTGGTGGGTCGAACGCCGGCCGGAATGGTCTGACATGGAGTATATGCTGCGAAACTGGGGGAACTTCACTTGGCTTTCGGGAGACCATTACGTTGAGATGTTTATCCATGAGCTGGATGTAATGAGCTGGTATATGGGCGGCCACCCGGTTAAAGCGGTCGGGTATGGGGGGCGTCACCAGCGGGTGTCGGGCGATCAGTTCGATCATTTTAGCGTCAGCTATGAGTACCAGAATGGGAAAAAAGTGCACTGTGCCACCCGGCAGATCAATGGATGCGACAACGGGAAAGAGCAGTATATTACCGGTACCCGCGGTCGTGTCGATGCCAGTGGAACGATTTATAACCACAACGGGGAAGTGACCTGGAAGTATCCATACCCGGAGGAAGAGGATGTCCATTCCCAATGGAGTGTGAAGGATCCCTACGTCCAGGAACATATAGAGCTGGTGACGGCTATCCGGAACGGTGACTACATTAATGATTCGGAAGAACAGATAAAGTCGGCCCGAATTGCCATCATGGGGCGGATGGCGGCCTATACCGGCCGGGAAATTACGTGGGATGAAGTTCTCGAGTCGGAATCGCGGTTGGGACCTGAGACATATGAACTGGGCCCGGTCCCCGAGATCACCGAGGAGCCACCGATTGTGGGTACATCTCCGGCCCCCACCAACAGGTATGACTACGCAAGTGCAAATTCTTAATCCTGAATAATAAATATTGATATGAACAGAAGGGAATTTACCGGGCAGATGTTGCTGGGAGCGTTCGCTGCAACCACGGCGGGCAAGGGAATACGGCAATTTCAGCCACAGGGGGAGAGAGATTCTGATTTGGGATTCCGGCCGCTGTTCAACGGCACCGATTTGAGCGGTTTTGTGGATGTTAATACCTCTGAAGAAACCTGGTGGGTGGAAGATGGATTGCTAAAATGTACGGGAGAGCCGATCGGCGTGATACGTACAGAGAGACAGTACGAGAATTTTATCCTGGACATCGAATGGCGCCATATGGAACCCGGCGGGAATTCCGGCTTTTTTGTCTGGGCTGACGGCACGCCGTTTGAAGATAATCCCTTCCCCAGGGGCATGGAGATACAGATGCTGGATCCCCAGTGGCCGGTCATCCACGAGAGGCCTTCGGAGTATGCCCACGGTCACCTGTTTCCGGTCATGGGACTCGAGGGGGCCATTCCTGACAATCCCTCGGAAGCAGTTCCCGGCCGAAGTTATGCACTGGAGGAGCGGGTCCGCGAGGCGGGAGAATGGAACAGGTACCTGGTCGTATGCATTGACGGCGCGATTAAACTGGCTGTAAATGGAAAGTTTGTCAACGGAATACGATCCACGAAGCGTAAGAAGGGGTACATCTGTCCGGAGTCGGAAGGGTCAGAGATCCATTTCAGGAAGATCGATATCCTGGAACTGCCCGGTGGCGTGTTAACAGAGGATCAGCAGGCCCCGGTCGTAGAACATTCGTGAACCCCGGGCCCCGACTCCTGCATTCAGTCAAAAGAGTGTTCTGACCTTATTATGATTTTTGTTGCTTTTCCTTTTCTGAGAGCACCCAGTCTGCGAACATAAATTCAAGGGCGGCCGCCTCGTATCCCTGCCAGTGGGCGATCATCTGCTGAAACTCCTCTTCCGTAACCGAATCCGGATCTCCGCCATAGCTCAGGATAATCCATTTGCGGAGGCCTTTTTCTTCGCCCGATTTTTTGTTGCTGGGGAAGGCCGCATCTGTGCGGTTGCGGAACAGCATCAGCTGCTGGGCCGAGGTGGGACCGATGCCGCGCACCTCTTTAATGGTCTCGTAAAACTGCCGCGGATCACATTCTTCCAGGTAATCCAAATCGATCTCTCCGGAAAGGATATCCTCCGCCATGCCGATGATAAACTCCCCTTTCCGCTTGGTGGGTCCCAGCTTGCGGATGCTCATCGGGTCGGCTTTCACCAGCTGGTGGGGCCGCGGCCAGGCGGGAATGTTCTTGCCGTTGTGGACCAGCGTGGTGCCGTATTTTTCGCGGACATCGTGCACCATCCGCTTGGCGGTAGGTTTGTGGGAGAGGCGCATCTCAATGATTCGGTTTACCGCATCCTCAAAAAGATTGGCGCGGGCCATGCGTTTTAACCCGTACAGGTCGGTGAGCTTGGGACTCAGTACGGGGTCGTCTTCAATTCGGTCATACAGGGGACGCAGATCCAGCCTGGTGCCAAAAATGCGGGCCAGGCTTTTGTTGGCCAGCTCGATCTCCTGCTTGCTCAGCGATTCCGGGCTTTGACAGTGAAACTCGGGATTCTCTACATCCCCATTAAAAAAAGCGGTGACGATGATGTCGCGGTCGCCCGCGGGGATGGGGCGGGTGAAGCCGTCCTCAAAAACTGTTTCGGGATCATGTTCGTGATCAAAATACTGTTCAATGTCCAGGCAGAGAAACCAGTCGTGCGGGGGTGTTGAGGGAAGCGTCCAGCTGCTCATAACAAAAGGGTAAAGATTACAAGTTGATGCAGGTTATCCAATGTAACTCCGGATGGTGAAGTCTAACCGAAGTGCGGCTCACTTGCAATTTTTGTTGTCATTTCTAAATTGGGATATCTCAGGGAGAGAAAATTTCTATTTACTCAGCCGTTTGGAGAAAAAATTACCGATTCAACGCAGGAAGCTATGTCTGTGGGGCTAATTCCTCTTCTCCTTGCAGACAAACCAATTTCTTGGTGCGAAATGCAGGCTAACTTCCTTAAAAAGAACTATGCCCTTGACAAAGAACTTTTAAAGGGTGGGAAAGAGTGAATTTTCAGTTTAGGCTAAAACAATTCTTAAGGCTGATGGGCTATGGGCAGGACCACTAAAATATGAGTGCCCCTTTTCGGGGCGGAGGAGATTTCGACCGTGCCATTCAGCTGTTCCACGCGGTAATGGAGGTTCCGCAGACCGATCCCCTGATCGGCATGATAACCGGCCGGTAATCCCACCCCGTCATCTTCGATGGTTAACACGAGTTTATCCCCGTGATTAATCAGTTGAATGTCTGCCTGATCTGCCTGGCTGTGCTTTTCTATGTTGTTGATGCCCTCCTGAACCAACCGGTATACATTCGTGGAAACCTCGGTCGATAGTTTTTCCGGCAGGTCCAGTATCTGCAGGTGGTACTGAATGGAGCTGTTTGCGTCCGATTCCCGAACCAATTGCTGCATATTCTGTTCCAGTGTGGTAAGCTGCAGCCCGGGAGGTGATAATTGGTGCGAAATAGATCGTACTTCTGTAATAATTTGCTGTATCCGCCCGGCCAGACCATTGCTGGAGCCGCGCTCAACCAGGTGTTTGAGATGAGTGAGGCGCGACCCTACTGTATCGTGCAGATCTCTGGCAATGCGGTGGCGCTCTTTATCAACCCCATCCACAAATGCCTGCAGCTTCTCGTTCTGCAGCTTGTTGATGCGCGAACGGAACTCCGCCTGCTCGCGATCCAGTTGGCGGACCTGCCAGCCCATCCCTACCGAAAGAATAATAATTTCGGAAAAAAAGCCGATTTGAAGCGGCGTTAAGGGATATACCACCCGGGGAACCATCCCAAATTGAGCAATTGCTTTATAGACTGCACTCAGAAGCATGGCTGAAAAAGCCGCCAGGTAGAAGCGCGCAGGAATACGGTTAACCCCAAGCTGAATAACCCCGTGGTACAGCAAAAACAGCAGGCACAATAGAATGATCAGGTTTTTGGTACTAAGGGCCAGGATACCGTCAACATTACCCAGCAGAAACCAGGTGGTGAACACCACAAAGTGCAGAAGGGCAAGGCCCAGAAGTATATTGAATCCCCTGTGGTACGAAGGCAGCGTACGACCGGTGGAAAAGTAATGCTGGGTAAACGGAATAAAGGTAAACAGGAAGCCGTAGGTCAGCACCATGCGAGCGTAGTTCGGGATGGTAGCGGATCCGGGGTAGATAAACTGGTGGGCCAGGCCGGTGTCGGCCAGGATGTACAAGCCGATGGTTAAAATATAGAGCAGATACCACAGGTACACCTGCTTGCGAGAAAAGGCAAAGATACAACCGGTCGCTATTATAACCAGCAGTAAAATTCCGAAATAGCCCCCGTACACGGTATATTGAACCTGCTGCTGGCGGCTGAAATCGGCCTGTTCCCACAACCGCAGGTTAAAGTTGAGGGACGAGTGCTGCTTGTAGAGCATCACCAGCAGGTCGAGCTGCGACCGACCGGTAAAATCTATCGGTAGTGCAGGGTTGTAGTGAGATAGCGATCGAACGTGGTGCGGCACCCGGTCTCCGGATTGCTCGATTTTGATCCATTCTCCGGTTCCCGGCGACCGGATATACAGTGTGATATAATCGATATGGGGATTTTCAACCTCCAAAATCCACTGCTGGTAAGCGGACAGGTTCTCAAGTTGCAATCCCACCCAATACCGGTGATCGGTAAAGCCGAAATCGTTAAAATGGGTAGTGCCGGATTGTTGGATCTTTTCCCAGGCTTGACCGGGAGACAGGTTTTGTTCGGTATGAAAGATGGCCGCCGAATCGGTGATCTGCTGACCGGAGGCCGCCCCGGCAAGCGGGAGCGAGGGTAGCTGCTGGGCCGGCATACTCCCCGCGGCCATGAGCCATATTACCAGGCTTCCCCATATCGACCGGTTAGACCAACCCATGCGTGTGAGCAAAATGTATTAATTGTTTAACGCCGTCGATATCGAGCTTTTTGTAGATGTTGCGACGGTGTGTATCCACCGTGTGTTTACTGATATGGAGGAGCTCGGCGACTTCCCGGGCCGACTTTCCACTGGCGGTGTATGCAATAATCTCCTTTTCCCGGGGTGTGAGTTGAAGCGTACCGCTGAAGCCGTCGGTTTGCAGCGACTGGCGGATACCGGGACTCACATAAAAGGTGTCGTGTTCAATAGATTTTAGCGCCTGCAGCAGTTCATTGCGCCCGAAATCCTTCAGCATGTAGCCGTTGCCCCCCAGTGTCTCAATCTGATCCAGAATGAATGCATCTTTATGCATCGTAAGTACTAGTATCGGCAATTCGGGGTGCCGGATTCGTATTTTCTTCATCAGGTCAAGACCGTTGACATCAGGGAGATTGAGGTCCAGTATCAACAGGTCGGGCAGGTGGTGCTGCAGATACTGCAGGCACTTTTTCCCAGTCTTGGCAGTCTGGAGTTTCAGCCGCCCGTATTTTCCAGATAAAATATGCCCGATGCCTTCCGCCACAATCGGGTGATCATCGCAAATGCAGATGGTTCGTTCCATGAGATCAGTCCGATAGCCTGTAGTTTTTACAACGCCAACGCTGGTTTTATATCGCAGGGTAAATTACCTGCAGTGCCGACGAATAATTATCCAAATATTTAAAAAAATCAGGGTTTTGGAAAGAATTTTATGGTGAAGATGCGATGGTCGTTCAAAAGTAACGTCTACGTAAAAATACTCACTTCTGATTATTGACGGTCTTGCATGTCTCATATATACTGCGGGTGTCGAACCGGTTATGTTCGATACAATCAATAGAGATATGTATTCCTATTCCCTGTTACTTGAGCGCTTTTTATAACCTTGTAATATCAACTACAGCGGGAAGAAGTTTTTGCAACGATGGACCTTGAAAACCGATAGCGAACATGGATAGTGACGGTTTCAGGAAGGTGTTGTGATCTGTATCGGTGGTAATGCCACTATACCCGCTCTATTGCGCGCTGCCGCGACAGGATGACGATTTCAGCTGCTTATTTAGGGGACGGGGTTATCAATGCCAGGATATAATATGGAATGAGTCGCTCAAGACGGCTTCATCTGCAAACAGTAACGGTGCCTTCGGTAACACTTACAGAAAACCGTGAGGCAACTATACCGCTGCATCCCGGCTGGAATATCATCTCCAATCCGCTCGATATTGATGTGTCATGGAGTGCTGTTGAACAGGCAAACGGGGTAGACTTGCAACCGATATGGGGCTTTGAAGGCAGCTTTAGCGAGTCTGCTGCATTTGCGTCTGCCAAAAGTGGCCGGGCCTTTTATTTTTTGAATGATCAGCAGCTGGAAACTCTTGTCATTCCCTACCAAATCGCGACCGAAAAGCAGAAATCAGTATCGGAACCGGAACTCCATATTACTCTAGAGCTGGAGATAGAGGGGGGAGGTGGTCTCGAAAAGTGGCATTACATTTATTGATCACGCACGAGAAAAGGCGGATGTAGTCGCACCGCCAGGTACTTTTGAACAAGGATCCCTGCGATTTGTGCGCAGTGCCCTCGACGAGGACTCAAGCCGGAACGACGCGCTTGCACGGAAGTATCACAGGCATGATCCGGTGGGGCAACAGTTTTCCCTGGTACTAAACGCGGTGGATGGTGAACCGGTAGTCGTCCGGTTGCGTGAAAATAAAGAAATTCCCAATGCAGACGTAGCCTTGGTCAATCCTGCCACGGGAAGGCAATGCAGCCTGGATGCAACTGAAATCGAAATTACGTTGACGCCTGAATCGGCAGTCACTGACATGGTGTTGCTGGTGGGTGACGAGCAGTACCTTGAGCGGCAAAAGTCGGAATACCTGCCCCAAACGGTGGATATACAACCGAATTACCCGAACCCTTTTAATCCGACGACGACGTTGCAGTTCGCCCTGCCGGAGCAGGCGAAAGTTCGGCTGAGAGTCTATGATGTGATGGGACGCCGGGTTGGCAACCCTCGTCAACGAAGTGCGGGAGGCTGGAGTACATTCAGTGGATTTTGACGCGAGCCGTCATTCGAGTGGGCTATATTTTGCGGTCTTCGAGATCGGGACGCGCCGATTTACCAAAAAATGATGCTTATTAAGTAGTCAGGCTTGAGTCGTGGGTCTTGAGTCATGAGTTGTGAGATATTAACAGGTGAGAAATTTTAAAATGGAACAGGAGCTATTATGAAGATTCAAGCACTGTTAACTGCAATACTAATATTGGGGCTGCTGGCCGGTTGCGGCGGCAGCCCGTCAGATTCGGGCGGTGATGGCAATAATGACGGGGTGGACGATCCGCCGGACCAGACCGAAGACACCACGCCGCCGTCGGCTCCCGGAAGTGTGGAGGGAACTTCCGGGGGTCAGGTGGTGGAGCTGACCTGGAGTCCCAACTCCGAGGATGACCTGGACGGCTACAACCTGTACCGTTCAGAAAGTAATTTTTCGGATGTTTCGGGCCTCGATCCAGTCAACGGGTCACCGCTAACGCAAACTTCATTTAAGGATGAGGACCTGCAAAACGGCACCACCTATTACTACCGGCTGACAGCCGTCGACGAGGCGGGCAACCAGAGTGATCCTTCGGCACAGGTTGAGTCACCCCGTTTTCGGATCCGCCGGACCGGCCGTAGTAACCTAGTCACGGGGCTCGATCCGGGAAGAAAAGACGTATAGGGTCGAAGAGTAGATGAGCCAGAGACTAAAATTCGAAATACGCAATACGCAGTACGCCATACGGATTCAATCTCCACTGTAATAGAACGATGGGTTTTCCGACTGCTTCAGCCGGTCCCGTTCAATTTTTTGCTGATACAGCCGCTCCACATCTTTGAGCGTATCCGCATCTTTCGGGCTCATATCCCACCGGATCGCCTTGAAGCGCGGCAGCCGCAGCGTGTAATTAGCCTTGGTGCGTTTATTTACCTGGATATCGTCAAACTCCAGCTCCACCACAATTTCAGGAATCAGGCCGAGCGTGGGACCGTACTTTTCCACCGTCAAATCTTTGATCCGTTCGTTCAGCCGCTTCATCTCCTCATCCGTATACCCGCCGTACGCCTTGCCGATCGGGATGAACTCCTCCTCGTATCGCTCATCCTCCTTCACGCTGATGCCCAGCGTAAAATCGGAGTAGTATCCGCCGCGCTTGCCGCTTCCGGCGTGGGCGTACATCAGCACCGTATCGAGCGTACCGCCCGGTTTTTTAACCTTGAGCCACGATTTGCGCCGCTGCCCGTACTCGTAGGTGCTGTCTTTCTTTTTGAGCATGAGTCCTTCGTTGCCGTGGGCCAGCGCCCGTTCAAACAGCTCATCCACATGTTCGTGGTTATCTACTTCAAACTGGTTGGTGATCGGCAGGTTTTGGGATTCGGCCAGTTCCCGGAGGCAGGCCCGCCGTTCCATCAGCGAGAAGTCAAAAATTGGCCGGTCCTCCAGGTATAGCAGGTCATAGGCGATGAATAGTACCGGATACTTCTCCATTATTTTTTTACCCGGTTTTTTTCGTCCCATCCGCTTTTGCAGGAGCTGGAAGGGCAGTATTTCATCATTTTTGAACACACATATTTCACCGTCCAGTACGATATCCGGCAGACCGCGCCTGGCAAAAAACTGGACGATTTCCGGGAAGGAGTGCGTGACATCGTTGAGGTCGCGGGAGTAGAGTTCCACTTTTTGTCCGCTTACATGGGCCTGCGCGCGCATGCCGTCGAATTTTTCTTCGGCGATGTAGCCTTCCAGGCTCTCCACGGCGCGGCTTTCGATCGGGGAGGCCAGCATGAACGAGAGCGGGTGAAACAGCTTGAAGTTGGCCTCATCCAGGCTGTTATTTTTGCTTAGCGTCGCCGTGCGACCGATACTGCCGGTGATCATGTGGGCGTACCGGACTGCTTCCAACGTTTTGTCAAACGCTTCGGCGATGGCAGAGGTCACGCTGCGAGATTCAAACCCGATCCGCAGCGAACCCTGGCTCATGATTCGGATGTAGTACTTGATCTCCACCGGCGTCATCTGTTTCCACATTCCGCGCAGAATATCCTGTTTGTCCTGGCGGGAAGAAACCCGGTACAACTCCTCGTAGCTTTCCTGGATCTGCAGCAATGTCAGCTGTTGGGGGTCCCGCTTCTCCCGCGCCAGATCGATGTTCTGCATCAGTTTTTCGATCGCCTCGGATGAGCTGCCCAGCGCCGTGCGGCAGGGCTTGAATACTTTTTCGTAGTCTATATCGCAAAACTCAGCCGCACAGGTGGAATAGGTGCGGCTGCCCACCGAAGCCCGCCTGCCGGAGATTGACGAAAAGGCTCCTTCTCCCAGGAATTGGGCTGCCAGGTTCAGATCCTCATCCTGTTCAATAGATCGGAAATAATCCGCACAGATCGCAATCTTGGAGTTGGTACTGCGTGTCTCCGCAATACGCTGTGCGGTTTCTGCCAGTTGTTGGAAAGAGTTACTCATTTTTAAAGTCTGGATTATACAGCTTGAAATACAAGTGGTCGAGAATTCAAATCAACGCTCTGTCATCCTTCGATTCCGCTTAGCTCCAATCAGATGACGTACCTTTGTTCTTAAACGCTTTACTTCGGGTTTTAACTTAACTTGAGTTATATAGCTTCCAGCTTTAACATTGTTTCTTAATTTCTTGGGGCAGGCCTTTAATCTCCCCTTGAGGGGAGCCCCGCCGAAGGCGGGAGGGGTGTTATTCTATGTTGGACCTGCACCTCCCGACCTAATCGCGAACCCCACGCGATTAGCCCACCCTCCTCAAGGAGGGACTGTTTTCTTGCCATTTCAAGGCAAACAGGCATTCTGGTTGAGATCACTATGTAGAACTCAGGTTAACTTAATCATCCGTTTCAGCTTCCAGGTCGAGAAATCGGGAGTCTATATCGTATTTATCAAGGTAGTGCCGCACCACGCTGGCGTTGGGGGTGTGGGTGATTAAAACCTGTTTGGGATCCAGGGTCTTGCAGAGGTTGATCAGCTCAAAGAAGTCAAGGTGATCGGAGAGCGGAATCAGCTCATCGACCGTGAGCTGGGTACGCGTGGCCTCCCGCGCAGCCCATCCCGAGCAATAGGCAATTCTCTTTTTACTTACATTTGAGGCAAAGCCGTTATTCAGGGCCGAGGTGGTGGTAATCAGGATGTTACCTTCACAGGTCTCACGATCGTAGCTTTCATACCGTCCCAGGTCGATCCCCGCCTCCTCATACACCGAACAGAGTTTGTATCCCGCACCGTGAATCTGCACGGTATGATCCAGCGGCGCCAGCATATGCATGACCTCCTGCGCCTTGCCGAGGTTGTACGCCAGGAATACCGGTGTGTAGCCCTCATCCAGGGTTGTGCGTGCAAAATTTCGAACCTGCCCGGTCAGTTCCTCCACCGAACTCCACCGATACACCGGGAGGCTGAAAGTAGCTTCCGTGATGAAATAATCCACGTTCTCAGGCAGCTCAAATCCCTCAGTGGCGGGAGAGGGCGGCGTGCGGTAATCCCCCGTATAAAGTACATTGCCCAGATCACTTTCCACATACGTCATGGCCGAGCCCAGGATGTGTCCCGCAGGGTAAAATGTGATACGGGCACTATTGGTCTCAACAGATTCCCCAAAATCCAGCGTGGTTGCCTCACCGGAGTAGCCGCGTTTTTTCATCAGCTTGTAGGTGTTCGGGGTGCAGTACACCGACTCCTTCCGGTTTCGCGGCATGTGGTCGGAATGGGCATGCGATATAAAGATATGATCCACCTCCGGCGTGCTGAAATCAAACCCGATGTTCAGCTCCGGCAACAAAATTCCGTGATATCCGGCTTTCGCTATTTGCATAGATTCTTTTGGAAGTCCCCCATTTATTCAACAGTCTCTTAGACGTTAGACGTTAGACGTAACAAGTAATGAGTGACAAGTAAGGCTGCAATTACTCATTACCTGTTACTCGTTACTACGTGTCAAGTGCTAAAATCTTAATGTAGCTGAGAAGTAGAATAACAACGGCTGCTGACACCATACCGACACCCAGCCAGCGAACAGCTGTCGATACCGTGGATGGGTTTTCCTTAATGACCATGCGGAGTTGTGGCCAGCGCACCAGTTGTGCTCCCGCCAGGTACACCATCAACAAACTCCAAACCGAGAACAGAAGTTCGGTAAGCGAAAACGGGACAAACGAAAGTACCAGGCAGGGCAGGGTAAACAGCAGCCAGTATTTCAGGATGGATCGGAGGAGAGGCGGCGTATCTTTTTTCTCTGCTCGTTGAACCAGGTGATGTTTAAATTTGGAAGGTGTAACGGCCAGCCACCCGCCGCAGACCAGCATCAACATTCCAAACACGCTGTAATAAAGTGTGAACCATTTTATGGAGAAATCTTCCGGGATCATTCTTCGGCGGGTATTTCTTCAACGGGAAGGGAATCCTCATCTTCTTTGGGAAACAGCAGGGAAGCGATGACGGAAGCGATCAGCGTAAGTGCGACGAAACCCAAGGCCCAGGGAGTAGGGATGTGGTAGAAGTCCGCAATCAGCATTTTGATCCCCACAAAAACAAGGATCATGGAGAGGCCGTAGTGCAGGTAGTGAAATAGTTTCATGACGCCGGCCAGGGCAAAATAAAGAGCCCTCAGCCCGAGGATGGCAAAAGCGTTGGAGCTGTAGATAATAAACTCGTCGGTGGTAATGGCCAGGATCGCGGGGATGGAGTCGAGGGCAAAAACCACATCAGTCGTTTCAATAACGATAAGGACCACAAACATCGGCGTGGCGATGCGCCGTCCCATCTTTTTAATGAAAAAGTTGGAACCGTGGTAGCTTTTGGTGATCGGAATAAATCGCCGCACCAGCTTCAGTACCGGGTTTTTCTCGGGGTGAACCTCCTTGTCCTTTTCCAGCGCCAGCTTGATACCGGTAAAGACGAGAAATCCCCCGAATACGTAGATAATCCAGTGGAACCGTTCCAGCAGCGCCACACCGGTAAAGATAAACAGGAGCCGCATGACCAGTGCACCGAAAATACCCCAGAAAAGCACTTTATGCTGGTACTTGGCGGGTACCTTGAAGTAGGTGAATACCAGCAGGAATACAAAAATATTGTCGACACTCAGCGATTTTTCGATCAGGTAGCCGGTGTAATAGTCCAGCGCGGTGCTACCACCCATATAGTAATATACACCAATGCCAAACAACAGGGCCTGGACAATCCAAACTCCGGTCCATATCAGCGCTTCCTTGATGCTTTCCTCGTGCTCTTTGCCGTGGAATACCACGAGGTCTACAATCAACATCGCTACAATAAATGCGTTGAATACGATCCAGAGGGTTAAGCTGTGTTCCACTTGTTAAATTTATTGAGCATTCTGTTGTCAAAAATAAACACCAAAGGTAGGGATAAAAGCGTGAAGTGAAAAGTCAGACGTGAGACGGCAGGAGTGAGATGTGAGACGTTCTTACCAGAAAGGTAAAAAAAGTTAATTATTCTTTTACAAATATCTGAGAGTAGAAAACAACGTCTCACGTCTGCCATCTCACGTTTCACGTCTCACTTCTCACGTCTGCCTATTCAACAACAACGCCCTCTTCCGCTTTCCTGAGTTCTTCGGGAACGCAGGATCTTATTTCATCAGCAAATGCTTCGATAATATTGTTTTTGAGGAATTCCCGGCTGTAGGCCAGGCGGACTTTGCGGCGGGGCACCGGGTCCTTAAAATAGCGCAGGTGGGCTGTGGCACACTGCTGGTTGATCTGGTTGATCGCCAGGTAGGGCAGCAGCGTCATGCCGAAATCCTGCTCCACCAGCTGCTTCAGGGTTTCCAGGTTGCCGCTTTCAAACTCGATATTGAGATCTTTCGATGCCTCGCGGCGATGTTTTTTGCACAGCTTCATCGTCTGGTCGCGGAAGCAGTGCCCCTCGTTCAGCAGCCACAGGTTGCTCGCTTCAAGATCGTCAATAGTCAGGTGTTCCTCCTTCGAAAGGGGGTGGTCTCCTGAAACGTAACCCACGAACGGCTCGTAGTAAAGATCCACTTCATGCACAAAACTCTGCTCGACAGGCGTAGCTATAATAGCCACATCCAGCTGATCCTGCTCCAGCAGCTCGAGCAGTTCGTTAGTGACCATCTCTTCAAAAATGAGCTTCACTTTTGGGTATTTTTCCGTAAAGCTCCTCAGGAAAAGGGGAAGCAAATAGGGGGCGACCGTGGGAATAATGCCGATTCGAAATTCCCCTTTTAGTTCCTCGTCGTTGATTAAGGCCAGGTCTTCAATGCGCTTGGACTGCTTGAGCATCTCTTTGGCCTGCTCGATGATGCGCTCCCCGATCTCGGTCGGGACAACCGGCGACTTGGATCGATCAAAAATGGTGACCCCCAGCTCCTCTTCCAGCTTGTGAATCTGCATGCTCAGCGTGGGCTGGGTGACGTAGGTTTTCTCAGCAGCGGTGGCAAAGTGGCGGTACCGGTCTACGGCAACAATGTACGAGAGTTGAGTTAATGTCATGAAACGAAAATCATATTTCCGAGGTGTTTCTGCAAAGAAGTATACTAACTTTTGGGGATCTTTTGGAATCCATTTTGAATGGTATACATTTGAGTGGAATGGATGGAATGAATCAGTAATCAAAAAACCGAACATTCTGATGAAGCGAGCACATATTTTTATCGAAGGCCGCGTTCAAGGGGTCGGATTTCGCCATTTTACCAAAACCAATGCCCGTCAGCTTGGAGTCAACGGCTGGGTGAAAAACCTGCCGGACGGGCGGGTGGAGGCGGTGTTTGAGGGAGAGGAGCCCCCGGTTAAAAAGATGGTTGAACGGGTAAAAGAGGGTCCGCGTGCCAGCAGTGTCTCCAATGTAGAGGTAGAATGGGAAACGCCCAGCCGGGAATTCAGCAACTTCCGGGTCACATATTGACCGGCCCGAACCTCTCTAAAGGGATGGGGCATAACCGGCCTTGTTGGTTGGTGACCGTTAAAAAGTGATTAAAACTAAACTCCACACCCCGTAATTATGCGTCTGTTTATTGCCATCGATTTACCGGATTGGGTCGCCGGGCGGCTTTCGGAATTGCAGGACCACGGCCTGGATATTCGGTGGACCACGCCAGAGACGATGCATCTGACCCTGCGGTTTGTCGGGGATATGGAGGATGCAGCTGAACGGGAACAGTTGATAGAGAACCTTTACGAGATCCGGGTTCCGGCGTTTGAAATGTCGATTAACGAGCTCGGATATTTTCCGCCGCGTAAACATCCGAAAATTATTTGGGCGGGTATACAGGAAAACAGGACCCTTCTGAATCTACAGGAAATGGTGGAACAGGCTTGTCGAACGGCAGGAGTTGAGCCGGAGGACCGAACATTTATTCCCCATGTCACGATTGGGAGGGTTGGCGGCGTGTCAAGGAAAGAGGTGCATTCCTTTTTTAACAGGAACAAAAAGATTCAAATCGAGGGCATACCTGTGGATAAATTTATACTGTATCAGAGCAAGCTGCGACCGGAGGGAGCGCAGCATATTCCCGTAGAATATTTTGCCCTGAGAAACAATGACGAGGCATGAAGATGTTAACCACACTTTTTTGGACATTGGCAGCCCTCGCAGCAGGATATCTGCTGATTTTTCTGCTGCTCTACCTTTTCCAGTCGCACCTGATTTTTCATCCTGTTTCCGACCTTCCCTATACGCCCGAATTTATGGGACTGAAATATGAAGATGTTACCTTTGAGAGCGAAGACGGTGTGAGGCTCCACGGGTGGTACGTTCCGCATGAAAATCCGCGGGGAACGGTCCTTTTTCAACATGGAAATGCAGGCAACATTTCCGGTCGGCTGGAAACCATAGAGCTGCTTAATCGAATCGGGCTGAATGTGTTTATTTATGACTACCGGGGATATGGACAAAGCGAGGGAGCGCCCTCGGAAACAGGAGCCTATAAAGATGCGATGGCCGCCTGGCGGTACCTGACGGAAGAACGGGATATACCGGCAGATGAAATTATCCTGATGGGGCGCTCACTGGGCGGAGCTATCACGGGCTGGCTGGCCAACCGGGTTACGCCGGTCGCCGTTATCCTGGAATCCACATTTACCTCGGCTCCCGACCTGGCCGCCGATTTGTACCCGATATTTCCCACCCGCATGATGGTGAAATATGACTTCCCCAATAAACGGTATATCAGGAATATTCAGGTACCAATACTGGTTGCCCACAGCAGGGAAGATGACCTCATTCCCTACTCTCACGGCCGCCGCCTGTTTGAGCTTGCCAACGAGCCCAAAACGTTTTTTACAATGCAGGGCGACCACGGAAACGGGTTCCTGGAGACCGGGAGCGCCTACATACGGGCGATTGATAATTTTATAAACGAAGTACTGGAAACGAAGCGAATTAAAAACAAGCAAAAAGAGCAGTAGAAATAATGGATATTTACAGCGAGGAAATCACCATCAATTCGGAAGGATTTTCGGAAATTACAAATATAACGGAGAAGGTGGCCTCGGTATCTGACCATTCAAAATTTGGGGAGGGGCTCGTCCACATATTCCCGATCGGCTCCACGGCCTCCATCTCCACTATCGAGTTTGAGCCGGCCCTGGTACAGGATATGAAGGACAAACTAGAGGAGTTTGCGTCCCGCGACCAGACGACCCGCCACGGAGAGACCTGGGGCGATGACAACGGTTTTTCGCACATGCGCGCCACCATGATGGGACCGGGCATCACCGTGCCGCTGCACAACGGCGGGCTGGTACTGGGCACCTGGCAGCAGATCGTCATTTTTAACCATGACAACCGCAGGCGCGACCGCCGCATTTTTGTGCAGGTCATCGGGAAGGAGTGAATTTAGAATGTGATCTTAATTCGATCAATGGGCATCCAAATTTTAAAAATTGAATCCTTTAATCTTTCCTCATCCTCTGGTAAATTGGCTGGGGTAACAACGTAACGCATCCTCCAAAAACAGACGATTATGCCCGACTTTTCACACCTTCATTCGCACACGCAATTCAGCATGCTGGATGGGGCGGCCAGTATCTCCAACATGATCAAGAAGGCTAAAAACACCGGTATGCCGGCCGCGGCGATCACCGACCACGGCAACATGTTCGGGGTGCCGGAGTTTGTAAATGAGGCTCAAAAGCAGGGTGTAAAGCCGATCATCGGGTGTGAGTTTTATGTGACGCCTTCAGGCATGGACGACCGCAAAGACCGCACGCGCTACCACCAGGTATTGCTGGCCAAAAATATGGCCGGCTATAAAAACCTGATGAAACTATGCTCACTCGGCTATGTTGACGGCCTCTACTACAAGCCGCGTATCGACAAGGAAACCCTGGCCGAACACGCCGAGGGACTGATCGCCACCACCTGCTGTATCGCCAGTGAAATCAACCAGACGATCATCAATAAAAGTGAGGCGGAGGCCAAGCGCATTTTTGAGTGGTATCTGAACCTGTTTGGGGATGATTACTACGTGGAACTGCAGCGCCACGGGCTGGAAGATCAGAACCGCTGCAACGAAGTGCTGAAAAAATGGGCCCGGGAGTACAAGGTGAAAATGATCGCCACCAACGATTCCCATTACATCGAAAAAGAGGACTCCGAGGCCCACGACGTGCTGCTGGCCCTGCAGACCAATGCCGACATCGACGATCCCAACCGGTTCCGGTTTACTGACGATCACAACAACCTGAATCCGGAATTTTACATGAAGACGCCGGATGAGATGCGGGAGCTGTTCAACGACGTGCCGGAGGCGATCGACAATACCAACGAGATCGTCGAAAAGGTGGACAATATCGATCTCAGTTCTGAACTGCTGCTGCCTCACTACAGTATCCCGGATGAGTACGATTCGATGGACGCCTACCTGCGGGAGCTCACCTACAGTGGGGCAAAAAAGCGATACGGTGAGATTACCCAGGATGTGAGCGAGCGGATCGACCAGGAGCTGGGGATCATTAAAAACATGGGCTTTACCGGCTATTTTCTAATTGTACAGGATTTTACCTCCGAGGCACGCAACCGGGGGGTATTCGTCGGACCGGGCCGGGGATCGGCAGCGGGCTCGGTTGTGGCTTACTGCCTGGGCATCATCAACATCGATCCGCTGAAGTATGACCTGCTGTTCGAGCGGTTTCTCAACCCGGAGCGGGTGAGTCCCCCGGATATCGATATCGATTTTGACGATTCCGGGCGACAGGAAGTGATCGACTATGTAGTGGAGGAGTACGGGCGCGAAAATGTGGCGCAGATTGTAACCTATGGCACCATGAAGGCCAAGACGGCGATTCGGGATGTAGGCCGCGTGCTGGGGGTGCCACTGCAGGAGGTTAACCAGATCTCCAAGATGTTCCCCGACAAACCGGGCCTCGATACGTTCGACAAGGTGCTGGACCCGAGTCGCAACCCGGAATCGGCCAAAGACCTGCAGCAGTTGTTTGAACATTCTGATCCCCAGATTGCCAAGATGATGCGCTATGCCCGCACGCTGGAGGGCTCGGCGCGGCAGACCGGCATCCACGCGGCGGGCGTGATTATAGCCCCGGGAGAGATCAGCGAGTACGTGCCGGTGGCGCTCTCCAAGGAAAAAGAGATGATCACCCAGTACGATGGTCCCTGGGCCGAGGATTGCGGCCTTCTGAAAATGGATTTCCTGGGACTTAAAACGCTCTCCATTCTCAAAACTTCCATCAAGTACGTAGAGGAAAATTACGGGAAAACCTACGACCTGGATGAGATCCCTTTTGACGATGAAAAAACCTTCGAACTCTACCAGAAGGGCCAGACCATCGGCACCTTCCAGTTTGAGTCGGACGGCATGCGCAAGTATCTCAAGCAGCTTAAACCGACTTCGCTGGACGACCTGATCGCCATGAACGCGCTCTACCGCCCGGGCCCAATGCAGTTTATCCCGGAATATATCGACCGCAAACACGGCCGCAAAGAGGTGGAATATCCCCATCCCGATCTTAAGGAGATCCTGGAGCCGACCTATGGTATTATGATCTACCAGGAGCAGATTATGAAAGCGGCCCAGAAGATGGCCAACTATTCGCTGGGCGATGCCGACCTGCTGCGTCGTGCCATGGGGAAGAAGAAGAAAAAGGTGATGGAGGAGCAGGAGGAGATCTTTGTAAACCGGGCCATTGAAAACGGGGTGGAAAAGGGCAAGGCCAAAGAGATTTTTGACATGATGGCCGAGTTTGCCAACTACGGCTTCAATAAATCGCACTCGGCAGCGTACTCGGTTGTGGCCTACCAGACCGCCTACTTCAAGGCTAACTACCCGGCCGAGTATATGGCCGCGGTCCTCAGCCACAATATGGGCGATATCGACAAGGTCTCCAAGTTTATCGAGGAGTGTTACAAGATGGGCATACGGGTCGATCCGCCCAATGTGAATACCGGGGAGGGCAAGTTCGTAGCCCGCGACGGCCATATTCAGTACGGCATGGAGGCGATCAAGGGCGTTGGCTCCAACGCCGTGGAGGAACTGGTGGAGGAGCGGAAAGAGAACGGGGCGTTCGAATCCATTTTCGATTTCACCAAGCGGATGGATCTCCGGGTCTGCAACAAGCGCAAGCTGGAGAGCCTGGCACAGGCGGGGGCCTTCGATAGCTTTAACAAGAATCGCCGCCAGTTGATCGAAAACCTGGATATTATCGTAACCTATGCGCACCGAATGCAGGAGCTGGAAGACTCCAACCAGTCCGATCTTTTTGGAGATGGCGGCGGCTCGGCCACGGTCATTGAGGAACCGGCCCTGCAAGAGGTCGAACCGTGGTCCAATATTGAACGGCTGAACAAGGAACGGGAGCTGATCGGTTTCTACCTGAGCGGGCATCCGCTGAACAAGTTCAGAGAAGATATCGATATTTTCTGCTCCCATACGCTGGCGCCGGATGAGCTGGAACAACTGAACGATCGCACCGAAGTGCGGGTGGCCGGAATTATTACCGAGGTAAAACGTGTTACCGACAAGCGCGGCCGCCCGTTTGCCTTTGTCCAGATGGAGGACCTGTACGGCACGGTGGAGGTTATCACCTTTAACGATGTCTATGACAGTCACCTGGGTATGATTCAGGTTGATACGCTGGTGGTCGTAGATGGCCATATCGACACGCGAAACGGACCCACGAAAATTATCGCAAGCTCACTTGAACGGATAGAAAGCATGCGCGAAAAGTACCAGGACCAGATTGAACTGCAGCTGGATATCGATACTTCCTCGATCACGGAAGAAGAGCTCCGAAAAATGGCTGAGCTCTTTGCCGGCCACAAGGGGGAGACCAATATCCAGTTTAACGTGTTGAGCCGGGAGGCCAAACGCCCATTTGTGATGCATTCCAGAAAATTTGTTGTTGATCCCACCCAGGAACTGCTGGGTGAGCTCAAGGGACTGATTGGGGAAGATGCCGTGGCGCTTAAGAGGACGAACGGGGCTTCATAGGGGGGATGGTTGAAGGTTGCAAGTTAAATGTTGAAGGTTTGTTTGTAAGTGGTTGGTGGGCCGTTAACCTGTAACCTTGTCGTTCAACCTGTAACCTTGAACCTTCAACTTTGAACTTACAACCTTAATCGGTAAGATAAGTTTTTGTAATACCGTCTATAGTAAGAAATGATAAGCATTTAAGAATTTTATCTTGCATATTTGCGTTTGCAGTTGTGAGATGAACGAAAATTACAATCGAAGAAGATAATTTGTTATGAGTAAAGCAGTAAAGTTTACAGACGATTCCTTCCAGGAAGATGTTCTCGAATCTGAAAAACCGGTGTTAGTCGATTTTTGGGCCGAATGGTGTGGTCCCTGTAAAATGGTCGGTCCGGTAGTAGACGAGATGGCCGGAGAATATGAAGGAAAAGCAAAAATCGGCAAGGTTAATGTTGATGAAAATCCCGAGATTTCGACCAAGTACGGTATCCGGAGCATACCCTCGCTGCTGATTTTCAAAGATGGCGAAGTGGTAGATCAAATTGTGGGAGCAGTACCGAAGTCACAGCTTAAAAAGCAGCTTGAAGCACAGCTGGCGTAAGTTGAAGCAATGAATGCTTAAGTAGTTTCAGCCCGGAGATCGAACTCCGGGCTTTTTATTTTGTTGGAAGTCGGCCGGAAATAACCGGGTTCAGGAGACAATCTGGCTGAAAAGTGTCACTGCCTTTTACAACAATTGTCAAAAACTTAAATAATCATCTTCTTATATTAATTATTATGCCTGTAATTACAAACAGTTATCATATGAAGTATGAGCAGTTTGGCAAGTAAAATAATCGCGGTGGTAACGGTGTTCCTGGTGGTTGGATTGTTGATGTATCCGAAGATTAAACCTCTGCTGGGTGAAGAGAATGCGTCATCATCTACTGCTGGAAATAATGCCCCCCTCAAAGTGGAGGCGTTCGAAGTAAAGCCGGATACCGTTAATGATATCATTTACACCACCGGCACCCTTATTGCCAACGAAGATATTGAGCTTCGGAGTGAAGTTTCAGGGCTGATTACTGACATTTACCTGCAGGAGGGCCGCCCGGTAAAAAAGGGCGATCTGCTGATTAAGATTAATGACAGCGAGCTGCAGGCACAGCTCAAACGGGCCCAATATCGCCTGGAGCTGGCTGCCGAGCGGGAGAGCCGCCAAAAGAAGCTGCTTGAAAAGGGCGGGATCAGCCAGGAAGATTATGACGCCACGCTGAATGAGGTGAACGTCCTGCGCTCCGAAGTGGCCCTGATCCAGGCACAGATCGACAAAACCGAAATACGAGCCCCTTTTGATGGCCAGATCGGGTTAAAATATGTAAGTGACGGCAGCTACATATCTCCTGCTACGCGCATAGCATCGCTGCAGAGCATCGACCCGATAAAGATAGATTTTTCTATACCGGAGCGATATGCGGGTAAAGTACAGGAAGGTGACCGTATCCGTTTTTCCGTGCAGGGAACGGATGAGGAATTCACAGGTGAAATTTACGCCATCGAGCCCAAAATTGAGTCCGAAACCAGAACGCTGCAAATACGCGCGCGAAGTGAAAATAAGCAACGTAAACTGATGCCGGGCGCTTTTGCCGATCTGGAACTCACGCTTGAGACGATCACAGATGCAAAGATGATTCCCACCATTGCGCTTGTCCCGGAACTTCAGGGACAGAAGGTGTATATATATCGGGATGGGCAGGTCGAACAGCAAAGCGTGCAGACGGGGCTCCGTACGGAATCAAGCGTGCAGATTATCGAAGGTGTCGAGTTTGGGGACACCATTTTGACGACCGGCCTGCTGCAGGTGCGTCCCGGGATGCCGGTCCAGCTTCAGCAGGTCCAATAAAAATTGTAAACGGGATTGCTATGAGTCTCTCATCACTAAGCATTCGCCGGCCGGT
Organism: Halalkalibaculum sp. DA384; assembly: GCF_043951955.1. Lineage (NCBI taxonomy): Bacteria > Pseudomonadati > Balneolota > Balneolia > Balneolales > Balneolaceae > Halalkalibaculum > Halalkalibaculum sp. DA384. Next base: position 17,822 of record NZ_JBINJE010000023.1, on the reverse strand, counting down.
GCTGGCCACGGTATTCTCTATCGTGATTCTTCTGTTTGGAATCATTGCGTTTACCTTCCTGGGCGTGCGCGAATACCCTGCCGTTGATCCCCCGATTATTACGGTCAGTACCAGCTATATCGGGGCTAATGCGGAAATTATTGAGTCGCAGATCACCGAGCCGCTCGAGGAGCAGATCAACGGCATTGCCGGAATCCGGACCCTGACCTCGGTAAGCCGGGAGGGACGGAGCACGGTGACGGTGGAATTTGATCTGGATGTGGACCTCGAGACCGCCGCCAACGACGTGCGCGCCCGGGTATCGCGTGCCGTGGGGAACCTGCCGCCTGATGCGGAACCCCCGGTCGTCACCAAGGCCGATGCGGATGCCAGCCCGATCCTTTTTTACAACATAAAGAGCGATTCCCGCAACCTGCTACAGCTTACCGAAATTGCGGAAAACGCGTTCAAGGAGCGCGTTCAAACCATCCCAGGGGTGAGCAATGTGATGATCTGGGGCGACAAGACGTACGCCATGCGCCTCTGGATGGACCCGATGAAACTGGCGGCCTACGATCTTACCCCGCTGGATGTCAGAAACGCCGTGCTCCGCGAAAATGTGGAACTGCCCTCCGGGCGTATAGAGGGGAACCTGACCGAGCTTACGGTTCGTACCATGGGCCGGATGACCCAGGTGGAGGAATTCAATAACCTGGTCATCAAGGAATCCGGCGGGAACACCATCCGTTTTCGGGATATCGGCCGGGCGGAACTGGGACCACAAAACGAGCGAACCATCCTGAAGCGGGATGGGGTGCCGATGGTAGGCGTGGTGCTGGTGCCGCAGCCGGGAGCCAACCAGATTGCGATCGCTGATGAATTCTATAGACGGGTGGAAAGCATCAAGCAGGACCTGCCCGCCGATATCGAAACAGCGGTGGGCTTTGATACGACCGAGTACGTGCGGGCGTCGATAGATGAGGTGCAACAGACGATCTTTATCGCGCTGGCGCTGGTTATTCTAATTATTTTCCTGTTCCTGCGCGACTGGCGTACCACATTCATCCCGATTATCGTTATTCCGATCGCCTTGATCGGCTCCTTTTTTGTGATGTATATCGCCGGCTTTTCCATTAATGTGCTGACATTGCTGGCTATTGTGCTGGCCATCGGCCTGGTCGTGGATGATGCGATCGTGGTGCTTGAAAATATCTATTCCAAAATGGAGCAGGGACTGCCGCCCATCCAGGCAGGAATTGTAGGGTCAAGAGAAATTTTCTTTGCGGTTATCGCCACCTCGCTCGCGCTGGTTTCTGTGTTTATGCCGATACTGTTCCTGGGCGGCGTTACCGGTCGCCTGTTCCGGGAGTTTGGAGTGGTGATTGCAGGTGCGGTCGTGATCTCCTCGTTTGTGGCGTTGACACTGACCCCGATGCTCTCTTCAAAAATGTTGAGGGCGGGACAAAAACACAGCTGGTTCTATATCAAAACAGAACCCTATTTTAAGCGCTTGAACAAAGCGTATAAAAGTACGCTTGAATCATTTATGAGGCACCGGTGGATTTCCATAGCCACAATTGGGATTTGCGGGCTCTTTATCTGGGGACTGCTGAACGTGGTGCAGCAAGAGGTGGCCCCGCTGGAAGATCGCAGCCGCATTCGAATGTTTGCCCAGGCACCCGAGGGCGCTTCTTTTGAGTATATGGATAACTACATGGACCGGCTCATCACGCTCGTTCAGGACAGCGTGCCCGAAGCAAAATCCATTATCTCGGTCACTTCGCCCGGCTTTGGGGCTTCCAGCTCGGTCAACTCGGGATTTGCATTCGCAATTCTTACCGACCCGGATACCCGGGAACGTTCGCAGGATGAGATCGCAAATGATTTGACCCGCATGGTCGGGAATCTTTCCGGGGCGCGGACTTTTGTCACTCAGGAACAGACCATCGGAAACAGCCGCGGCGGGCTGCCGGTGCAGTTTGTGCTGCAGGCTCAAAACCTTGACAAGCTGAAGGAGGCGATACCCGTTTTTCAGGAAGAGGTCCGCAACAGCAACGTATTCACCGTACAGGATGTGGATCTGAAATTCAACAAGCCGGAACTGCAGGTTCAGATCAATCGGAACCGGGCCAAAACACTGGGAGTATCCGTACGCGATATTGCCCAAACCCTGCAGCTGTCGCTGAGCGGGCAACGATTCGATTTTTTTGTGATGGACGGCAAGCAGTACCAGGTTATCGGGCAGGTGGAGCGGGCCAACCGGGATGAGCCTGTAGATTTGAAAACACTCTATGTCCGGAATAACCAGGACAGGCTGATCCAGGTTGACAACCTGGTATCGGTGGCAGAGCGGAGCAGCCCGCCACAGTTGTACCGCTACAATCGCTACGCATCGGCCACCATTTCTGCGGGACTAACCCCGGGCAATACCATTGCCAACGGCATTGACGAAATGAATGCGATCGCTGACCGCGTGCTTGATGCCTCCTACACTACCAGCCTTGCGGGACCTTCCCGCGATTTCGTGGAGAGCTCCTCCAGCCTTTGGTTTATCTTTGCGCTCGCACTCGTCCTTATTTACCTGGTGCTGTCGGCCCAGTTCGAGAGTTTTAGAGACCCGTTTACGATCATGCTTACCGTACCGCTGGCCCTGACCGGCGCGCTGATTACGCTCTGGTACTTCAATGACACGCTCAATATCTTCAGCCAGATCGGGATGATTATGCTGATCGGGCTGGTTACCAAAAACGGCATCCTGATTGTGGAGTTTGCCAACCAGCGGCAGCGCCAGGGTCTAAGCATATACGATGCCATTATGGATGCGGCGGCAGTACGGTTTCGCCCCATCCTGATGACCAGTCTTTCAACGGTGCTCGGCATTTTGCCAATTGCCCTGGCCCTGGGAGCGGGAGCGGAAAGCCGCACCTCGATGGGTATTGCCGTCATCGGCGGACTTATTTTCGGCAGCGTCCTGACGTTGTACGTAATCCCCGCAATGTACACGTACCTGTCGCCGGTAAAAAGCGCGGATGATATCATCGACCAGGAAGTGGTTGAAGAAGCCGAGCGTAAATATGAGCCGGTGAAAGTTTGATTTCATTAAATCAACTAAATTTATCAAATCTGTTGAAAGTTGAGGGTTACAGGTTGAAAGATAAACCTTCAACCTTCAACCTGTAACCTTCAACACGAAGTATGTATATGTTTCGAAGTCCTATCCTGACCCTGATTCTCATCGGTGCTATAACCACAAATGTAACAGCCCAAAACCAGGAGCTGCTCACACTTGACCAGGCGATCCGCATTTCCCTCGATAATAATTTTTCGATCCAGATTGCCCGGAATAATGCAGCTATTGACGATAATAACCAGTCGTACGGCAACGCAGGCTTTTTCCCTGAGCTTACGGCAGCGGCTTCGCGCAGCAAAAGGATCGAAGACAGCAAATCTGAGTTTTCCGGCAACAGTATTCCTGACCGGGACGTGAAGGGAGCCGAGACAACAACCACCAACGCCACGGCCTCCCTGAACTGGACGATATTTGACGGACTGGGTATGTTCACCACGTATGAAAAACTGGGGGAGCTGAAGAAGCTGGGGGCGATAGAATCGCGATTGACGATCGAAAACAATGTGGCCCAGATTATTACGGCATATTTTAATATCGTTCGGCAGCAAAAGATAGCAGAGGTACTTGAAAGCACGTTGGAGGTGTCGGAACAGCGTATCCAGATTGCCGAGACGCGCAAGGATCTGGGGTCAGGATCGGAATATGATCTGTTGCAGGCGCGGGCCGACTATAATGCCGATCGGGCCGCCGTGATCCGGCAGGAAGTTACCCTGGAGGATGCCAAAATTCTGCTGAACGAACTTATGGGTCGGAATGTGGAAAGCACCTTTTCCGTACAGTCCGAGATCCCTGTAAATACCGACCTGGTATATGACGAAATTATTACCCGGGCGTTGTCCGGAAATATAGAGCTGGCGCTGGCTAAAACGAATGAACGGGTTACCGAGCTTGAGATTCAAGAGATTAGGGCAGAACGGTTTCCTGAAATTGATCTGAACGTGGGATACGGGTATAATCTGAATGAGTCGGCTGCGGGTTTTATGGAGCTCAGCCAGAATAAAGGCTTTAACTACGGGCTCACGGCTCGCGTTACCTTGTTTGACGGGTTCGATCTAGAGCGTCGCAGGCAAAACGCCGAGATAGCACTCAAAAATCGCCGGCTCTCTATACGGGAACAGGAGCAGCGGATAAAGGCGGGCATTAATTCCGAATTCAACAACTATCTCAGCGCTCTTCGGCTGGTTGAGCTGGAGGAGGAAAATCTTTCATACGCCGAACAAACGGTTGATATCGCCCTTGAACGATTCAAGCTGGGTACGATCAACTCTATCGAACTTCGGGAAGCCCAGCGCACCCTGATTGATGCGGAAAGCCGCCTTATCCAGGCCCGGTTTGAAGCCAAGGCCGCTGAAGCTGAACTTTTCCGACTGATGGGCATCGGGAGCAGCCAGGTTGATCGGTAAACTAAACGGGTCTGAAAAGCAGAGATTAAATTGGCTAAATGGGGCTTGGACTAGGTGTACCTAGTGTTGACCAAGAGAATATCTCAAAAAATACCCTCCCCCGATTACATCAGGTTCTCACAAGATAGTGGCCAGCACCTGCAAATTGAACTCCTTACCACGACAGCCGGGAATCGGGAAGAGTTATTTTTTTACTCTGCGATTAGATCTTTCGATAAAGAAACAATCATGTAAGTGAAGTATTTTCAAATGTTTGTAACAACTATTGAAGTGGGAGTTCTTACTTGTAGATCAGGTAAATGTTTTTTGAATATTTACCGGGAGAAGAAGTGTGGCAAAGGATTGATCAACAGGTGGTGGATAGTACATTTTACATAACTGCCTGATACCCGTCGGGCGGATTGGGAAATGTTGAATATTATCACTTATTTTAGACTGCTGAATCTAAGGGAACCGATAAACCGGGAAAGGCAGGTCAATCATATCCAGATCAAAACGAAATAAACACCAAATGTTAATCAAGAGGTATATGAACTAGATAGGTACGGGATCTATTGCCATGTCAGATAAAAAGATTCATTCGGTAAGAAAGGTAACCCCGGATGAAAACAATCTTTGGGAACTGTTTTTGAATGGAAATCTGGATGCGTGGGAACAGATTTTCACCCTGTACTATGAGGACTTGTATGGTTATGGCCTCAAGCTGTCGGGACGCCCGGAGCTTACCAAAGACTGCATCCACGAGCTTTTTGTCGTGCTTTGGGATCGCAGGGAGCATCTCTCCGAAGTGGATTCCACAAAGGCATACTTGCTGGCCTCCCTGCGAAGAAGTCTGCTGAAAAAGATAAAGAAACGTCGCAAATATTTTGAGGAGCAGGAAGAACCGTTGGAGAGTATACCAAAGATTCAGTTCTCACCAGAAGTCATCTTGATCAAGGATGAAGTGAAGGCGGAAAAATTGAAAGCGCTGTATAAAGCGCTGGATGATTTGCCCAGCCGCCAAAAAGAGGTGCTCTACCTGAAATATTTCAACGGGATGAGCTATGATGAGATAGAAGATATCCTGTCAATCAAGTACCAGTCGATCAAAAACCACATCTACCGGGCGATATCCAATCTACGTGAGATTATGGGAGATGATATCACCAAAATTGCAATTTCATTACTTCCCCTCCTATTGTTTGTGTAGCCTCTTGCATGAAAGCCTGCTTTCAATCCATCATTCGACTACATCACGCTGTAGTATATTCTCCGCGATTTGGTTTTATCACACATCCGACGAGAAGCCCCGTCTATGGTTGAGGGCTTGTGTATCCACGCATCCCCATTCCGGGTTAAAGACGAAGATGAGTGAAGGAACACGAGCAACCAGGGCTAATTCAGGGACGGACGACCCGGTGGATCAGGTAGCTCGGTTGCCCCCTCTCCCGTAAGCAGGGTAACACCGAGGGTAACGGCGGTGGTAGCCGCGGCAGGGAGAATCCACCAACGCGGATGCCGTTCCCATAAGGTTGCAGGTGGAGATCCTGGCGATGAGGCAAAAGCCGTTTTTGTGAGTGTGCTTGCCCTGCTGCTCGAGGACAGCGCCGGCGGCCGGAGTTTGGTAACCAGCGGAATATCTGTTGCCAGTTGGCCAGTTGGCGGAGTGGATTCATACCAGTTGCGAAGATGAATTACCGGCTCATCATTGATTTCGATTATCAAGACCAGGTAGCCGTTGTCGGCATAGGCGGGGCTGTTCCACCGCTGCTGAAGTGTTACTGCAACAATACCGGGTCGCGTGGGATGCTCATAGACTGTAGCCCGGCGGAAATCGATCTCTATATGATGACCGGAATCGTATACTTCGCGCTTCAGGCGTTGAATATATTGCGAAGGTGACATGCTTAGGTACCAGAATCCGGTATTGCCCGCCTTTTCCGTAATATCCAGGGAGAGGGTATCGATGCCGGGTGCGTGGATGATGATGTCATCGGCACTGCCAAAACCGTCGCCGTCGACGTCGATCTCAATTTTACCGCTCAGGGTACGCACCGTGGCGGGGTAGGAGAGTCCCGTGGTGCTGGTGACCAGCAGGGAGTTGCCCGTTGTGGCATCAGTAACCGTATCTCCGTTCAGTTCTTCCGGCGTCCCTTGAATTTGGTCTGCGCCATTTCCGAGCGTGATCGTATCGGCTCCCTTCCCGGGGCGTACCAGGTCGTCCCCGTCGTCTCCCGCAAAATGTTCTCCGGCGTCACTTCCAATGAGGATGTCGTTACCCGCTCCACCTTCAATGGAGCCCGTAATTGTACCCGATTCAGCAGTAAACGTGTCGTCACCGTCGCCCAGGTTTACCGCCGTACCATCGCCCCCGGCTATATCTCCGCGGTTAATAACAGTGTGATCCGCGCTGCCAAGCTGCAGGGCCACGCTGCCCGTACTTTCAAGCGTTCCACCCGACTCATTGACCAGTGTACCGCCGATGGCCCCGTCGATTCGCAAAGCGTTGCCTGCAGAAGATATCGTGCCGGAGTTGATGACACTGCCGTCCACATCTTGTGCCAGATAGCCCCCGTAGCTGTCGCCGGTAATAGTACCGCTGTTAAAAAAGTCACCCTTGACAGAAGTACGGAGGTCAATGGCTGTAGCGGCGCCGGCAAGGGTTCCAGTATTGGTGAAATTCCCGCCAAAAGTGGAGCCGTTGTCGATAAAAATGAGTTGCCCCGTTGGCGCACCATAATCGTTCTTGACAAGGCCGTTGTTTTCAAATCCGCTGGCAAGCGTGGTGTTTTGGATGTAGAAAGCGAGGGTCGGGTCAGTGGAACTATTTTAACCTTGCTTCAGGTCGCCGTTGTTTATGATCTTTTCAAATGAACTGCCATCTGAACTAAAGATATAGGCCCCGTTGGTGCCCGTACGCGTTACACCGGGGGCGATTTCCAGTACGGCATTGACCTGCCGCTGCTTGCCGGATACAAAAATCTGTTCCGAAGAGGTCTCCGGCTCCTCGATGCGAATGGTATCGAGGCTGCTGGATTCCACCTGGGCCAGCCCGATCGCCTCGTAGACATCGAGCCCGCCCCCGTCGGTACGTTCCCCGGCTTCCGACTTGCCGTCAAAGGAATCCTGGGAATCCCCGTCCACTACAAACGTTTCTGCCACATCATGGAGTGTGATATCAACTGCTTCACTGGCCGACAGTCCGCCGTCATCGGTGGCTTCGATCGTCAGCGTTACTGAAGTGCTCCCCTCATAATCCAGGTCAGCCGCATCAACCACCGTAATTTCTCCAGTATGTTCATTAATCTGGAAAGCTCCGGTGCCATCGCTGTTATAATCCGGGTTGCCGCTTGTAATACTGTAGGTGATATTGTCATCGGCCGAACCACCATCCCCATCGGTCGCATCAATATTTACAACAGGTGTTCCGGGTGAAGCATGCTCATCAACACTTGCTGAAATAGGAGTCGATACAAAGGATGGCGGCTCGTTGGGCTCCGACTCATACGCCCCCATATCTACGGTGCCGCCCCGGGTGCGCTGGTTGCCGGCAATATTGGTCGTAACACCTGATGGAATGGCGTCGTTATCTCCGGCATCAACAGCGGGGGAACTGGGTTCCAAAACCAATCCATCATCATCGGTGAACCACTTTCCGTCGGGGCAAGCGGGGTTGGAGGCATCTACGAATTTGGGATTGGCATCGATGTTACTTCCGCCGTCATCATTGGGATCTCCATGCACTCCTGATCCGTTTACCCCATTTTCAACAAGTGAATAACTGATGGTAGGGGTTGCATTAAAGTTTTCAATATGATTTCCTTTATCGGAAGCAGTATTACCGTAAAATATAGTGTTAGTAATCGTTGGAGTGGATGTACCATTGGAGCCGTCACTGTATAAAGCTCCAGCATTATAATCAGCACTATTATTGGTAAAAAAATCACATTAGTTATCGTAGGATTACTTATACCACTACGATTACCTCCGTTTACAATAGCTCCCCCATAATTCGCATTATTACTCTTAAAAAGAACGTTGGTGAGGACGGGGCTGCTTGCCCCTGATTTGCCACCTTCATTATAAATAGCTCCACCTTGAAGAGAAGCTTCATTGCCGATAAAAATAACATTGCGTAACGAAGGGCTGCATTCATTACTGCTCCCATATCCGTCGCAGTAGAGGCCCCCACCATATCTGTCAAAACTACTACCATTGGCCTGCCCACCAGTAACAATAAGACCATCAAGCTCGGTATTCGTTGTAATGTTGGGATCTACGTCGTTACCTCCTTCATAAACATCCCCGGCGTCAAGAAAGAGCACGTTGTTGCTAATGGTACCGCTAATATCATCGGCATCCATCGTGACACCGTTCGTTTTGGTATCGTTGTTGTCAATATCACCCGAAAGGATTGTAGTATGACCCGAAATATCGCGCTCATCGATCTGACTTTCGGTGCCGTCAAAGCCGCCATAGATTTTAAGGCCGTCCTGGTTGCCGGGAATGGTAAAAGAGGCGGTTTCGTCTCCATCAGTAACATTATCTCCCTCATCAGGGTAGTAGGTGCCTTCGGCGATCCAGATCTGGTCGTTGCCCGTGGCGTCATCAAGCGCATCTTGGAGGCTGTTGTAGGCATCGGTCCACGAGGTACCGTCGCTGGTCCCGGCGGCATCGGCATCAACGTATATGATTTCTGCCGGATCACGCGTAATTACGGCATTTCCAGCATCGGTATGTGCCTGGAAACCATCTGGCGAATTTCCAGAGAAGGTCAATGTCATATCAGAACTGTCAAAAGTATCGTCATTGTTTGTATCGAGCGTAAGCGTGTTGGTACTGCTATCAAATTGTATAAATATTCCATCAACACTACTTTCTTCACCCTCAATAACGATCTCGTCGGTTAATCCCAGGTCGGTAATAGTGTCTTCGTTTAGTTCATCAGCAGTACCAATAAACGTATTTTCACCCCCACCGCCAGTCAGGTTGTCGGCGCCGAGGCCTCCATTTATCGTATCATCACCGCTTGCCCCGATGATTGTGTCACTGTTGTCAGTGCCTGTAAAATTAGTTCCATCTGTGTTGGAGGTGGTGAGCGTATTGATGTTGGTCAACGTGATGTCAGATACGTCTAATTCACTGCCAGCTGTTTCGAGGACATCACTCCCAATTGGGTCGCTGGTAGCAAACTCCGTTACATCGTCAAATTGTGTGTTCTCGTCTATCTTGAATGTTGTAGAATTACGGGCCGTATTTTTGATGACTTCAAATCCGCTCAGGTCCGCGGTTGTGCCGAAATTACCGGTAAGTGACTCGGTGCCATCTCCCGTAGCTGTGAAATCGGTAACGTCGGCCAGTACTCCCTCATCAATAGTGAGTTCAGCTCCGGGATCCATCAATCGAATCTCATCCCACTGCTCAAACTGTTCCTGAGGCAAGTCAACCTCGGATCCGTAGACAAGCAAGTTGTTCGTACTGTTGTTCTGCCCTATATAATCCGTAAAATCATCGAGGCCACTTGTCGCATCCACATTAATATCGAACGTACCACTGCCGGTAGTGCGCAACGTTGAAAAACTCTGTATCGTCGAGGTCGTAAAGTCGAATGAGCCACCACCTTCAAGAACTACCCTGTCCTTCCCAAGTCTTCCATCCAGGATGGAATTCGAATCCAGATGATCCGGGTCCACAATACGCAGCCAGTCATCACCTCCGGTCGTGGTCTCCCCACCATCAATCCCCGTACCATCCGTAACATCGAAACCGGCGCTCGTGGTTATCAACGTTGGCGGTGCCGTGGTAAATTGATACGTACCAGTACCATCGAAGGACTGTATTTGATTACCTGCTGTATCGGTAAGCGCACCAGCCTCAATATCAAGGGAAAAATCTCTGGGATAAGATAGCGGGCTGTTGCAGGGATCAATTGTAAGCGAGGAACCGCTGATCGTTAACGTACCCCCCCATCGGCGCTGCTGCCGGTAGCCAAATCGAATGTCTCGTACTCCTGACCATAGGTCTCATCGATAATCGTAATATTTCCGTTACCAGCCTCAATGGGCTCCGAGAAGACAAGCTCAATGTTCGTATTGGCGGAAACCTGACGTGCTCCATTAACAGGCATTGATGCGTCGGTATTCAGTGTAGGCGGCGTGTTGTCAACAATAAATGTTTCGTGGCTGGTGGAATGGTTATCCATATTGTCCACCTTTGCGCTATCCTCTTTTACATCATTACCCAAGTAGGATTTATTGGTGAATTCACCGGAAAAAGTGGGTTCGTCAAATTCAACAGTTTTGGTATCCAGATAGGCTTTCCCATACGTCAGTCCCGTAATACTGCAGAACATCAGCAAAAGAAAAACTATGCGTATTTGTTGGCGGAATGTTGTTAATGAGGTATAAAGAAGGGTTAAGCCTTTTTTAAGGGCATCAGATAGTTCAAGTCGCATGTCAGATGATAGTTTAGAGTAGATACCGTACTGTCCGAAAAAGCCAGGTTCTGTTTTCTCTCACTAAAGAAAAGAAATTCTCTCTTGCCGGGTATATTCAGATAAGTTCAAACCAGGATACTCAGATAAGCCCAAATCTATACAGGTGATCAATATCAGAAATTTTGAAGCTCAAAAAGAGAGAGCTTTACATTGGCGAGTTGTACTCACGATATCGACCGGGCGTGGTATCAAATTCTGTTTTAAATGCTCGGATAAAATTTGAGGGATTGTTAAATCCCAGCTGAAAAGCGATTTCGGTAACCGTCAACTCAGACTCTTCAAGCTTCCTGCAGGCCAATTGCATTTTTTTTCGCCGGTAATATTGGAAAGGAGTTGTATTGAATTCTTTTTTGAAATGTCGTTTTAATCCAGACACAGATATTCCAAACGTGGCGGCCAGGAAATCCATACCCGGGAAAGGGGTCGCAAGACAATTATCCAGGTAGCTGGCTACTTTCCGAGCCGTATTTTCATTTACTCCTATCGCTGATGAATCGGTCTTGGTTGAAGCCTTTACCTGGAACAGTTGCGCCAGCGCACTGCTGATTGTTTTTAAAAGTCGAAGTTTATTAATTGATTTCCCCGCGGTTATCTTTTCCATGTCAAAAGCCAGTTGATTCATGAATTTTTTTATGGGTGCGGGCGATTGCGGGAGGATGAATAATAGATCATTACATCCCTTGATTATTTTTTGAAGTCGCCAGTGGGAGATATTCTGTGGCTTTATGTACTCTTCAATAAATTTGTGACTAATAATAATTTGCAGGTTCTCTTCGTGGTAGCCCTCCGGGAGCTCGGCAATATAGCTGGCAGCTGGCATAATTACTAAACAGGTCCAGCGTACCCTGATAGATATCGTAGTGTTGATTTTCGGAGATTAGCCGGGCGGTTTTGTTCTGGTCCATTGAGCATTTCAGCGTATAAAACTTGCCGTTGGGCCGAGGGGTGAGCTTCATCCTGTGTTTGATATGGCACGCCGTTTTCTGGTGTAAAATCAATACATCATCACTCAGTACCTGATAGGAAAAATCGAAAGAGTGATATGAATTATCCGCCCGGTAAAGGTTGTTACGTGGCTGGTGTACCAGCAGGTCGCCCCACTGGTCCATAATGCTATGAAAGTTGGAAATCGGGAAAAACTGCTGGGTTAGTTCAATAACTTCGTTTTGCATACGCTAACTGCCAACGCTGTACTTCTGTTGTTAACCATCCAGATTGTTAGGGTAAAAAAAGTCATGTAAAATGCAGAGGGTAAACAGGGCTTGCAGCCAGCATTAAAAGGAGCTCTGTTCCAGTGACTCTGTCATGAGTACGACCGCCCGAAATTTTCCCGGTATCTATCCCATCCCGTAGAACTTTGCCCGTTCTTTAAAATAGGGGATAAAGACTTTTTTGAGCTCTGCATGTTCTGATTGTTCCAGGTCGGGATCATGTTCCATCAAATTCCAGGCGGCGGTTTTGGCCCGTTCCAGGATCTCCCGGTCTTCCACAATATCTGCAAATTCAAAATCCGGCAGACCGCTCTGCTTGGTGCCTAGAAAGTCGCCGGGTCCCCGCAGCTTGAGGTCCGCTTCCGCAATTTTGAAGCCATCATTTGTGTTGGCCATCGTCTGCAGCCGGTAGCGGCCCTCCTTGCTGATATTGTCGCCCTGCATCAGAATGCAGTAGCTTTGCCGGCTGCCCCGCCCGATCCGCCCCCGCAGCTGGTGGAGCTGGGAAAGGCCAAACCGCTCGGCGTGTTCAATAATCATGATGTTGGCGTTGGGGACATCCACCCCGACTTCAATGACGGTTGTGGAGACCAGGATCTGGATCTCGTTATTGATAAAGGCCTGCATCACCGCATCCTTTTCCTCCGAGGTCATCCGTCCGTGCAGCAGGCCGACGCTGTAATTCGGGAATTGAGAGGCCAGGTTTTCAAAGCCCGCCGTGGCATCCTTCAGGTCCATCGCCTCCGACTCTTCCACCAGCGGATAGACCACGTACGCCTGTCCGCCCTCCGCCAGTTCACTCCGCATAAAGCCATAGATATCCTGACGGCTTGTATCCCTGCGGACGGCCGTTTTGATCGGTTTGCGTCCTGCCGGCAGCCCTTTGATGACAGAGATATCCAAGTCACTGTAGAGAGTCATCGCCAGCGAGCGGGGAATCGGGGTGGCAGACATCACCAGCACGTGGGGATGAGAGCCTTTCTGCAGGATTGCAGCGCGCTGTTTTACCCCGAAACGGTGCTGCTCATCGATGACCGCCAGGCCGAGATTGTGGAAGTTCACCTGCTCCTGGATTACGGCATGGGTACCCACCACCACCTGGCAGCCGCCCCCTTCCACATCGGTCAGGATATCGGTGCGGAGCCGCGATTTCTGGTTGCCCACCAGAAGCCGTACACTGATATCGAGCGGCTCCAGAAATTCAGTAAGCGTGCGGTAGTGCTGTTCAGCCAAGATCTCGGTTGGGGCCATAAATGCCGCCTGGTAGCCGTTGTCGATCGCCATCAAAATGGCACCGATGGCCACTACGGTTTTTCCGGACCCCACATCGCCCTGAATCAGCCGGTTCATCTGCAGGCCGGAGCGCACATCCCTTTTGATGTCGGAAAGCGCCTTTTTTTGTCCCCCGGTCAGCTCAAACGGGAGTATGTCTTTAAAAAAGTGGGTGGTGCGTGTGCCCATCTTGTCAAACAGGGGGCCCGACTGCCGTTCAATGATGATATACTTGGTTCTCGCGATGCTCAGCTCAAACAGGAAAAGCTCTTCAAACTTAAATCGCTCCCGGGCCTTCCTGTATTCCCGGGGGCTTTCGGGAAAGTGTGCCATGCGGTATGCTTCGGCACGTTCGGGCAGGTCATGCTCACTTAATATATGTGAGGGGATAAACTCCGGTGGAGTCTCCTCTTGTAGTATCTTTCGCTGCCACTGGTTGATCAGCTTGCTGGTGATGTAGTTTTTGGAAAACGCCTTGTTGCCCGGGTAGACCGGCATGATGCGGGTCAGATCCTGCAGGTCATTTTTATCCCCCACTTGGTCCACATCGGGATGGGCCATCGAGATATACCGCCCGTACCGCTTCGCCTTCCCGAAAAAAGCGTATATTTCCCCCTTTTTGAACTGCTTTTTAAAATAGTGTACCCCTTTGAACCAAACTCCCTTCATGGAGGCAGTATCATCCTGGATAATCACCTCGAGCCGTTTCTTTTTTCCGCGACCGGCTTCCTGAATCTTTTTAACACGCCCCACTACGGTTACCTCCTCCCCCTTTCCGTCGAGGTTCCTGATCGGGAGTACGGTGGTGCGGTCGAGGTACCTTCGGGGCAGAAAGTGCAGCAGATCCCCAATACTCTCAATCCCGTGTTCAGAGAGTGCTTTTAACCGTTTTGAATGCAAATTCGGAAGATTTATTAACCTCAATTGATATAATGTTATATATCAGTTAATCTTATTTTTCAACCCTTTTGAACACATATACTCCGGCCAAGAGGGGATTGGCAATAAAAAGAAAAAAAGAGAAAGTTTTTGGCAGAATTTATTTGCATCGGTAAGTACATATTCCTTACCTTTGGCAACTCTTGTTTGACTGAATAACCAACAAAACGAGCATAAAGTGCCAACAATCCAACAACTTATACGCAAAGGTAGAAAAAGTAAGACGAGCAAGACAACTGCTCCTGCCTTGGAAGGGTGCCCTCAAAAGCGTGGCGTCTGCACCCGTGTTTACACTACAACACCCAAAAAGCCAAACTCGGCCCTGCGAAAGGTGGCTCGTGTGCGTTTGACCAACGGCATGGAAGTGACCGCCTATATTCCCGGCGAGGGTCATAACCTGCAGGAGCACAGCATTGTGTTGATACGAGGTGGCAGGGTGAAGGATCTGCCCGGCGTTCGTTATCATATTGTCAGGGGTACGCTGGATACGGCCGGTGTTGAGGACCGAAAGCAGGGACGTAGCCTTTACGGGACCAAAAAGCCTAACTAAGTTGTTCGTCACTTTAAGAAATTAACTGAACTGATATGCGAAGAAAGACAGCAGAAAAACGTACAGTACAGCCAGATCCGGTATTCGGTGATAAGCTGGTTACGCGTTTTGTCAATAACCTGATGAGAGACGGCAAGAAGAACATCGCACGCAAGATTCTTTATCAGGCTTTTGAAATTATTGAAGAAAAGACGGGTGAAGAGGGTATTGAGGTATTTAGGAATGCCCTGGACAATGTGACGCCCGTGGTTGAGGTTCGCTCGCGGCGTGTGGGTGGCTCAACGTACCAGGTGCCGGTGGAGGTTCGCCCGGACCGTGGCACCTCGCTCGCGATGCGCTGGTTGATAAATGCGTCCAAGAGTCGTAATGACAAGTCGATGGCCCGCAGGCTTTCGCGAGAACTGATGGATGCCTCAAATAATGAGGGCGGCGCCGTGCGGAAAAAGGATGAAGTGCACCGCATGGCAGAAGCCAATAAGGCGTTTGCTCATTTTAGGTTTTAACAATATTGCCGTTCGGGCAAGATTATGTGCGTTGCTCGTTTGTCGGCAGGTATCATTTTGAAAAAAAGAAAGATTTTTGAGTTTTAGATTCTAATACTATGGCTGAAGCAACAAAGAAAGTTGACCCCAAAATACAGGACAGGATACGGCGTACCCGGAATATCGGGATTATGGCCCACGTAGATGCCGGTAAGACAACGATTACCGAGCGGATTCTTTTTTACACCGGCCGGAGTCATCGGATGGGTGAGGTTCATGACGGCGCTGCCACGATGGACTGGATGGACCAGGAGAAGGAGCGGGGTATTACCATTACTTCTGCGGCAACGCACTGTGAGTGGAAAAATCACCGCATTAATATTATTGATACGCCCGGTCACGTCGATTTTACCGTAGAGGTCGAGCGTTCGCTTCGCGTTCTTGACGGCGCGATCGGTGTCTTTGACTCTGTTGGGGCTGTGCAGCCACAGTCTGAGACAGTCTGGCGGCAGGCTAATAAATATAATGTGCCGCGCATGGCGTTTGTCAACAAAATGGACCGCGTCGGGGCTGACTTTTATAATGTGATCAGGGAGATGCGGGATAAACTAAGTGCCAACCCGATCCCGATACAAATTCCGATCGGCAAGGAAGAGAATTTCCGCGGCGTGGTAGACCTTATTAATATGCGCGGCATCGTCTGGGATGATGAGTCGCTCGGGGCCAAGTATGAAGAGATTGAGATTCCGGATGATCTGAGGGAGCAGGCCGATGAGTATCGTAAAATTATGCTCGAGTCTATTGCGGATCACAATGATTCCCTGATGGAAAAGTATCTGATGGAAGAGGAAATTACGGAAGATGAAATTGAGGATGCGATTCGAAAAGCCACCGTGGCACAGGATATTACTCCTGTCCTATGTGGCTCGGCCCTGAAAAACAAGGGGATCCAGATACTGCTCGACAAGATCGTTGAATACATGCCGAGCCCGTATGACATTCCCCCGGTTAGCGGAAAAGACCCGAAGGATCATGATATAAAGATGGAGCGCGCCCCGCGGGTTGATGAGCCATTCTCCGCGCTGGCATTCAAAATTATGACCGATCCTTATGTAGGTAAGTTGACGTTTTTCCGGGTGTATTCCGGGGAGTTGGAAAAGGGTTCCTATATCTATAATGCCACCACGGGTGAGCGCGAGCGGGTTGGACGAATTCTTGAAATGCATGCAAATGACAAAAAGGATCTCGACATTGTGAGAGCCGGTGATATTGCGGCTGCTGTCGGGGTAAAGGAGGTTCGCACCGGCGATACATTCTGCGATGTTGAAGAGCCTATCTTGCTGGAAGAAATCACATTCCCCGAACCGGTAATCAAGCTTGCTGTTGAACCAAAGTCGAAAGCCGATGCGGAAAAGCTGACCACCGGCCTGGTCAAGCTTGCCGAAGAGGACCCCACATTCCAGGTCAAAACCGATGAAGAGACCGGCCAGACCACTATTGCCGGTATGGGAGAGCTTCACCTCGAAATTATTGTAGACCGTCTGAAGCGTGAATTCAAGGTGGAATGCAATGTCGGCAAACCCCAGGTTTCCTACCGCGAAACGATCACTAAGAGTGTGGCACACCGTGAAATTTACAAAAAACAATCTGGTGGTCGCGGGAAGTTTGCCGATATGGAATTTGAAATTGCTCCTCTCGACCATTTTGATGAGTACGATGAGGATGATAAGAAGGTAAGCGTTGACGAAGGATTTATGTTTATTGACGAAATTGTGGGTGGAAATATTCCCCGCGAGTTTATCCCGGCCGTGGAGAAGGGATTCAAAGCGGCTATGAAGGGGGGCATTCAGGCAGATTACCCGGTACAGAACGTTGGATTCCGCCTGTATGACGGATCATATCACGATGTTGACTCCGACGCGTTTAGTTTCGAGCTCTGTGCGAAGCTGGCATTCCGGAATGCGGCACGAAAAGCCGGTCCCACCATTCTTGAACCGATTATGGATGTCGAGGTCATTACCCCCGAGGAATATATGGGAGATGTAATCGGTGACTTGAACGGCCGAAGGGGAATCATCGGGAAGATGGAAGACAATCCCGCAGGATCGGTAGTCAATGCAAAAGTGCCACTCTCAGAAATGTTTGGTTACTCTACGGACCTGCGATCTGTTACCCAGGGACGAGCGGCCTACTCAATGGAATTTGCTGAGTATGCACCGGTTCCCGGCAATATTGAAAAGGAAATTTTAGAATCAAGATCATAAACATCATTAAATAAATTCTGTTATGGCAAAAGAAACCTTTCAGCGAACGAAGCCGCATGTAAACATAGGAACGATAGGTCATGTGGATCACGGCAAGACGACCCTGACGGCGGCCAT
>NZ_JBINJE010000022.1:0-72122 GCF_043951955.1 Halalkalibaculum sp. DA384 | reverse complement strand
CCCGTATTCCTGGGAGCCGGACAGGGCCTCACGCTTGATCATCTGGTCCAGCTGCTGGGCAGACATGGACGGCTCTGGCAGGCCTTCCAGGTACTGGTCGGTAATGTCAAAATACATCCCGGGATTTTCCTCCTTCACCAGTTCCTCGCGGATGTACTGGACCACCGCATAGGCATCCTCCGGGGACAGCCACCGCTGGGCGCCCATCTGCCCGGCCCCGTTGGTGATAGTCTGCCACATGCTGTAGGGATCCGAACCATACTTGAACGGGTCACTGTTGAACGAGCGGGCCGTCGGCAGGTTCGAGCTCCCGTCGGCCCCGTGGCAGGCCGCGCAGACCTGCTCGTACAGCTGCCTGCCCTGCCGGAGGGTCTGCTCATTTAAGCTGCGAATGACGGCCGCATGGTCAATAACCGCCCCGGGAGCCTCCGACAGGCGCCTCCCTTCCATCGGCACCTGCTCTTCACCAAAGATCATATGCCCCTCCATGCGGTCTCCTGAAATCGTCACATCCACAGCTATCGTGTCGTACAACCGCTCTACTTCGAAATTGAGCTGCCCATCACGGTAGACGATGTTCTGCAGTTTGCGCGTTACGGAACTGCTGGCCATGTCAAAAATGCCGCTGTATGATCCCGGCTCCCCGGAAATACTGATGGTGCCGCGGTCGGTTTCTCCCTCCTCAAATTGAATGGTGAATTCCCACTGCCCGGTAATATCAGGAGAGGATTGGGCTTGTACCAGCATCGGACCCATTAATCCCGCCAGGAAACCTAAAAACAACACTTTTTTGATAAGATTGACCATATCTGAATCACTTTTTGATACACATTATCAATAACTTAGCAAGTTCTAAATAACAACCCATACTTGTTGAGAGACTGTGTTTCTCTTATTTACCACCAGCAGGTAGATTATTCTTCCAATACCTGACCATGCTTTTCCTCAAGTGCAGGGAGGTATTGGGACGCTCAGAAATGCTGTGCGTACGCATGGGGTAGGACATCATGCTAAAGTACTTGTCATGTTTAATTAACTCATCAACCAGCATCTCAAAGCTCTGGTAGTGCACATTGTCGTCGGCCGTTCCATGCATGATCATGAGGTTGCCCTCCAGGTTTTCAGCAAAATTTATGGGCGACCCGTCATGATACCCTTCCTCGTTTTCTGATGGCAATCCCATATACCGCTCCTGGTAAATGGTATCGTACAGCCTTTGATCGGAGACAAACGCCAGGGCAATGCCCGTGTGATAGATATCAGGATATTTAAACAGGCAGTTCAGGGTCATCTGACCGCCTCCGCTCCAGCCCCACATTCCAACCCGTGAACTGTCAACATAGGGATATCGATCAAATATCGCTTTTGCGGCCTTTGCCTGGTCATGTGTCGCCAAAATACCAATTTGGCCATATATCGATTTTCTCCATGCCCGTCCCCTGGGCACCTTGGTACCCCTGTTGTCAACGCTTATTACGATATAGCCCTGCTGGGCCAGGTAGTAGTGGAACAGATCTCTTCGTCCACCCCAGTTGTTTTGGACGGTGGAGCCCGCGGGTTCGCCGTATACATAAAAGATTACCGGGTATTTTTTTCCCGGATCAAAGTTTGCAGGCTTCATCATCCAGGCATCGAGTATTACCTCGCCGATATCGATGCGAAAGAACTCTTTGTAATTGATATTCAGCGCATCAACTTTTTGCTTTAGCTCCTCGTTGCCCTCCAGCACCCGCACCTCCCTGTGATCCGGCAGGCTGATCAATGAAATACGGTTGGGAGTATTGCGATTTTGATAGGTGTGGATGGCCCATTTCGAGTTGGCCGTCATCTGGTAGGCGTGCTGACCTTCGCTGGCAGCGGGCGTAATCCGTTCCGGGTCCTCATTGCCCGAGAGGCTGCTCCGGTACAGATACCGCTCGGTGTAATCCTCTTTGGTTGCAATATAGTAGACGTAGTTGTTTTCCTTGTCGATCTGCACAACATTGACGATATCAAACTCCCCCCTGGTGATCAGCTTTGCATCGCTGCCATCTTTGGAAATTTTATACAGGTGGCGCCAGCCGTCCCGCTCGCTGGTCCATGTAAAGTATTGGTTATCGTCCATCCATATGGTGTCGTCGTGAATATCCAGGAATGCGTCATCCCGCTCGGTCATGATATTTTCGAACTCCATAGTCAAAATGTCAGCGATCCACACCCGGTTCCGGTTTTGAAGCCTGTTTAGCTGCTGAATCATGACCTGGTTGGTATTTGGCACAAAATCCATCCGGGCCAGGTAGTTGTTGCGGGGATCCCCCGGGATGTCAAACCAGCGGGGCTGCCCGCCGTCTGCGGCAACCACACCGATCTTGACCGCCGGATTGGTGGTACCAACTTTGGGATACGGCAGGGGAATCGGCTGAGAGTAGACCGAATCGATATTATTAATCATATAAAACGTGCCAACCCCCTGGGTATTTGACTGCCAGTAGGCGATATGCTGACCATCGGGGCTCCACCTGAACCCGTCCCGGAGCGACAGTTCTTCCTCGTACACCCAGTCAAACGTCCCGTTTATGATATCATCACCGCCGTCGTGGGTAATCTGCCTGATCTGGCCGGTATCCAGGTGTTCCACGTATATATTCCGGTTGCTCACATAGGCCACGCGCGAATCGTCGGGCGAAAATTTGGCAAACTTCATGGTTGTCCGTTCAACCGATTTTCCCAACTGCATAAGCTCACCACTTTGAAGATCCAGCACCCAGTAGTCGCCCCGGGTGTGATATCGCCAAACTCGCCTCGTATTGGTAAATATCAACAGCTTTTCGTTGTCATGCGACCATTCATAATCCGCGATTTTCAGCGGCGTATCCCCGCCCTCCGGGATCAGTTGTTCAGCCGATACAAGCACCCGACGATCGCCGTCCGGCACCGAATACCTTACGATATCCTTTTCACCGTATTCGGGGTTGTCTTCCAGCGTGGAATACCCGCGGTTGTCTTTCATCCAGCGAACCGGCCCAAAACTTTTTTGGCGATAAGTTTCTTTTTCATATATCTCCTCTAATGTTATGAGCGAATTATCATTTTGGGCCTTGGCTGAGAGGCTTAAAAACGTTAAGAAAACACAAGTAAAAAAAAGATATTTATACATAGCTCTCATTTGGATTCCGCAAATTCTTATAAATAAGGTTGCCAAAATTAATTTGTTGTGAATCATGATTCGTTTTCCCAGGGATCTTTAAATAAATAATCAATAATATCTCTTCCCTCCTATATAAATTTCTGCCATTGTAACATAATTTTATCATTTTGCCTGGTTTTTCATCGATCAAAAGCCAGCAAAGACGATATTTGCCAATGGGCAGTACTTGATCCATTCTTCATATTAGTTCTAACTATTACTTCAATTGATAAATTCTGATGTCCCACACAATTAACGTCAAGCCCACTTTACCATTGATAGTGAAAATCTTTTCAGAGCGAATTCATGCTTGTATTCAACAAATACTTTATGAAGCGTGATGAATATGCAAGATAAGGTAAGGCTCGTATCTACTGATAAATGATAATTCTAACAAAACTAATATTACCAACATAATACACTTCTCAAGCATAATAACAACTGTTTTTAAATGGTGGTTTGTTGTACTTAGGCTAGATATTAGGAATGGACTTCACCACTCGTAAATACAGAATGGA
Source organism: Halalkalibaculum sp. DA384 (assembly GCF_043951955.1). Classification (NCBI taxonomy): domain Bacteria; kingdom Pseudomonadati; phylum Balneolota; class Balneolia; order Balneolales; family Balneolaceae; genus Halalkalibaculum; species Halalkalibaculum sp. DA384. The sequence continues at coordinate 68,438 of NZ_JBINJE010000022.1, read as the reverse complement.
TTATTAAATGGATGAAACACTGCAGGTATTTGTGTTGGGGTCGGTGCATTATTTGTATCCGAAATTACAGTTGGAATTGCATTAACCACTTATATTCTGGCATATCAATTCCATTTTAAAAAAGAATGCACCTTACCAAGCAATACTACAATTCTCCAATCGGTCGGACATTTTTACCTTCCTGTCCGGTTACAGAATCACCCAAGTCCCTCCTTGCCTCATCCGCAAGTCGTTGAAGACGCTTAACAACTTCAGGATGCTTTTCGGAAACATCAGTAGTTTCCCCAATGTCCTCTTCCAAGTTATAAAGCATAGTGGTTCTGCCTTCCTCTGGCCGAAAAAGATGCAATTTCCATTTTCCGCTACGCACAGCTTGCAATCGATCATACCTGTAATAATAAAACGCTTCGTACGGACTCACTGCTCCCGGTTCACCCGACAAAAGGGGCCATATATTATGTCCATCAATGATCCTGTCGTTCGGCAATTGTCCTCCGGTAATCGCCGCAATCGTTGGTAATATATCCATAGAAGTGGTGAGTTGTTCTGTTATGGATCCGGCTGGAATATGACCAGGCCAGCGAACAATAAACGGTACTCGAAAACCTCCTTCCCATGTGGTAGCTTTAGAGCCCCGAAGCGGCTCATTGGATCCGGACCGGTAATTTAAGTCTCCTGCCGTAGGACGTCCATCCAAATCAGAAGTCCAGACCCAGCCTCCTTCACCTTCCCAAACAGCAGCCCCATTATCAGAAGTAAACATAACTATCGTATTGTCGTCCAGTCCGAGCTTGTCGAGATGCTTTGTTATGTGACCGACGCTCCAATCAAGTTCCTCAATTACATCTCCATATATCCCGTATTCAGAACGATCTTTAAAGTGATGGGAGGCGGCAATAGGGACATGAGGCATGGAATGGGCCAAATAAAGGAAAAAGGGCTTCTCTCGGTGTTTGGTTATAAAATCAATTGCCTCATCTGCATATCGTCTGGTAAGAAGTGACTGATCGGGATCTACTTCAATCACTTTTTCGTTTCGCAGTATAGGGGTAGGACCTGAAATGAAGCCATCCTTGATAAAACTATAGTTGTTATGCCCCATATCATTGGAATAGGGTATGCCAAAATAATAGTCAAAACCCTGTCGCGTGGGAAGAAAAGGCGGATGATGCCCAAGGTGCCATTTGCCAATATGGCCTGTTGTATAGCCCTCCTTCTTTAAATAATCAGCGATGGTGAACTCATCAGGATGCAACCCGTATTCCGACAGGGGAATCAACACGCCCCATGGCAATATTTTCTTTCCTCCGATATCCTGCTCGCGCCCAGGAATATATCCAGACGCCAAACCTACTCGTATCGGATAGCTTCCGGTTAACAGAGATGCACGAGAGGGAGTACACACTCCAGATGTTACATGAAAATCGGTAAACCGCATTCCTTCTTCTGCCAGACGGTCCAAATTGGGAGTTTTGATTGTTGGATGCCCGTAGGAACTCAGATCGCCATATCCCAGATCATCCGCAAAGATAATAATGATATTGGGTGAACGATTGTCTTTAGTTTGACTTTGCAAAGCTTCCACATTACCAGATACCCCTAATAACATGAAAACTGGTAAAAGAATAGAAAAACCGATGTTATATTTCATACCTAGGAGTCTGTCGGATAAAGCAAGGATAAAGTTCATTTTTTCAATTAATGTCTTAATAATTCATCAGGATGAACTGCTTGATAATTTTCAACTTGTTGTTGCGATCCTGCCGGTCCAATTCGCTCAATTTTTATATAGTTGGCCCTGAGATTCCGGTTGCCAGAAAACCATGCTTTCAGAGCGGTTTTGCCAGGTTTTAGATGAACTAAGAATGTAGCAGATGTCATAGAATTTGTAACCTCAACCTCCTTTCCCAAATTCCCAATGGTTAAATGGGCTGTGCTAAGACTACTTATCTCCCCGCTATTCCCGGACTCAAGAGAATATCGATCAGAATGAATAGTCGAAGTGGGGTGTAAATTATGACGAAAATCAGGTCCCTGGTTTTGAACAATTTTCCTTCCCGACTCAATGGGCCATCGGTAGGTACTAAATTCATAAAGCCCTTCCTTTTCCACATTTACAGCCCAGACAATACCATCATCGCCTCTAAGTGCATCATGGGCATAAATGGTTGAAGGATTCTCCCTTTCACTTCCAATTATAATGTAGTTGTATTTATCAAAGTCTGTAGATACATCATCCCACCATTCTTCATATTTCTTCGTTAAAGCTTCAACTACATCCGAATGTCGTTCAGCAACATTATTTTTTTGACCCGGATCTTCTCTGATTTGATAAAGTTCTCGTTGTTCCCGTCCCTCTAATCTCCATTCTTCTGCAAGTACCTGAAAATCCTTGTATTTTTCCGCATACTGAACGCGCTGGTTATGGACAAAAAGTGTACGTTCAGGCCAATCTGTATCCGGATTCTCCAGTAATGGCCTCAGACTTACACCGTCAAATTCAACATCTTCTGGCTCTTCCAAACCGGCTAAATCAATTAAAGTCGGCAATATGTCAAAATGGGCAGTAAGTTTATCTACATCTACACCTCCACCAATCCCCGCCGCCGGCCAGCGAAGAAAAAATGGAACACGGTGCGCACCTTCATATCCTCTGATTTTTCCACCTCTCATCCCGGCATTATAGCCTTCCTTTACAAATAGATCTTCGTCAAGAATGATCCCACCAAACCAGGGACCCGGCCCGTTATCCGTCATAAATATGACTATTGTATTTTTCTTCAGTTTCAATCTGTCCATTTCAGAAAAGAAAATTCCTAAATCCTCATCAAACTTCGATAACATACCGTAGTAATTGGCAATTCGCTCTGGCACTTTTCCCTTATATGGATTAGAATATTTTTCCTTTACTATTAATGGGGCGTGTGGAATATTCGTAGCTATATATGCAAAAAACGGTTCGTCCTGATTCTTTTTAATGAACTTTAAAGCTTCATTAAACCATACGGTATTGCTATAGCCTTTATATCTTTCAAAAACACCGTTGCTTCTGTAAACATCATCAAAATAATCGTTTCCCCAATAGTCGGGGTGGATAGAGGAGGCACCGCCCCCATGAACAACTGTTTTCTGAAATCCACGGTCCTTCGGGCGAAAAGGATAATTTTCGCCTAAATGCCATTTTCCGAAATAACCTGTCTTGTACCCGGATTTTTTGAATACGTCACCCATGGTGACCTTATCCTTTTGCAAAAGAGACCTTCCACCGATGGTGTGCCAAACTCCTGACCGTGATGAATATTGACCTGTTAAAATTGCAGCACGCGTGGGTGAACAGCTTGGATCCACATGAAAATTTGTAAATCGGACGCTTTCCCGGTACAGTTGATCCAGGTGTGGGGTTTTAAATATGGATTCCCGTGGGCTCCGATATCTCCATACCCCTGATCATCGGTCATGATCAATATCACATTTGGTTTCCCTTCCAAATCCCCTTTGTGCTCTAAAGAGCATGAAATAAGCACAAGAATAACAGAAATCAGATAAATTTTTGCATACTTGAATTTTATTATTCCAGACATGTTGAATCTACTTGTTGAAATTGTCCAGATGCAAAAGCAGCAGTGTGCAAGGTTGAAACCTCGGATAAACTAACTGTAGATTTCGATCAAAATGTAATCCCATTTGCCTGCCCATTATTTACCGGGGACCCGGCGGCAGATGGGTAAGCAGGTATCTTGCCATCTGAAGCCTTACATGTAAAGGCGTCCCTTTTCCTTTGCTGAGCCCGTGATTGCGATTGGGATATACGAAGTAGTCGAACTGCTTGCCAAGTGTAATAAATCGATCTACCAGTCCCTCCACTATTTCCAGGTGCGTATTTGTCTCTCCACTTCCATGAAGGATAAGTAAATTACCCTCCAGGCCTTCGGCATAATTAATGGGCGCGGATTTCTCGTATCCTTCCGGATTCACCTCCGGAGTTTTCATATATATTTCCTGGAACCATGCATTATAAAGATGTGGCTGCGGCTTGGGTACAACAGCAATACCCATGTCATAGATATCCGGCTTCCGGAACAGCGCATTAAGCGTATTCGAACCGCCACCGCTCCAACCCCAGATACCAACTCTTGAAAGATCGACATACGGCCGCATCTGTCCCAGCTGTTTCAGGCCGGCGGCCTGTTCCTCGGTAGAAAGCGGACCCAAACTACCCGCTACCGCACGTCGCCAGGCCGCTCCTTTTGGAGCGGGTGTACCGCGGTTATCCATGGAAATAACCAGATATCCCAGGTCAGCTATCGCCCGGTGGTAAGCAGCCATGGCCGAACCCCAGGAGTCCCTGACCGTCTGCAGGTGCGGTTCCCCGTACACATATACAAATACCGGGTACTTGCGGGCGGGATCAAAATCGCCGGGTTTGATCATCCAGCCGTCCATAATAATACCATCCCCGATATCTACCTGGAAAAACTCTTTTCGCTGCCAGGATACCGTTTTTTCACTCAGCGCTTTGTTGTCTTCCAGCACCCTTACTACTTTGTGTTCCGGGAGTCGAACAATTTGGGTAACGGGGGGATTGTTGGCTGACGAATACGTGTGAAAGGCCCAGTTGGCGCCGGGAGAAATGTCGTAATTGTGGGTCCCCTGCAGATTCTTTGGAGTAATTCGTTCAGGGTTCCCGGTTCCATCCAGCCTTGCCCGAAAGAGGTATGACTGCGTCGCGTTTTCCGGTGAAGCATTAAAATAAAACCATCCTCCTGATTCATCCACGGCAACACGATCAATGATGTCATAGTCCCCGGGTGTTATATTTTTCAGATTTTGTCCATTACGAGAGCCGACATAGGCATGCCGCCAACCATCCTTTTCGCTCAAAACAAGAAACTTTTTATAATCATCAAACCACTTCAGACCCTGATTCGTGCGGTAACTCGCAACAACCCAGGCCGGATCCGATTCCTCGAATATGGTGGTGATAGTACCACTGTCAACATTTGCAATAAAAAAGTCCCGCTTGTCCCTGAAACGACTGAGTTTCTCCACCAGTACTTCATTGGAATTCCCGGCCCAGCTGATCTCCCCAGGATAAAAGCCCTCTGAAGGAATGGGTATGGGGAACCAGCGTGTCTCCTTATTTTTAATATCGATCACCCCCGGTTGCAAGGTAGCAATAGTTCCGCCCACCCTGGCGAACCGGGTCTCTGTTACCTCTGGATAGGATGGATCAACGGGCTCTAACATTTTCCTGACTCTCACACGGGAAGCATCAGACTTTACAAATACCACCCTTTTACTATCCGGGCTCCATACTGCCTGGTTATAGCTAATGGACCCGGGAACGGCATCATTGGTGAGTGAAGTAGTGCCTTCATCCTGAATATTGTAAACATGCAGATTTCCCTGTTCAGTAAACAGAATGTGCTGACCGTCGGGCGAAATGCGGCTGTTGTTTCCAGCTGTCACTGATTGCAGCTGGCCAGATTCGAAATCAAAGATCCAGTGATGGGCGGTTTCATTTCCACTTTTCCGGCTGCTTGCCGATATCAATATGTTGCTGCCATCCGGCGAGAATGTATAATTCTCAATAAATAACGGGTCTGTCGATTCCGGTAAGCTCAGCTGTGAGGCGGAAACCAGTTCCGTCCGGGTACCGCTGGCCGCATCGTAACTCACGAGAGCCTGTCCGTTGGTTGCGGGGAGCGTTTCAATAACGAGGTACTCCGAGCCGCCGGGAATCCAATCGCCCCTGAATGATTCAGCTGTGAATTCATTTTCTTCGTAAATAGCCCTCAACCTTTCAGCTGTTTCGGCAGGTACAACATCCTGGCTGGAAATATTTACTTTTTCGGATGACTGAGAATAAGCAATATCAGATAGCAAAATTGCCAGCATCAATACTATTGGCGCTCTTATCATTTTGAGACTTAATCTCATAAATTCAGAAGTTGTTTGGTACTATTCATAAAAACATATAAGGCTTTCATACCTTCAGTCAGCTGCATTGTGATTCAACCCTAATCGGTTCTATTCCACCATGGTCCTTCATCCCGAATATTTATCCATCTCCTTTGCATCATCGGGATTAGATCCATCATGAGTTCATGTTTAGTTTCTGCCAAATTGATGGTTTGTGTTACATCATTTTCAATATTGTAAAGTTCAAAATCGACAGGAAAAGCCGTTTTGATCCAATCAATTTTTTTATCACCCGCAACATTTTCAGGATTGGGGGAGAGATGTCCCACTAACACATGATTATCCTTTCTCATAGCCATATGGGCCATCCCCGGCATATGGGAATAGTTGACCGGGAAAAACCACATCGGAGATACTTCTCTATCATACTCTTTATCAAGGAATGCATTAAAAGCATCTGTACCATCTATGGGTCTGTCGTTGGGAATAGAAGCACCGGTTAAATTGGCAATCGTAGGTAAAAAGTCAGTCCCGTTAAATAATTTATCGCTCACTATTCCCGCCGGTATATGTCCCGGCCACCGGGCTAAGCCAGGAACCCTGTGTCCGCCCTCATAGGGGTACCGTTTCATTCCCCGCAGCTTTCCGGGAGTTCCAAAAGACTTATCCCGAATGGGATCTTCCCACTCTCCGTAAGACTCTTCAAGTGAAACCGGATACTCCGGACCATTATCACTTGTAAACACTACAAGCGTATTTTCGGCCAGCCTCTCGTCATCCACAAATTGCATAAGATCCCCAAAAGCATGATCAACCTGCGTGACCGTACCGTAGTACTCTTTCTTGTTTTTTGAAATATCACGCAATGGTCGCGGTACTCCACCATATTCAATGTGCCTTGACAACTTCTGAATCTCCTGATCCTGGTAGAGCTGGGAAAATTTCTTGGGTGGACTAATGGGGGTGTGAGGTTCATGAGTTGCAATAATTGCAAAAAAAGGATCGTCATCTTCCTTTTTATTGGTAATCCAATTGGAGGCCTCCTCTACAATTACATCTACATACCACCCTTGAACTTCACCCACAGCGGTACCATTGCGGATAAACTTTTGTGGGTTTTCAGGCCCTTCAAACGCATTGACGGAAGTGGCAAATGAGTAATCAAATCCCATCTCATTTATGCCGACCTCGTCGTCATTTTCCAATTTGGAAAGATGCCATTTCCCAAAATAGGCAGTCTCATATCCGGCCTCCTGGAGTAGGTGCCCAATGGTTATTTCCTCTTTTTGTAACGTTGTGCCCCAAAAACCAGCAATATTGTAGTATCCACTGCGGTAGGCATTTCGGCCCGTCAACAGCGATGCCCGGGAAGGCGAGCATACCGTACCGGCCGAATGCATATCCAGCATCCTAACGCCCTGTTTTGCAAAACGGTCGAGGTGAGGGGTTTGAATAACGGGATGCCCGTATGAGCCCAGGTCTCCATAGCCCAGGTCGTCTGCCAGAAATATGATTATATTCGGTCGTGGAGACTGCTCATCATCAGCTGCTGCAACCAGTGGCATCTGCAGGGCAGCAAGTAGTGAGAAACACCAGAATAGTTGACTGCAGGAATTCATCATTTTGACTCTAGTCATTTACAGGATCTCTATTAAGACGTGAAGTCATCTTACCTATGGTTTAACAAAAAACGCTATTAATCATGAAGGGAACCAGTTCAAACCATTACTTATCAAGAAATGTTACTCCTGCCGGGTTACAATCGGAACATAGCCTGCCTTCATCCCCTGGGGTGGAGTTACAATCAATCCCTCATCAATAGAGATTAATTCTCCGGTAGCCGGCGGAGCCATATACTCTTTGTCATAAGTCCACTCGGCGTGTATATTTTCAATAAACGTCTGAAGGTTTTCTTTCTTGGATTGCGTCCAATCAAATTGTTGGAAGACCGGCTGATCAATAAATCTATACCAGTGATATGTTATTGTTGAACCATCTTCCAGGGTAGCTGTAAATGGCCCGGCAGACGGACCGGGGTCATCCCACACTCCTCCTTCCGGGGTATAATACGGATCCCTTTTATCGTACTGATAATTGCCTTCAATTACTTCATTCCCGTAGCGCCAGTTATTAAACTTTGGATCGGTACTTGCTGCCGGGAATTGCTTTTCTTTCAGTGCCTCAGGTACCTCTGATACATGCACCGGTATATGTTCTTCTCCAACACGTTTAAAATATTGCGGGAATTTCCCTACAGTTGTGACATCATTGTTTTGCCATTGTAAGCCGAAAGTGTTGGAAGGAAATATTTCGGTATCAAGTAAATCTGTAATTCCCGAAATCTCATAGTCTCCTTGTCTATATGTGGTCGTATTGGCTTTAAGCGGCGGAGTCCAGGATCCCTCTTGTTTAAAATCCGTGTCACAAGCCTCGCCACCATCACGCCAGCTCTCAATACAATTAAACAGGGCATCTCTTGTATAATAGGTTACATTTTGCACAAGGACAGACCGATTTTCGTTATCAACGGGAAATTGCAGCTGGGGTATTTTGATATAAAGTGTGCTGTCAGCATCAACCATTTTGTAGGATGGAACGGTATTAATTTCCATGGCCCCGCCCCCTCCCATGCTACCGGGCCTGGTATCGAGTCCTCGCCCCCTGATGGGGGTATATTCTTCCGAAAGTCTGCTCCACATTTCCGGCAAATAATACGCAACCGGACCCTTAAAATTGGATGCATTTAAAAACAGGGTCCAGCTTTGATTTCCCGTTGGGGGTGGTCCCTCATATGCCTCTGTTAGCGGCAGTGCCATATAGGAGTAGCCCAGAAATTTATTTTCCAAACTCCCTTTGAACGTTATGCCGTCCGGCGGAATAAGAATATTATTGCTTAATTGTGCGATACCCAGCTTTTCAGCTGGTAATGCCTCATTGCGGTAGAAGAACGGCCAACCGGGTGAGGCGATCTCTGAATTATAACAGTTGGGCACCGCATTCATACTGAATTTGGGGGACCCGTAATTGTATTTATTCCCCTGCCAGTAGCCCAGCCCCCCCTCTATGGTCTGAAAAACGCTTGCCCACGTGGGGCCTCTTGGTTCCCAGGTGCGTGCAATTGTTCCCTCCGGGCACAGTGGTATTTCTTCTAGTCCAGAATTATCGGGTATAATCCAGGTGCCGGGCAATCCAATCTGGAAATTGGCCGGGGTCTGCTCAACCAGGGGCCATACGGCGGTATAAAACCCGATTCCGGCCCCGTATTCTGCCGGTCGCTCAGGAGTAGAGTACCCCGGGTACCCGTGTAACCCATCTGTATCCTGCGAGATTGACTGCTCCAAAGAATCCCGGGCCTGATTATTCCTACACTGGGTTAATACCGTGGATAATCCAGCAATAAGAATGACGACTCCATACCGGAAATACGTTCTATTCATAATAGAACACGTTTAATTTGATCAGCGTTATGAAATATTTTACTGCACCCCGGTTCTGGTATCAAACCAAACCTGTGTACCATAAAAGATGTCTACTTCATTTACGTCTGAAGGGAAGTTTTCATTAAAATCCTTTTCATCGGCCGGATAGGGAAGACGGAATGGTGGACGATTATGATTGTTATGGTACGGCGAGGCGGGCGTATCCATCAATGGAACGTCTGTTCTGCGGACTTCAGACCACGCTTCCACACTCTGCTTGATCAGGCTGATCCATTTTTGGACATAGATCTTCTCCAGGTTACTGCGGGATCCGCTGTCCCATGCCACTCCGGTTTCGCTGAGATATGTGGCTATATCACCGTCGGACACGCCGTGTTCCTGTAAAGAAGCGGTAATTCCGGCCTCGTACGCCGCCCGGGCATCCCCGGTAACCAGGCCACGCTCATACGCTTCGGCTTTTATAAAATGTACTTCAGCAACGTTCATAAAGGGAGAATATCCATCCGGATCATATCCAATCGGATCGCCGATGTGAGATACGTTATTGCCATTATTCATGGTATCCTGACGCTGCCCGGGACCAAATTCATAGCCATTATATTCCCCATATTCATTCTCATCGACAAAAAGAGGCAAACGGGGATCATTGAGAGATTTCAGCATATTAACCAGGGTATGATTAGTTCGATACTGATCCCCCTTGTTATCCGCCGTTCCCAGTCGTTCCATCCATAATTCCCGGTCTGGTGGAACCCCCGGGTACCAGAGATAGGCGTTATCACCGTTACTGGTCATAACCGGGTACTCAGAAGGATTGTTGAGAATCTCGGACAGCACGGATGAAGCCGTATTAGGGTCAACATTTGACATCCGGATTGCCACCCGCAAACGCGTTGAATTGGTAAACTTTTCCCATTTTTCAACGTCACCGTTAAAAATAAAATCGCCCGGACCGATATCTCCTGAACCGGAACCAAACATTTCAGCAGCAGATTGTAATTCAGAAAGCAGGGTGGTATACACTGTTTCCTGTGTATCATAATTGGGGTTGGCCACTCCCTCTTCCAGAGATATGGCTTCTGTGTACGGTATTTTGCCCCACATGTCAGTGGTCTTTTGCCCGGTCCAGGCTTTCATCATCAAGGCGGCGGCTTGCAGGTTGGTATTACCAGACTCCTCTGCCAGGCGCTGTGCATCTACGAAATAGGTCATAGCCCGATATTGACTGTTCCATATGCCGTTGTTAATACCTACGCGAAATTCATAGTCACCTAATCCGATAGCTGCGGTATGTTCCGCATAGGAGCCCGCATAATAGATATCCAATCGCTCGCCGAACTGATTATTGGCTACGGTTATGATGCCATCCCCAAAAACATTACTTGCAGGCGCATTCGTGGCATTGTTCGGATCAGTATTGATCTGATTAAAATCCTCTGTACAGGAAGTGATCGTAAATACCATTAAAACTATTATTACATGACCTGCGATCTTAGCTATAGTGTACATGACAATTAATTTTATCTGTGAATTTTCTTAAGAACAACCAGATATGGCACTGAAGTTACAATTTAGTAGCGCACGTTTACTTTAAATCCAAATGTACGTGCAGTGGGTATCTGGAAATTTTCAAATCCGACTCCTTGAACCCCGCCACCCAGTTGGACTTCAGGATCAAGCATATACTCTTTCATATAATCGCTTCTATACAGTATGGCCAGGTTGCGTCCAAAAGCGGAAAGGTTAAGCTGGCTCAACCATTCGATACCACTTACGTCAAAACTGTAGCCAATATGTAATTCCCGAAGTTTTATGTACGAAGCATCTATTATGGAGTATTCATGGTTGTTCCATACCCATGATCCATTAAAGAAATCCTGGGCCGAAACCCGGATATCATTGGGGGTCCCGTCCTCCTTAACTGCACCATCCGAAAATCGGAATCCATCAAAAATCAACCCGTTCTCTCTGACATTGTTTCTAGTGGTTACCTTGTAAGCGCCCGTTGGATAAGAGTGCCAGGCGGTAGTACTAAAAATATCTCCACCCATTTTGAAATCCACCAAAAAGCTTAACGTGGTCCTTTTAAACCTGAATGAATTCCTGATACCGCCCGTCCAGTCGGGGGTAACATTGCCCAATTTCTGCGCCTCATTCGTTGTGGCCGGCAAACCGTCTGCACCGACTACAATCTTCCCCTCATCATTTCTGACGAAAGGAATACCGTAGATAGCCCCCCACTCTTCACCGGGGACTCCGAGAGAACGAGCACCACCAAATCCAGGAGATATCTGAATGGTCTCTAAGCCTTCGTAAAGTTCATTTACCATATTCTTATTCTGGGCATAGTTTACGGTTGCATCCCATTCAAATCCTCCCGGTTCAAGACTTTGGATTATGTTACCATTCAGGATAAGCTCTATACCGCTGTTTTGAATTTCTGCAGCATTAAGCAATCGCGAGGAGTACCCGGAGGAAGTGGGAGTTGGAACCCGCAAAATCTGGTCTTCCGTTATTTGATCGTAGTAGGTAATATCGAGCCCAAGCCTGTCCTCAAAGAATCGGAGTTCAGCCCCTATCTCATATGATGTAGTCTGTTCTGGTTTAAGATTGATCGGGGGTAACGTACTAGAAGGATTGAAAATGGAAACATTGTTAAAAGACCCTGCCGAGTATGTGCGACTCAACTGGTAAGGGCTTGTATCGCTACCAACACGCGCCCAGCTCCCTCGTAATTGGCCGTATGTGAACTTGTCTGACTCTATATTAAACGCTTCCGTTATGCTAAATCCCAAACTTATCGAGGGGTAGAAATAGGAGCGATTATTCGCCGGCAGGGTAGAACTCCAGTCATTTCTTCCGGTAACGCCCAGAAACAGGAAATCCTGATAGGAGAGGTCTACGGATGAATACAGGCTTTGCACTTCTTGCTCCTGCTCATATTGACCAGTAACAGGAGTTCCATTTACATTGGAGACGGTAAAAAGGTCCGGTACCGTAAGGTCGTTCGCTCCAATGGTTTGACTGTCAAGGTTCTCACGCCTCAGGTGGGCGCCCAATATTCCATCAACTTGAATAGACTCGGTAATGCTTTTAGTAAATTCAGCCATCAAGTCAACATTTAGCTCTTTCCTTTTTTGATCATTAAGGCGAAATTGCCCACCGATTCCACTTCTCTGGAAGCCCTTGTCTTCCGAGGTCGTTACTTCATCTTGTGTTTCACCATAGAAATCCAATCCAGTACGAGCCTTTAACGATATCCAGTCCAGCAAATCAAACTGAAGTGTAACGTTTCCATACACTCGATCCCTGTTGAGAGCCTGTGTATAGATATGATAGGAAGCAAATGGATTGTTACTGTTGGGAAATATGTGCCCGTTAAAATCATCTTCATGTACATCTCTCAATTCACTTATGGGAAGATTTCTTGGTCCCCATGCAAAGGATGTCATAGACCACGTAAAACCAGCTCGGCCGGTCCAACCGTACCCGCTCCAGGGCAGATTGTCGCTCTGTTTATTAACGTATGTAAAGGAGGTCGATGCCGTAAAACGATCGGAAGGATCCAGGGTCAGATTACCTGAAATATTGGTCTGCTCCATATCCGTATTGTGAAGTATGCCGCTGGTGTTGCGATTATTGACAGACAACCGGCCGGAAGCGATTCCCTCTTGAGCGGAAATACCGATATTGTTGATGAAACTGGTACCGGTTTCAAAGAAGTTCCTAACATTGTCCGGACGCGATCTGTAAGGACTGTCGGGTCCTGAAGCCCACTGGTCCAGGGTAAGGCCGGCATCCAGGCGGGGTCCCCAGCTGGTACTTCCTCCATCATTAACCCCTCCCCCTTTTCCGTCCACATAGTTATACGAAAATTGCTTTGCATATTCGTTATAGGTAAGGTTTGAGCCGGGATTTTGATCCAAATAACGCTGGTACTCAAATTCACTACCGCGATTGCCGCCGCCATATTCATTTTGATATGCGGGGAAATATGCGGCTTTGTCAACCACAACCGAGGAACTAAAATCAATATTGACACCGGCTGTTCTGCCCTTTTTGGTTTCTATGATTATTGCCCCGTTGGATGCCCGGCTTCCGTATAATGCCGCGGCATTTGCCCCTTTCAGGACAGTCATTGACTTGATATTATCAGGTGATATATCTGAAGCTGCATTGCCATAGTCAACACCACCAATCCCAGAGAGGTTGGAGGTGGAATTGTCTACGGGCACGCCATCTACTACAAAGAGCGGTTGATTTCCACTAAATGAAGAATTACCCCTGATCGTGATCCTTGAGGAAGCTCCTACCTGGCTGCCACTGCTGGTTACCTGCACGCCCGCGATTTTACCCGAAAGCGAGTTTACGATGTTAAAATCCGGTGCCGAAGTTATATTTTCCTCACTTATGCCCTGGACAGAATATCCCAGCTTCCTGCGATCTCTCTCGATCCCAAGTGCGGTAACTACCACATCACCAAGCTCCTCGACAGACTGTTGCAGTGCAACATCGATCACTGTTTGATTACCGACAGCAATCTCCCTGTTTTGATATCCTATAAATGAGAATATCAAAACCACATTGTCGTTCGCTATTGAAATTTCATAATTGCCCTCTGCATTTGTAACGGTTCCGCGATTTGATCCCTGCACTTTTACCGTTACACCAGGGAGTGGAGATCTGTCATCAGCGTCTATCACCTGCCCGGTAATCGTACGTTGCTGAGCAGACAGATCTGTTATTAACAGAAACATCAGAGAAACAAAGAGGCCTGTAACTAGTTTAGTCATGGCGAATTTATTTTTTTATGTAAAGCAGAACAATTCCTTACTTATTTATTTTATTATCAATTTAAACGATTGTATATCAGGTTCTAACAGATTCTTACTTAAAAGTTGTACTATTTTATTGTTTGCCACGTGAACTAGTAAGAGACCAAAAGTCTAACCCGAATTTCCATATTTTTTCGTACGGTGGACGAAGTGAAAATAGCCGAAAAACGCCTTTTACAGATGTTGAGCAGGTTGCTTACGCTTCAACGCCGCTGAGGGTGAAATTTCGCAACGTTTTATGCCCTGTCATGGCTATTTTGTCATAAACCACATTCGTAATCTTTATCTAAGAGGTATAAACTGCGGTTTCATATCCACTCAGGGGTTGGCATTGGACAAAACCCCTGAGTCCTCTTTAATTGAGAATCCCTCTATTCATCAGTGCTTTCTTCCAGTGCCTTACGGCGAAGTTCTTCGATTTCTGAACTCTTTTTGGGGATGGGATTGCCCAGCAGTCTGCAGCCACCCTCAGTTACTATATAATCATCTTCGATTCGGATACCCCCAAAGTCCCTAAACTCTTCCAGCTTATCATAGTTGATAAACGCTTCATGCTTTTTCTGGCCGCCCCAGTAATCAATCAGTTCGGGGATGAAGTAGAGACCGGGTTCTACCGTTACAACAAATCCGGGCTCCACCTTACGCCCAAGCCGCAACGATTTAAGACCAAACTGTTTTGACTTGGCAAGGTCCCCGGTGTACCCAACGTATTCTTCGCCCAGATTTTCCATATCGTGCACATCCAAGCCCATCAAGTGGCCGAGTCCACACTGAAAGTACATGGCGTGGGCCCCGGCCTGTACTGCTTCCGCCGGGTTACCTTTCATGAGATTCAAGTGCTTCAGGCCCTCTACCAGTTTTTTGCAGGCGGCCAGGTGCACATCCAGGAATCGAACACCGGGCTTCAGAATATCCACGGCCGCGATCTGGGCTTCCAGAACAATGTTATATGCTGTTCGCTGCAGATCGTTGAAATGCCGGCCAGCCGGAAAGGTACGGGTCAGATCCCCGGCGTAGCCGTCCGGATGTTCGGCACCGGCATCACAGAGTACCATATCACCCTCTTCAATGGTATTGTCGTATGAATGATTGTGCAGGGTCTCCCCGTGTTTGGTCAAAATGATGGGGAATGCCAGCCGACCGCCCAGCTCCAGCGCTTTTTGGTGGACCCGGCTCATCACTTCGTACTCTTTCATGCCGGGGCGGGTAGCACGGATCGCCTCGAGGTGCATCTGTCCGCTCATATTAACGGCTTCCTCAATACGAGCGAGTTCCTGCTCACTCTTCACATTACGTTGTTCAACGATACCCTTGATTAGTTCCACCGATTTACCGGCCGCTATCTCTTCAGGAGCCAAACCGAGCCATTCCTGCAACTTCAGCGTATGCCCGGGGCGGTAAGGCGGCAGGTAATGAATTTTCCGGTCTTTGGCATGTTGATCAAAATAGGCCCTGATTCCCTCATAGGGCCTGCAGCCATCCATGCCGGCCTGTTTTGTAAGCTCCTGCAGAGAGGGCACCTTGCCGGTCCACACTATTTGATCAATGGTAGGATCGTCACCGAATAAAAACTCTTTGTCCTCGTCTACGTCAATGATCGCGGCCAAACGAGATTTGTTTAATCCAATATAGTAAAGGAATGTACTGTCCTGCCGGAAACGATAGCAGTTATCGGCATAATTCATACTGCTCTCCTCGTTGCCCAACAAGAGTACCAGTCCCGAATTGAGACTCTTTTTTAGAGTATTGCGACGATTTTTATAAATCTTGGTCTCAAACATCGGTAGTGGATTGGATTATGGATTGGATCGAAACGCATTACCTTTGGAGTCCTGCCATGTTGTAGTTGCGCCGTACTTCAGCACAAAACCGAGGTCCACCGGTTAGCAGGCACACGGGATTCTCATACGTATGGAGGTCGATATAAAAGAAGCGTTTTACGCTCTTCAGGGAAACGTTTGGGATCAATATTTTTTTGAATCAATGGTGCTGATACAAAATTACAGAGAACCCGTTTTCTGCGAGCTCAACCGGGGAAGCTCGGGCCTGTTTTCGAGGGAGGTGTGTATGACCTTTAGTACCTGTTCACGCTCTTCACCAGCCAGTGGCAGGCGTGGAGGGCGTACCGTTTCAGTTCCGAGGCCTGTAGTCACTTCTGCAAGTTTAATGTTCTGCACCAGCTTGGGATTGATATCCAGCTCCAGCAGGGGCATAAACCAGCGGTAGATCTCGCGCGCCTCCTCTAGGCGGCCGGCCCTGGCAAGTTCATAAATAGCAACTGTTTCCCGCGGGAAGGCTGCAACCAGCCCGGCCACCCAACCATCGGCTCCCAGTAACAGCGACTCAAGGGCCAGCGTATCCACACCACACAGTATTTTCAGACGGTCGCCAAAACGGTTTCGATATCGTGTTATATTGGTCAAATCCCGCGTAGACTCTTTTACAGCCTGGATGTTTTCATGCTCCAAGAGTTTCTCAAACATGTTTGGAGTGGTTTCAATACTGTAATCTACCGGATTATTATAAATCATGATCGGCAGGCTAGTGCTCTCCGCAACAGTTTTAAAATAGGAAACCGTCTCACGATCGTCAGCTTTGTACTGCATCGGAGGTAAAACCATCAGCCCGTGTGCACCCTTTTCCTCAGCTTCCTCGGCCTCTTGAACTGCTCCCATAGTAGATGTCTGTGCGATGTTGAGAACCACACTGATTTGATCCCCAACCAATTCCAGTGTCTTTTCAAGCAGAGTGAATTTTTCATTTTTTTTTAACGTGCTGGCTTCTCCCAGGGAACCTCCAAGTACGATACCATGAATCCCTGCATCGAGCTGTGCATTAATGTTATGTTCAAAC
The DNA here is from genome assembly GCF_043951955.1 of Halalkalibaculum sp. DA384. NCBI lineage: Bacteria > Pseudomonadati > Balneolota > Balneolia > Balneolales > Balneolaceae > Halalkalibaculum > Halalkalibaculum sp. DA384. The sequence continues at coordinate 51,388 of NZ_JBINJE010000022.1, read as the reverse complement.
ATTTTCAGGTCAAGTGAGTCATCCTCCTCTTTGAACTTTGTAGTAATAGCAGGGTAAATTCCATCCCAATCGACTTCCATAGTAAATAGATTTACAAATAAATATTTAGTAATACTCGACTAATTCAATAAGTAATGAAAGAGAAGCGTATTGAACATTCTTGTACTATATTTTCAAATAGTGTCACAATCTTTCTTAATCTTTTTAAATACTTGTTTATTTAATTAAATAACACATAATTGTTAGTGGTAGTCGAAATATCACCTATTTACAACAATTTAGTATCATGTCAAGCGTCCAATCGATTTATTTTAAGCTCCCAAAAACAGTGAAGGAAGGGTTTTTTATACAATATGATGAACTGACTCATTTTTATGACCAGTTACATCATCACCCTGAACTTCAACTAATTTATATAATTGAAGGTACAGGGGATCTTTTTATCGGTGATTCTATTTCCCCTTTCAACGATGGATCGCTATTTTTGATTGGAGCTAATCAAAATCACTTATTCAAAAGTGACCCATCGTATTTTGATGTAGAAAATGCTGGCAAATCACGTTCCATTTCAATCTTTTTCAGTGATGAATCTCTTGGCAATACCTTTTTTGAAATTAACGAGCTCTCTACTATTCAAGGATTAATAAAAAGAGCGGATCGGGGGATCCAATTCTTGCCTGGTATTTCAACAAAGATTGGGGCCCGAATGATCAGAACCCGGGGTCAATCAGGTTTTACTAAGTTCATTCGAATCTTAAAAATTCTTCAACGTCTTGCTGAATCTACAAATTTCAAATACCTGGCCGATATCAGCAGTACAAACCCTCCATCTGAAGAGGATAGTCGTCGAGTAAATTCAGTAATCAATTATATCCTAAAACACTATAAAGAAGATATTAAGTTGGAAACAATAGCTGATATTGCTCATTATAGCAAGGCAGCCTTTTGTAAATTTTTCAAAAAAAGGACTCGTAAGACGTTTTGCGAATTTTTAAATGAAGTGCGTATATCCCAGGCATGTAAGCAATTAAAAAAGACGGACAAAAACATTTCTCGAGTGGGATATGAGTGCGGTTATAATAATATTTCTCATTTTAATCGTCAGTTTAAAAAATTTACTGGTCTAACTCCCAGAGAATACATAAAAAAACATGAAAATTCGGTGACGGATCAGTCCAAATCACATTACCATGAGTTTGTAGATAATGCATTTACTTGATAAATATCGTGTAGTAATAAATTAATTTGAGCCCTTTTAAAATTATCAGAGGAAATGCAGGCTAGAAGGTAACCACTTCATAACCATCCACAATAAAGTTGCGCAGGCTTGGGTGCTGATCATATTCATCCAGCAGATCTATATCGGTCTCTTTTATCTCCTTGAAGACCCCGAAAGCTTTTGCACAAAACCGGCAGGCACCATGGATGTTGCCTTTAACGGCATTATATAGTGGATGGGCATCGTGTTCCTCATTTTCCAGTTCCGGAATCCATTCAGTCCCGGCTCCGTCAAATACGATCGTGACCTCGTCGTCATGCTCCTGCAGCTCCTTGGCAAGCTCCAGCGCATTCACTACCCGGCCCAGTGATTCGTGAGATTCTGTTCCCGCTAACACAACAACTGCTACTTTATTCATAATGATGAGATCAATTTATTCCTGTTGGTTTTGATATACTTTGACCACATGGATGGCGGATTTCTTACAAGTAAAATGTAGAAAGGGTCCCTTATACTTGACCAGGAAGGAAATCCCAGATTGAGGCTATGGTACGCTCACTTATCTGAACGGCATAGTTGACGGCTTCTTCAATTTTGGGATGGGAAGGCGGAAAGTCTTCATAAACATATCCGTCCTTAAAAGGCCCCGCAGCACGCACCAGTATCTCATCTGCAATATGAGTAGTCATAAAGTCGTGCTCTTCTTGATTGTACAGATTTTCAAAAAGTTCACCGGTAGTTTGCTGATATGTATTCCAGAACGATAACCAAAGCTGCTTCCATTTTTCTTTTACTTTAGACGAGGAAGCGGCGTGAGCCTGCATCCAGCAATGTGCTGCAAAATGCCCTGTATCCTGTAGCGGTCTTCCATAATGGACAAACTCCCAGTCGATCAGCCGCAGATTCCCATTCTTAATTAAAATGGATGCAGGCCACAGGTCGCCCATCACAAGACATTTCCCGGGGTCCAGCAGTTTTTCTCCCAATGCTTTTGTTCGAGTTTCAAAATTAGTGTTTTGTAACGAAATGATTTCGCTGGCATAATCGGCAGCGGGCTGGTACTGAACCTGGTTGCGCGTCTCCTGGATCGGCTTGTTGTTGAACTGTTTACGTAAACCCGAATCGTTAAAGGTTTTTTTGTGAAGCTGCCCGATGAAGTGCCCCAGCAGGCTCCCGATTTGGGTGGTTTCGGCAGCGCTGGAAAGCCAGGAATCAATCGCCGGGACCGATCCGATATCCTCCATTACCAGCAACGACTGATTCGGTTCATATAGCAGACGTTCAGGCGGCCGAACCTGCGCAGACGATATCTCACTCAACGTTTCTGCGGATTCAAACAGCTCTAACGCCCTGGCTTCAAAATCGATTCGGTTGTTGTTTAGCGGTATATCAGGATTGGATGCGATGTATGAAGGGGCATGTTTGATAATCAAGTTTTTATTTTTTCCTCGCAGACGCCAAACATAATTGAGGTTACCGCCCCGCAGGGATTCGAGTGAGCCAACACGCTCAAACTGGGGCAAGTGATCCGATATTAATGCGTATATCTTTTCCTTGGAGAGCTGCATAATAGTGTTATTACCATCAAATTTTGCTAGGTATTCAGCCAAAGTTTTACACAGATAACAAGCAGGATATGTTTAAGAGTGCAGTTATTTTAAACTAATAACTACTATACTAATTAGGACTTCCTCAAAAATTTACAATAGGTCTTTTCTTAAGGCGGAGGTGTCCCTTTTTGTGTGAACAAAAAGGAACCCAATAAATCACCGGCGGGATTAGTTATTGGTTATTAGGAATTAGTTATTCGTTGTCCCAAATAACTAATAACCAGTCACAAATAACTACCCTGCGCCTTCGCTTGTTTGTCAATAATAAGTAATTTTGTTCATCTGAGGCACCATTTTGGGATAATCAAATCGCAGAAATGCAAGGTTTTTGGCCAATAAGGGAATTAGTTACATGTAATTGTCATAAAAATATAACTCATTGGTAACCAATGAGTTTATATGGGTATGGGATGTCCTGATTAACCAATAACTATACTAATACCGATAAATGTGATTGCCAAATTCAACCGGTTCTCCCCGCTGTAAAAATTCCAGGAGAATGTTCTCTGTGGCTGAGCGCGCCTGCTCCAGCGTTTCCCTGATATCCTCTTCAGGCGGATTATCAATGCCGGGAACTGAATATTTGTGTCCGACCACCAGCCCCGAAACGGGGATTTCGAGTTCATTGGCCAATACTACTTCGGGCGCAACGGTCATGGAGTTGACATCTCCCCCCAGTTGTGCCCACATACGGTTTTCAGCCGATGTTTTACTGCGCGGGCCTCCCGCATAAACGAACACCAGCTCCCGGTTCGGTTTGTAGATTATATCAGGATCAAGTCCGTACACCTGGCTTGCCAGTTCTTTTGAAAACAGTCCCTCGTTTAATACCAGGTGTCCCTGGTTTTCCGAAGGATCTTTAAACATCGTGCAGGTGGATCCATCCGGCAGACGGTTCTCCGGCATCATCATGTCGGTCAGCAGCATCGGTTTATACAAGGGTAAATCCGGATCCAGCACGCCAACGGAACTGTTGATTAGCAGGGCGCCGCAGTTGACCTTATGGAGTGCCGCGGCCTGCGCCCGGTAGTTGATCTGGTTTGGGAGCAAATGGTGAGGAACGCCATGCCGGATGATGGCATACACCTCCCGGTTACCGGTCACGGTCGTTTTATACAGCTTCTGATTGCCCCAGTCGGTGGCAATTTCCACCGTCTGCATATCCAGGGCTTCGGGTATGCTTTTTTCAAAGGCGCTGCCGAGAATAACGGCTAGGGATTTAGTCAAAACAGAATATTTTAAATTAACGTGGCTTTATGTTCATTTTTTCAACGATGAAAAAACGAACCAAAAAAATCGCCGCCTGGTGAAATTTTTGTGGCGTTCCCTCCGCCGCAGCTAAAACCATTTAACTCAATCCGCTGGGAAACACGGATCTCAAACAGAAATGGTTTCTTTACGCTTCGGCTCCAGTCACTCGAATCAACAAAAATTTCAAAGGGCGGAAGGGTGAACGATTTAAAATTACGAATGATAAATAATGAATTTCGAGGGAGTTTTATAACCGGGTTATTGCACTAAAACCAACCGGAAGAATCTATGTCTGACGAAGGGCGGGCGGCAGATCTGAGCAGCGGCCGGATCGATATCCGCCCTGAGGAGTTTAGATTCTTCTTGATTGTTGAGACCCTTTTGTATCAAGACAAAAGGGTCACCTCTAACACTTGGAATTTGCAACATAATTTTGCGGAAGCTTTAAATAGGGTTCCTAAAAAAATCTCAATAGCTTTTCCCAAAGGAAGAGGTGTTCCTTTTTGTGTGAACAAAAAGGAACCCAAAAAATCACCGGCGGGATTAGTTATTGGTTATTAGGAATTAGTTATTCGTTGTCCCAAATAACTAATAACCAGTCACAAATAACTACCCTGCGCCCCCGGGGCGGCTCAGAAATCGCCAGGCCGGAGGGAGAAAGCCCAATTTCACTGGCAGCCATCAAGTCCAGAAAATACTTGCAGTTGAACAGCTCATTATTTCTGTTAAGTCATTGTCACACAGACAATTAAATTGTGTTAAGGAACTCATAAATAGTGTAAAAAAGAAAAAAGGGTGATGCGTTTACTGCTTATCAGATATTGTTTGCCAAAAATCGATTTCTTCCTTAACGCTGTTTTCCCCTGATTGTACAAAGGCCTCGATGGAATCAAACATTTTAAGGTTCCCATTATCCAGTTTTGCGATGCGGTCGCCCATCAAGATGGCTTCTTTTACATTATGCGTGACAAAGATCGCCGTGATGTTAATCTGATCCGCAACGCGTTTAAAGAGGTTCTGCATGCTGGAGCGCGTATCAGCGTCCAGGCTGCCAAACGGTTCGTCGAGCAATATCACTTTTGGATCGGTAATCAGGGCGCGTCCAAAAGAAACGCGCTGTTGCTGCCCGCCGGAAAGCTGGTGAGGCATCTTGTCCTGCATACCGTTCAACTCCAGTTGATTGATCATCTTATTCGTGCGCTTGGTAACGGTTTTTTCATCCATTTTACGCAAACGAAGGCCGAAAGCGATATTTTCAAATACATTAATATGGGGAAACAGCAATGCCTCCTGGTAGAGATATACGATATCACGCTGGCTGGAGGATAGAGATTGAATGTTCTTCTCTCCCACCCAAACGGAACCCTGGTCAGGTGATTCCAACCCTGCCAAAATCTTGAGCAGCGTCGTTTTCCCGCACCCCGACCGCCCGAGAATGCTCAGCGTTTCATACTCCTGCAGTTCCATGTTCAGGTTTATCAGCACCTGTTCGTCTCCGAACGACTTTGTTATGTGTTCTGCCCTGAGTGGATTTACCATCGTTTCTTAAACAGGTATTTTTTGTTGAAATAGAGCAAAATGATCGGTGGCAGTACCAGCAGCAAACTGCTCATTGCGGCATTATAAAAATTGGCTTCATTAATGTACTGGAACACCTTCAGGGTAAGCGTCTGCACTTTGCCGACTCCTATCAGGGTCGTGAGGCCGTATTCAAACCAGGATATCAAAAAGGTTTGGAAAAAGCAGACCAGCAGCAGGCCCTGGGCCATCGGCAGGAACACACGACGATAGGTCTGCCACCTGTTGCCGCCCAGCGTTTGAACCAGTTGTTCCATATTTTGGATACGGTCGCTCCAGAAACCGCTAAACAATATGACGCTGTACGGGTATGCGATCAAGAGCTGTCCCAGGATCACTCCGACTGCATTCCCGGATAGCCCGGCCCGGATAAAATAGAAATAAAGCAGGGCCGCGTAGATGATCGGGGAAAGTACAAAGGGAAAATAGGAAAGCCGCATCCACAGGCTTCTTTTGTGATGGTACGCCAGGTGTTTGCTCGTATAGAATCCGCCAAAGGTTGAAAGCGTAGCCACAGAAAAGGCGATCCCCAGCGAGAGCACCAGGCTGCTGAACAGATCGTTATTGCCGCCTGCCAGCGATATCCAGCGCTGTAAGGTCAGCGAATCAGGCAGCACCTCGGGAAAAATCCAGCTGACCGAAACGGAGAGCAGCAGCAGAAACACCACCGGGAATAGAAATGTCACGGCAAGGGTCCGGGCCAGATATGTTGAGAAATTAGTTGTCGAGATCATAGCTGAACGACCGTGTTTTGAAGATCACAATGAGCAGAATAATAATGACAGCGATAAACAGGAGCGCCGCCACATACGCTTCAGGGATGGTATCGAGGCTGAATTTTCGAAGTTTGCGGATGATCAGCACCGACATCATTTGGGGCGACTGCTGCCCGAGAATCAAGGGAATCTCATACGATCCCAGTATAAATATGGTGTACAGTATGATGGTGGGAAACCCGCGCCGCAGCAGAATCGGAGCTTCAATCCGAAACAGTTGCTGTGCTCTGGAGGCCCCCAGTGATTTGGCCACCTGTGTAAACTCCCCGATCTGTTCCCCGTCATACAGGTTCATGAAATAAAGCCCAAAGAATGGCACCGCCATAAAGGTATGTGCAGCAATAATGCCGATGCCAAAGGGATCATTCACCAGGTCGGGGAATGTGGCGGAATCGGATATCCAGCCCAGCTGCCAGGCGATGCGTGACAGCAACCCGGACTGTGAGGCCAGCTGAAACACCAGAAAGGCGACAACAATGGCTGGAAAAGCGAGCGGTACGTACAGCGAAAAGCCCGGGAATCCTTTTTGCAGCGGCTTTTTCAAAAAGAGTGTGAGACCAAGTGCAGCTGTAATGGTAAGTGTAATGGTGACCAGCGCAATATAAAAGGTGTATCCCAAAGAGTTCCAGAATTCTGCATCTGCCAAGACTTGTTGCCAGTAAGATAGGGTCACGCCTTCACTTAACAGTCCAATAATTCCGAGACTATAGAGCACGGCATACAGAATCCCCATAAGCAGCGGTGCCACCGTCAAAAGCAGGAATAGCAGAATACCTGTCGCCTGAGCTTTACTGCTGAATAATGTTTGTACGGAAATCCTCATACAGTTGAATCATATATTCGGGAGCCAGTTCCTGAAACGCGTGATTGTTGAGCGAATCCCTCGCTGGGGCATATCTTCGCTGCGGCATCTGCCGGAATTCTTCTTTCCACTTGTCGGGCAAATTGTCCATTGCAAGCACCGTCCCGTCGCCCCACACATCGGGCCGGGCTTTCCGGTACTGCGCCTCCGGTGAAATAAGAAAGTTACTGACTACCATGGCAGCGGCTTTTTGTGGAGCATTCACGGGGATACCAAGATAATGGGAGTTTTGTATGGTACCATCTTCTAGTACGAATGCACGGGCGGTCTTCGGGAAAAAGCCTTCCAGAATTTTATTGTCCACTTCCGAGTCGTTGTTGCTCATGGTGAAATGGAGTTCACCGTTCACAAAAAGCTGGTGCATGGCGGCCACGTTCTCAGGGAATGTTTCGCCCTCTTTCCACATATATGGTTTCAGCCGGTTGATATAGTCCCACAACCGGCTGGAGTATTTCTGATAGGCTTCTTTGTTGAATTCGCCGTCCAGCGTTCCCGGACCGGCCATCCCGATCAGCAGCGATTTCAGAAAAGTCATGCCGGAAAAGTCATTGGCAATGGTAAAGCTCCCAGGATGCCGCTTTACGTATTCAGCCAGCGCCTGCCGGGTGGTCGGCGGATCCGTCACCCGCGCTGAGTCATAGATCATCGTAAACTGCACATTGCCCCAGGGGACTTCATACCCGTCAATGGGCTGCTGGAAGTCATATTTAATAAACGGGTTGTCCAGGTCGATGTAGGTTGAATTGGGGAGCTGTTCCAGAAAAGGTCCATATAATCCTTCTATCTGCCGAAGCTGGTAAAAGGTTTCGCCGTTGATCCACACGAGGTCAAGTTCGCCTTCCTGTTTACCGGCTTGCAACTCACTCATAATGATAGAGACAATGGTATTGCCCTGCCCGTTGGCAACTTCCAGGTTGATATCATACCGCTTTTCAACTTCCGGCACCACATAGGTTTGCATGTAGTCGTTTATGTTGGGATCTCCCATCCACATCATCATGCTGACGGTCTGGCCGCGTGCCTGTTCGGTGATCTCTTCCCATGACAGATTCCGCAGGTTTGGATCGGTTCGTTGGGATGAGCAACTCCCGATCCCTAACACCGAGACCAGTATAACTAAAATGTAAATAATGGGTTTTTTAGGCATAAATCGAGATTACTTAAACCTCCAAGGTTTCAAAAACCTTGGAGGTTTGGAGATTTAAAACAGGTATCGCAATGAAAACTGGAACTGGCGTGGCGGACTCGCATTTTTTTGCACCAGCCGTCCCGAGGATGCAGGTCCCACCTGAATTTGGTTGCTCTGGGTGGCATTATTTGCGTACCCGCTCAGATTCTGTGCATTGAAGATATTGAAAATATCGGCCCTGAACTCCAGGTTTTGTCCGCTGGTTACGGGCAGACGGTATTGAATGCCAATATCAAATGTAGTAGCCCAGGGCAGTCGGTCGCTGTTCCGCGGTTCGCCCGGACTCCGGTCGCTGTTGCCTACATAAGCAGCGCCAAATGAGCGGCCGTCCCCGTTGAGATCGGTAGTGCCATATTTTTCGGCATCGGGTATCCTGTTGATCGGCTGACCGCTCTGCAGCAATCCGGCCATGTTTATCGCAAATCCGTCAAATGGATACCACGTGAAAAAGCCGCTGATTACATGGGTGCGATCGTTGATGGACGGTCCCCACTCATTTTCGAAATTGTTGGCGTCCATCGCCCTGAAATTGATATCCTCTGTGTTGTTTCGAAGCCTCGAAAGCGTGTAGCTGAGGCGATAGGAGTAGTCGTCATCACTCCGTTCTTTTCGCAAGTTGAAACTGGCCGCCCAGTACCGTGATTCCCCTTTGGTTTCTGTCATGATCACGTTTCGGCCAATTCCGCGAAGAGTATCTTCCTCAACAACTCCGTAGGTCCCGTTTTCATCAGAATAGATCGGCACCGGGCGGGTGGCATCCGCCTCGGCCTGTGAACGAATGGTGACGTTTTGCGGATCGATCGGGTAGGGAGCGGGGGCATTGATGTCTCGCAGCCGGAACAGGTTGAAGGAGCGCGTGTGCATCAGATCCACATAAAACAGTTTGTCCCGGTCAACCTGAAGCTGGTATCCCAGCGAAAACTGGTGGGTATAGGGATTGTCGTAACCGTTTGGATTCAGGAGCCGCAGGGAATTGCTGAAAATACTGTTTCGATCAGCGGATATCTCAGAAGAGGTCGGTCCCTCGAGATAATCGACATTGTTAAGCCCGGCAGAAACGTTGCCGTTGAATGTCACCTGATCCAGGTCGGTATCCCCGGGTATTTTGCCCAGATCTTCCAACTGCTGCAGTTGTCGCTTGAAATCGGGAGCTGTCGAACTCTGCTGCAGGGCATCGCTGTACACAGAATAGACAATTTTGTCATAAAAAAGACCGTAGCCTCCCCGGAAGCTGCTACGATCTGTCAGCTTGTAATTGAAGTTAAATCGGGGAGCAAGATTATTATAGTCCCCGGAATCACTTCCCCCTTTTGAAAGATTATCGTAATCGTACCGGAGGCCGAAGGTCAGGTTGAGCCGGGAACTGACCGAATACAGATCCTCAATATAAAAACTGTAGATATTCTGGCGGGTACCGAAACGGGTTGGACGCAGTTCCACGGAATAGTTCAACACTTCGGCACCATCCGGAATATCTACCAGATCCAGAGAACGACCCGGGTTGCTCGCGGCCACAGCATTCAGCTGCTGCTGGTTTAGTTTTACCGTGTAGTTCCCGAATGCATTGCCGCCCCCGAGCAGGGAGTGGTCGGAACTCAGGATACTGGCACCGGCTTTAAAAGTATGGTCACCAGCGTACCAGGTAAATTTTTGCTGGAACTGGAACGTATTTTCGATTGCATCAAACTGAAAGCCGGGATTACCGACAATAGCAATCGTCTGTTCAGAAGGGCCCAGCACTGTGGCGGAGGGACGGTTGGGGTTTTCGGCATTGCTGTAGTTCCACCGGAAACGGGAATATTGCAGGTTGGTTTCGCCGTGTAATTCTCCCATTCGGTAACTGTTTTTGAGGGTGGCATGAAACGAATTGCGGTCCTGGCTGTTGGAGGCCGACGGGAAGGTTACTCCGCCATCGATGCCGCCGCCCTGACGTTCAATGTTGATCAGGCCGGTATTTACCCGAAGCGATGACCGAAAATTATCGGCCCAGCGGTGGTCCAGCTTGCCGGAAAGTAAGGTAAAGCGATTTTGCCCGGGCACTGTTTGATTAATGCCCAACTGGGGCACGTTCAGCAAATTGTCCTTGAGATCGAAGATCTGTTCCGCATTCAGGTAAAAGAATGTTTGATCCTCCACAACGGGACCGCCCAGGCCAAAGCCAAACTGGTGGCGGCGGAATCCCTCCTTCACCTGGTTCCCGGTAAGGTCGCGCTGGGCAAAACCGGTTTCCCCGTCCAGCGGCTGCCCGGGCCTGACCACGTAAAAGGCTTCGCCCCCAAACTGGTTGCTGCCCGACTTCGTGGTGATATTAAACACGCCGTTCCCCGATAAGCCGTACTCGGTGGAATAGTTGTTGGTTAGCACAGTCACATTTTGTACAAATCCCGTCGGAATCGGGAATTTGGGTCCGCCCAGGAACTGCTCGTTGTTGTCCATGCCGTCGATCAGGTAATTGGTGTAGAGCGAGTTGGCCCCGTTGATACTGACGCTCGGCGCCTCGGGAAAAAAACCGGTGGCGGGCACGACGTTGGGCAGCCGGTATAACGCCGTGTTAATATCCCGGGCCTCCACCGGCAGCGTTTCGAGCTCTTCAGTATCCAGTTCGGCGGCCACCTCCGCATCAATCGTATTGATTTGGGTGATCGGGGCCTGCACCGTTATTTCATCTAATTCAACGGTCTTTTTGGACGAAAGTACCATCGTCACGCTGCGCATGGTGTTGGACCGGAGCTGAAGAGGATCGGTTACCAGACCGTGGAACCTCTCACTTTCCGGGATATTCACCCGGTATGTACCGGAGGTGGGGAGGCTCGTAAAACGGGCTTTTCCCTGTCCACCGGTTACAGCGCTTTGGGTAACACCGATCGAGGCATTTACCAGTGTCAATTCCAGGTCGGGTATTGGATTTCCATTTTCTTTCTGGATAACCGTTACTTCCAGGTCCGCCTGGGCACGTGTTTTTGTCGCAAAAAGTATACAAAGCAGGATCAGCAGCAGGGATATACGCTTCATTATAGAAAGATCATGTCTGATTAAAAATGAATGGATATGGGGAAACCTGTGCCAGCAATTTTTCACAGGATTCCGGTATCGGGACGATATAATCAGGCGATAAAAGGAGGGGCGCGAAGCAGTAGCGACGAAGAAGCCGGTGAGGTGGGCGTTTGAAGACACTCCTGTTTAAATTGATCTGAATATCCGGCTAAAATACCCCGGATCAGGTGGATCAGATGGAAAAGAGGCTGCAAAAACTGGGCGTTCCCGATAAACGAGACCAGGGAGGCATGGTTGTCAATATCCGCATACGACTCAAGCCGGGCTATTGAGAGCTGGTCAGATGACTGTTCCAGGATGGTATCAAATAACCTGGGGGTCCTCCAGGGTAGCTCCTGAAAGGAGTCGGCCTCAAACGCTTCCCGGCTGTAGCCCATCAGCCAGGTTCCTCCATCTTCGGCGGGACCCAGTACAATGTCATCCGTTCCGGCAGCAAGGCGTCGGGCCGCTTCACTGATATGGGCCGCTTTCAGTTGTGGCGTATCGTTGCCGACCGCGATGACATGCTCATACCCTGCGTTAAATACTTGTTCAAAGGCATGGGCAAAACGTTCGCCGAACGACCCGCCTTTCTGCATTTTTTCATCAATTTCAACAACGGGCAGACCGGTTCTTCTGATTTGCCTGCGGGTATGCTCAATTAAGGAGCTCGCAATATGAACATGCCGGCGATCACAGTTGTCACCGGCAAACCGCTTGCAGCCTCCCTCCGCTTCGGCGGAACGGGTAAAAAAAAGAACTGCGACATTTATATCGGTCGATGCCATAAATTATTGCTTTTCGGGACCTTTGCAGAACCTGCTATTTTGTTGGTCAATGGTTGTATCACCGACCCTATTGACTTTTTTTAAACGGGAGTACAACTCCCTCATAACAGAGGAATAGAGGATTTTGCAAAGCCCATGTTTTTATTTATAGACACAACGAAAAAAGTATTCAGCATCTCTGTTTTATCACTCCTTTTGACGGTACGTGAGCGGCGGGTCTTACGACATTGCCGGCAGAACTCAGTGAACTGGATAGAACGTCCAAACCCCGGTTTTGCAAAGCCATTGAAACCAGTGATCAAGAACATCCCGGTACCACGTGAACAAAGAGATAGTCAAACAACATAATCAACAACATAGTGCTCGGAAACGGACTTTAAAAGAAGGAACTCCATAGAGTGGTAGTCTGGTTTTTCGTTGCGGAAAATCCAGGAATAACCTGCCCTTCGGCATGATATCAAGAAGGCAAAAATCAACGTCAGGACCGTGAAAACGTTAAATGAGATGATGGCTAAAATTCCGAATTGAATGAGATAGGCTCAATATAACCGACTACTGCAAGCACCAATGGTGGGATAATCAGGGGATTCGCCGTATCGGACAAGATCCTGGCCTTAACTTCCGAAATTGTGCTTTTCTTTATCTGGTAATAGCGTGTCAGCGGCATGACCGAGGCATCCTGTTTCTTATTCAGCTTTGTGTACTGAAAGTGGCATGATAAATTAATGTGGGAGTTTGGTTTTTAGGATGGTTCGAAATCATTCCTTCTTACGAATTTTATCGATATTGAGATCAGTGAGAAACAGGATATCCCAACTAAAAGAGTTGGTTTTTAAGGGACTATGAAAACCCGCACCTTATGAGCGATACAATAGATTTATGGAGTCTCAGCTCGCTCATCGGATTACATAAACAGTCGCCCGATGAGTGATACAAATGCCTCTTATAATGTATACCTGTATTTAAGCAGGGCATCCCCAGAGTAAAGCTATGTCATTATCTGCCCGTATAACGGAAAGTTGGATGGACTTTTGAGGAAAACCCAAATTAATGTTACTAAAATAATATTACTGGCTAGCCAGTAATATTACCTATATTTGTGAATAATCCGGGATAAGATGAATACAACCTATTGCTCAGCCTGATCATCGGTCTCTTTATCCTCTTTCTTTGCAGCAAAATCATTGTTACTCAACACTTCCGATAATATAGATTGCTCAATAAAACTGCGCTGTCCCGATTTTACAGGTATCCGGATAATCAGGTGAACCTCCCCGGCTGTGGGGATCTGTATGGTTACCCGCGGTTCTACTGTCGGCACGTCAAGCCCTCCCTCCTCGCTAAGCTGTTTCATGTGCCTTCGCACCTCCTCAAGATAAGGCTCGCAATGCCGGTTTGCCGATTCAAGGAACGTCTCCTGTGCCCCCCGCCAGTCATCTTCGCGTTTAAAGGGGATGGTAAAGACATGCAGAATATAGTCGTGGGTATAGCTCTCATTGATAACCGGCTCTGATACGAATAGCGCGTTGGGGATCACCGTCATTCGGCCGGTTCGCTGGTGGGTAATCTTACCCGGACCGACCTCCAGAATGGTAGTGGCAAGCAGATTTTGATCGATCACATCACCCCTGAAATCTTTGACCTGGATACGGTCACCAAGGTTAAAAGAGCCGGCACCGGTCTTGAGTATGGAGCCGGTAACACATAGAATAAGTTCCTTCGTGGCCACTACAAAAGCAACGGCAATCGCAACAATAGAAAGCGCGAGGGTACGAAGCTCTTCTCCCCATATAAAGAGGAGTCCCAGCAAGAGCAGCAGAAGCAATCCATTGCGCGACTGAACCAGCCATCGGCGCCGCAGCTCGGTAGAGGAAACACTCCGACGGATATATCTCGAAAAAAGCCATCGCAATATTATTGTTGCAAGAATGAGTATGGCCGTACTTATGAGCATATTCGGCAACGAACCCGACACGTAGAAATACTCCAGCCACTTTCTGAGGTCTTCAAGCATGATTTTTAGTCCTGCATATTCAACTCGGTATTAAAACACATTATATACTCTTGTGGGACGCACTGCAAATCCAGGATGTAACGCAACAGATCAAAGACCTGGACCAATACGCAAAGTCCACTGCTAAAAAATTCAGGTAGAACTTATCCCTGGATACATCAATAATAATCTGTATTGATTTCTACAATCAGTATCATTCGGTATAACTGAAAAGAACTCGCAATAAATTGGTCTGGTTATTCCCCTCATCTGATGTTTAGTATGAGGTGGGGATGAACATTCAAGCCATTGGTAGCATTATGATAATAAATATGGGATTTTTCGACGACATATTCTCTACCTGTTGCTGTTGTTGTATCACAGCACGTGAAGAGGATATGTGTATGAAGATTTGAATCATTTCACTTTCAATATACAGATCTCATCACACAAAACTGGTGAGGCTTTTTTATTTCTGATCCCAAAAAAACACAACTATTATGCCTGGTACATGGTGGTTATGGCTGCAAGCGTACTGTCAGGCATATAATTTTCTTTGACAATGATGGCGCCATTGGACATCGGGTTCTCTCCATTCATGGCGGCGTCATAGGCAACATCATTCAGGTATATGGCCAGGAGCATGCCGTGGGGCTCGGTACCCTCATACAGCTCTTCCGTGCCCGGAAATAGTCGCCATGAATCCTGGTAGTTTTCCTGCTCAAGGTGATTCCACACCGCCGTTCCCGAAGCCTGGAGATCCGTCACCTCTTCCATATCGCTATCATTGGTTCCACATGCAACCAGAACCAGCGCGCTGAAGACAGCTGCAATACTGATTTTCATCCCACCTGCTATTCGATCCATCATAGTGTCCCTTTATTTAAGTTCTAATTTCGGTATAAATAATTAGATGGGGCTAACTTTATTCTCTTGGCAAAAAAAGAGAATTTTTTTACCGCTGGGAATGAATGAGGTGCGGCGACCGTCTCATGAATGGAGATTCGGGTAAGAACTTCGTGTTTGAACGCATCCATTGATAACAACTTTGTAACCATTAAAAAATCAACGGGGATATTACGATGGATCAACTGAATAAACTTTCGGGTATAGCGCACTGGCTTCCCAGGCTTTCACTGGCGGCCACCTTTATTTATCACGGGTTCCCAAAAGTAGCGATGACCGGCGACGTAGCCGCGATGATGGGTATGCCGTTTATCATGGTACTGATGCTCGGCATCGTCGAAGTGGGAGGCGCTTTGCTTATGCTGTGGGGTGGATTTGGTCCCGATTGGGCTACACGAATCTCCGGATTGTTATTTACAGTGGTAATGATTGGAGCGATCGTAATGGTCCATGCGCAATACGGCTGGAACTCGATCAACATGGGAGACAACGGTGGACGCGGAATGGAGTTCCAGGTATTGATTATCGCCGTATCGCTGCTTTATGCCTTCAAAGGCAATGCCCTGAAACAAAAAGTTGACGTTAGCACCACTCCATAACATCCACAAGACAGAAAGAGGAAGGCTGGAAGATGTCTTCCTCTTTTTTTAACTCCTCATCACGTCCGCCGCAAGCACTGGTGGCACCCAACTTGGGCCCTGACCAATAACTCCCATTCATAACCAACGCAATGGGGTGTCCTTTTTTAGAGGCCCTTGCAAAACATTCGAATCACCGTTCGGAGGGAGTTGCACTCCCGTTAAAAGGTCGGTAGTACAACTACCTCCCAACAAAATAGCAGTTTTGCAAAGGTCCCGAGCAAAAAGCGAACAGGGGAAGATGATTAGAAAGGCCCAGGTAGAGACTGCAAATTTACGTCCCCTGCCTGCCGAATGAGAAAAGGGTAATAAAATCATACAATTGCATCTGACAGTTCAGTGAGTTTGCGTATCCTTTTTACAAAATATTTTAGTACCCCCTGGCTCAGGTTCACGCGTTCCTCCATCAGGTCATAAAAGTCCATTCGGTTGATCGTTAAAAAATGACTTTCTTCTTTACAGACAGCGCTCGTAAGCCGTTCGCCGCCGTCAAAAAATCCCCAGACACCGATAGCTTCCGAATTGGTTAACTCTTTTCTGAGCAAACCGTTGCGTTTCAGCTGCACCTTGCCATTTATTAGCAGAAACAGCGATTGAGACCGGTCGCCCTCTTCAAACAACACGTGTTCTCTGTCCGCCGCAAGACTTTGGGTAATTCCGGCCAGGTGCGCCAGTTGCTCAGACGGGATATCGGCAAAAAGCTCAATGCCCTGCAGGAAAATGACGCGTTCAATTGTTGTATCCATGATCTTCTGATTAAGTGTCGTTTGCATTTCGTTTGATAACCAGCTCCGCTGTTTCCCTGATCAGCTTGTGGGGTGAGTGCGCCACTTCTCGCACTTTCGCCTGAAGAGTGGCGGGACATTGGGGAGAGACACTGTATATCGCGCAGATCTGGAGCCACAGGTCCTCCCCGTTAATCAATTGCAGCAGGCCCTGGTCATACCGCATTTGGGGGATGTCAAAGAGCCTGCGCCCTGCCTCCAGTTTTTCAGGCTCCGACCGGCTGTCAATAATAGGGAAAATGTATTGATGATCTGCATCGGTTAATACGTTATCCAAAAACTCAATGGCAGCAGATCGTTTATCCGGGGAGATACTTTGCAAGGCCAGATAAGTGCCATACATATCACGGGAGTCATAAATGAGTCCCAGCAGTCGGAATATGCGCTCAGTGCCCTGTTCCATCTTTTCATCAAGCGCTTTTAACAAAATTTTGTTCGGCCTGTTCGGGGGCTGAAGCTGCTTCATGGCAAGCAGCTCAAAAATATTCTGCGCCTCACTTCTTATGATGGCACGCACTCTCATTGTCTTCATGGCAAGAGACGGGCGTTCCCGGAGCAGCTTGTTAAGACTTTTGATGACATGGTACCGCAGGTCGGGATCATCAATACGGATCATTTCAAAAAGCTGGTCGGCCGAAATTTGCTCCGGGAGATAAGCAAAAATACCGGGAATGCTCTTGCGAATATTTTTGGAGACTGATTCATCAAAAAAGCGATCTTTGAACAGGATCAGGTGATCGCTGCCAAAGGAGGCAAGGGCCTTCCTGATTTCGATCTTGTATTCGGGATTTTCCAATTTCTTTATCAGCAACGGGATAAAGCGGTCGTTCTGTTGGCGTCCCATGCTGGCGATGGCCTTCCGTACCACAGAGGGGTGATCATCATCCAGGAGTTGAGAAAGGTATTTCCGGGATATGCGATCGTCATTAATATAGCCGAGTGCATCGGCAATCTGGGCTTTAATGACGATTGCATCCTTTCCCTCTTTATGGAGCAGCTGATCGAAAAAATCCGGTTCCACCAGGTCGGTCGCCGAACCCCGGTGCTTGCTGGCACATCCGAGTGCAGCCGATTTTAACTTGTAGCTGCTGTGGTCCAGGTATGATTTAATAACACTTGTGGGATCCTCGCTTGAATGCCGGCACAGATAGTAGATCGTTTCCAACCGGATTTCCGGGTCCTCATCATCCAGTAACTCCTTTATCTCCTCAGTAAGATTCAGGGACTCCACATCCTGCAGCATCTTCAGCGCCCTCAGTTTTATTTCTTTGTTGGAATGATATAACAGCTGCCGGAGCTCGTCCGCAATCTTGTCAACTTCACCGTCTTCCAACAGGATCAGGGTGTGCAGCACCTGGGAGTCGCTGGAGCTGGAAAGCGATTCCTTAATAATGGTCAGGATGGTGGATTCATTGAGATTCAGGGCGATGCTGCCGGTGCCGATCAGCTGTTTCTGGACCGAGTTGCGAAACTTGTCCACATAGCCCCTTTGGGCCTTGATGCCCAGTAAAATCCAGACGATTAACAACGTAATAACAGCATAGGTTAACAGGTGTACCGACCATCCCAGTACCGCGATAAAGCCCAGCAGGAGAAGCCCGCCCAGCCCACGGGAAAACCGATCCACAAAAATATCGATAAAGATTTTGGTCTGTTCTTTCGTGTGCTGGGAAAGGGGCAAAAAGAGCAGTTCGCGCCCCGTTCTATCAATGGAGTAGCGGGTAGCGCCGTCAAACCCATTCAGGATAACAACGGACGCCAGCACCGGTTCTATGGCCATCAGTATGGCTCCGATCATCATACCGGCGGGACGGGATAAAATAGCCCCGGACAGCCCCGTTTTTTTAATGATTTCGGAGGAGAGCAGTACCTGAATCCCCAGCGATGCCAGGCTGATACCTGCATAAAAGGTGCCCATAAAGGCGGTCAGGCCGGCCGTATCAGGATGGGCATCAAACGCCAGGGCCTTGAATTGATAATCGGTAAAGGTAGTTGTGATCATGGTCAGGCCGATAATAGCAGCCACGGTCAGCTGGTAGCGGGAAGTCAGCACGTTCCTGGCCGACTTGAAGGCAGAACTGCTCTTTTCCCGCTCGCCTCCTGTCTGCTCCTTTCCGGCTTCCGCGGATTGCCCGGGGATGAAGTAGAGCAGCACAATTCCCGCCAAAAGCAACGCGATACAGACATATAACAGGTTTTCCGTGGACAGATCGAGCAGGGCAACGATAAGGCTGGAGGTTTCACTACCGGTGATGGCCCCAAAAATAGCTCCCAGCGTCAGGAAGGAAAAGATCCGTTTGGATTGGGATGGCTGGAAAATAGTATTGGCCAGCAGCCAGAACAGGGATATCACCAGGATGCCGAATATGCCGACCCATATGTAGAACCCCATAAAGATCCATTCCATCCTGAACTGGAACAGCCACCGGATAAATAACAAGTTGGCCGCCAGCGCCCCCAGGGTCCATATCAGGACGTTGCGCACGGGGTAGCGTTTCATGACCGAGGTTAGGAGCTGCGTGACCGGAATGGAGACGACAGCCAGCAAAATATACACGTAGGGGAGCTCACTGGGACCATTTTCGGTGAGGAACAGGCTGTCGCGGGCGGGCTTCAAAAAATATAGCACGACCATAAGGATGAAATGAAGCCCAAACATCAGGAGTACCCGCTGCCATTCATCCTTGCGGATATCGTAAAACGTGGAAATTAGTTTTTTCAAGCTTGCTATTATTTATACAGGCAGTTCCTCAACAGCTGCCTTTTTATCAAATTCACGGCCGACGTACCGGACGGTCATGATCCAAAACACAAGGATAACCAGGCAGGCTACCGACAGCCACCGCACATGTTGGAGTCCCACCCAAGCGGCAACCGCCAGGTTAAGCACCACGGCCAGCACCTTGGCAAATCGCTGAACAAACATGTCGATGAACGCCTTGGCCTTGTACTTGGTATCCTGGTCGGTGGGGGTGTATAGTGCTTCTTTGGCTGACTGGTTGATCGAATAATTCAGGCTGTTATCGCTGGCGGACATGATGGTTACAAACAAAAGGCTGGGTATCACCAGGAAACCAACAGACCCAAAGGTAATGGCTAAGGGCAAAAACAGCAGGGCGATGCCCACCCCGTATCGCTTCATGATAAAACTGGTCAGGAACAGCTGCACAACAAGAGAGATAATACTGGTTATTTGGCCCACAAGACCGAAATAGGCATCTTTTTCCAGGTCGCCGCTGATGCTGGAAGCGATGGTCGCTGACAGCTGAAAATCAACGATATTGGATACTATTTCGTAGAGCCCAATGATCCCCACTATAGCCAGCAGGTAGTTGGATTTAAATACGATATTCGCCCCTTCAAAGATTGCGTTACAGCGCTTTCCCTCGGCGCAGGGCTCTTGCGTGTTTGGTTCCCGCACTCCCGGTGTTCGACGGTTGACGATATACCCGATCGCGATCATTACGGCCAGGGGAATCAGGCATATATACAGCAGCGTGGGACGCCCCAGCTCGCTTACGTAACCAGCTACCACGGATGACCCGACAATGCCCCCGATTATGCCGCCCAACCCAACGATGCCATACGTTCGCCTGGCCTGCTTTGCGTTAAAAATATCATTGGAATAGGCCCAAAAGAATGTAACCATCGCAGAGTTGAACATATCGCCCAGCACGTAAAAAGACCAGCTGGTGGAGGCCCCGGGGTTGTGCATGAAACCGGCGAAGAGAATAAACAGTCCACCGAACAAGAGGTTCAGGGCAAGATTCAGGTGCTGTCGCTTGAGTTTCCGGGCCAGCAGGGTAAAAATGACTACAACGGCATACACCACTACCATATTCACCACTTTGGCCAGTTGCTCCACCTCGGCACCGGCAAAGCTCGTACCCATAAACTGCAGCGGATTGGTTTGGTAGTAGTTAACCAACAGCCCGCGCTTTAACGGCTTTAAGACCCAAAACGTGGCAATCACCATGAAAAAGAACAGGGACATCAGCAGCACATTGGGCCACTCCTCTTTCCTGATGTCAAAGAAGTTTTTGCGGATGTGCTGGATAATTCCGGATTCAGCCATAGTGCTGTCGATTTATTCTTCTCGTTTAATGCCAACCACTCTGGGACCCGAAGATTCGAGGGCTACATACACCCGGGTGCTTTTTTCGGATACTTCGGAATTAGCCCTTCGGGTTATAATATCATACTTCAGTACCGTCCCCTGGCCGTTATCTTTCCTTTTGGGAATCAGACATCGATCAATAGATATCCTGGGTTGCTGAACCTGCTGATGTTGCAGTACTGATCCATCCACAATAGAAACAGTATAGTCGTAATTCGTTGAACCTTCTTCAAAAAGTCCGCTGTCAATTCCCAAGTCCTTGAAAGAGAGTACGATCTGTTGCCCGGTGTCTTTCGCGCTGAACTTGTCAACCGGATTGATGCGGCGGAACCAGTGGCGGCCGATCTTGTCTCTGCGTTCTATTAGTACATCAATGACATATTGCTCGGCTTTGGGATTAGTAAGCTGACCGGTCTCTGCGATTGCGCGGATATCCTCATCACTGAAACTCATCACCTGCTTGGCGCCCCAGAAAGCGTCGCGCAGCGTCATGTTTTCGTAGGCGGGCAGCGGATGGGCCGACACCCACCGGCCCGGTTTGAACACATCAGCACGAAAATAACCCACAGAGGGATGAGGAATATAATTTTGTGGATCTACCGTCTCCCATAAATTTACATTAAGTCCAAGAGTGGCGGCATTAAGCGCCATGTATCGCGGGTCAATCAGGTAGGCCTGTCCATAAATCGGTTCGTGGATACCCGCTCCGTTGGCTCCAAGGGTGTTGCCGAAATCCTGCACGTAATGTTTGATGTAACCCTCGTCGGTATAGACCGCCATGGTATTGGCATCGCGGCGGTCCGTATCATTCAGCCAGGAGCTGAGGATGCGCATGCCCCGCAGCTCACGGCGGTGCTCGTGGGCCACCCGATCGTTGGGATCATCGGGTCGCGTCCCCTCAAATGCCCACTGGCCGACCGGAACGCCATCTACAAATTTGCTGGCCAGGGCGCGGATTTTCCCCTGCTCGTTTCGGGGCTTACCAGAGATAATGCTCCGGTAGTCCGTCATCGTCATAGGGCGTTCTTTGCCGGCTTCCATTACGTAAACTCCCTCTCCAATGGTTACTTTGGCAGGATCAAAATAGGTGATCGTGGCTTCGGGCACGTTGTAACCGGCGCCGTGGAATATTTTGGTGCCGATGACCTCGGCAGAAGTGGTTAGTTCGGGGTACTGCGGACCGTCAAACTTGATCAGGAACCGGTTACCGCTGGCATCTTCGATAAAAAATCCGGGATTGGCGCCCTCCAGCTTGGCGGAAAAAATGGTCCAGGAGCCCGAGGTATCAGGCTTGACAGTATTGGGACCCTGCGCCAGTTCTTCAGGCGTCATGGGATTATAGTAGTGCCGGTAGTTGTACCAGCTCGATTCGGGCGGCTCGTCCAGGCGATTCACATTGTCGGCCTGTCTGGCACCGGCCGCCCCAACGGCACGCCCAGCCGTTCGAATAACCTTGTTGAGGTCCAGCGGTTTTTCGAGCTGGTGAAAAATGGTGTTGTCGATGCGGTCCCAGTATTGGTAAGACTCGTTTTCTTCCGGCTGGGGAATTTCAGCAGTATCGGGATCAAATGTTTTAACCGGTCCCAGCGTGTAAGGCCTGGTATTGCTGCATCCCATTAGTCCCAAAAACAGGACCAGGAGTACTGGTTTAAATGTAATATTTGAGTAAAGCGGAGCCACAAACAAATCTTAAAAATTGGGATTTATGGACAGAATTACGCGGGAAGATTCTTTACTGAAGGCAAATTCGGACCGAAAGGCAAACCCTTTGGTGGATATCAGGTGAAGGCCAAAGCCGTAGCTGGTATGAAAATCCTCCAGACCAATGTCAGAATAGCCATTGAACACCTGACCTTCATCCACAAACAGTACGATGTCCGCAAAATTCCACAGGGGATACCGGTATTCCAGGGTCGCCAGCAACGACCCGTCATCCCGGAAACGGTCGGTGGGAAAGCCCCGCAGGTCGTTGGAGCTGCCGAGGATGGGATAATCAAAAAACGGGATTTCGCGGTCTCCCAGCGGCGCGGTTTTCTGCACTCGTGTTTTTAATGCCAGGCGTCGCGTATCCGGCAGAAAGGGAACCGGCAAAAACTGGTGCCACTCCAGCTGGTAGGTCAGGTAATGAAACCGGTCGTCGGTCAGTGAGCGGTTCCAGTTTAATCCCAGTATATATCTTGCTCCGTGTGTGCTTCGGGGGGATTCATTAACGAAATCAAACTGCAGAGAGCTACCGATCCCCAACAGCGCAGTTGCGCCCCTCAGCGGTTCAGGAATCAGCGGGAGGGGATCTTCCCGTACGATTTCATTATTGGAAATATCCATCTTTCGGTACCGGCCTGAGATGGTGAGTGTTGTTGCCGGGCTAACCAGGTGGCGAAACTCGATCCCTCCTTCCAGTTCTTCAGTGGCATAAAGCTGCTCATTTACCAGCGCAGAATTATTACCTCCATACAGCGATTTGACGGGATCGTTGGAATAGCTGGCGTCGAATTCTAACTGACTCCTGCTGGAAAAAAATTGGGGGATGGCATATTTGAAATCAACATCGTTGTATTCCTGGGATCCGAACAGGGCTTCTATGCGGGCGCGGTGATTATAGCTGGTAAATTGGTTGTGGTACAAAAGTAATCCATAGGCAATTCCGACATCGCCGCCCAGCTCGAACAGTGGATATACGCCGTAGGGAGCACGCTCTCCCTGCAGCAGATGGGGCAGCTCACGTTCCGCCCATTTTACGCCCCAGCCCAGCGGGCGCGTGGTCCAGTGCAGTAGGTACGAGGGAAGCGCAAGCAGGTGCTCTCCTGCAGATCGCTCCGAGGAGTAGGGAACCGAGTTTGGGTTTGCAGTAGCCTCTTCTGACTCTGAAGATTTTTTTTGGACACTTTGGCTCCAACCATCTGTGACAGGTGCAATCGTCAGAACACTTAATAAGCCAACGAAAATCGATTTCCAGGAGTGATTGGTCTCCATTAAAAAAATCCGGGATAAAAAATGACTATTCTATTTACAGTTGATCGACACATTAATTTGAAGGGAATAAAGTACAAAATCTTACGAACAATCTTGCCCTGGCTGTCCGAGCAGATATTCCTTACAGGAATTTTTCGACCCTGTTCTTTTGTTCGATATCGGCATATCCATACATTCGAAATCCTCATGTTAAAAATTTACGAAAGATTATTCTCACACGGGACGTCCGTTACATCAAGCAAACTCTAATCACATAGACAGTAAACACATGGAAAAAGTGAAAGTAAGCGGTACCATCAATGCACCGGCTGAAGAGGTGTGGAAACTAGCGGGTAATTTTAACGGATTAGATGAGTTTGTCGAAGCCGTTGCCAGTTGTACTACCGAGGGGTCCGGCGTTGGAGCCGTACGGACGCTGATCTTGCAGGATGGTGGAGAAGTCAGGGAAAAACTGGAAAGCCTGGATGCAGATAATCGGGTGATGACCTATTCCATCGTAGAATCTCCTATGCCCATTGAAAATTATACCGGAACCATAGAAGTTAAAAAGATCGATGAAGAGCGGTCAGAATTCACCTGGTCATCGACATTCGAGGCGGCTGATGGCACGGAAAATGATATGAAGGAAGCGCTGGAAGGTCTCTATTCCCTGGGCGTGGCGGGGCTGAAGGATGCTTTTTAGCGTGGCTGTTATCTTTGTTAAATGTTGAAGGTTGACAGGTTGAAGGTTACTAACCCGCAACCTTCAACCTGTCAACCTTCAACCTGCAACAAGAAAACAGCAGTCGCTGCTACCTACCATTAACTACTGCCCTCTCCTCCGGAATTCCGGTTTCGATGGGATTAGCCGGATCGTTGCACCACTCATACCATCCACCGTCATAGACCGACACGTTGGGCCATTCCATCAGCCAGGCGTTGATGAAAGCCTCGCTGCCCCGCCATCCGGTACCGCAATAAAAGGCGATATGTTTGTCCGGCGTGATCCCCCCCTCCCGCCAGGCCGCTTCGACTTCGTGGTATTCCCGCATGGTATGATCGAAATTCCGGTAATTTTCCATGTGGTAGGCGTCGCTGCCGCAGTTGCCGAACACCGCGCCGGGAATACGTCCCTTCTGCTCGATATAGTGATAGCCGCTCCGGTTGCCGATAAACTCCTCCCAGCTGCGGATGCTTACCAGCTCGCCATTGGCTGAGCCCAGCAGCTGCTTCGCCTCCGGCGTGTCGATCATGTATTCGGGATGGGCGGGGATATCGATTCCAAAATCGCTGGCGGGATTGGGGTCGTTCGGTTCCATGGAAAGATCATATCCCGCATCTTCCCAGCTGGTGACGCCCCCGTTTAAAATCCGTATATCCTTGACCCCCGCATACAGCATAATGGCCGCGCAGCGCAGGGCGCCCAAATGACCGGCACTCTTCCCGGGAAATTTTTCTTTATCGTACACCGGCGACGAAAATCGCCCGTAGATGACCACGGTGGTGTCGTGGCGTATTCCGAGGCTTTGAAGCGTTTCCCTCAATTCTTCCGGGCTCCGTCGGTTCCAGGTTTCGGTCGATTCCAGGCTGTTGGTATCCACCGCAACGGCTCCCGGGATATGGCCCCTGTGGTAATCTTCGATATGGTCGTAGTGGGAATGGCAAATGACATAATTTTTGCCGTTGGAGTGAAGTGGTTTTTTACCATCGATCAACTGCTTCACCCATTCGGGATACACCAAATGTTTGAACCGGGGGAGCCGCTCCATCGGCAGCTCCGGGCTGGCTGCCCATTCATAAACAAACCCGTTGTAGATGGACACCTGCTGAAAGCCCAGCTTCCGTAATTTTTCAGCCATTTGAATACTTTCATCCGGCTTGTATCCATACACAATAACGGGTCGGTCTTTGGCAATACTCTTTTCTTCCAGCACCTCCACCCAGTCCATATACCGGGTCCAGGTCAGGGGAACGCTTTTTGCGCCCTGGATGTGTCCACCGCGCTGCTCCCCCTGCAGGGCCCAACCGTTGTAGGCGGCAAGGGGGCGAACGTCGATAAGGGTGGTAGTTGTCTGGTTCAATTTTTCAGCGAGCGTGCTGGTGGAAAGTTCTTCAAATGCGGGCATATAGGTTCGGTTAGTTAGGATCGAAACGGATTATCTGAATGTACGGATGCTCAGACAAGGTAAAAACCCCGGCACGCAGCAACCTTGTTCCAGTAGTTGACATACCGGTGGCTGTACCGAGTCAACGGTGTTCAGGATTGGGATGATCAAAACGGCAGCCGGCCTCCCATTCTGATCGCTGGTTGCCGTGGGCGGGTATGCCGCCGGCCTGGTCGAGCATCAGGGCCATGTGCATCAGGTTCCAGGTCATAAAGGTGGTATTGCGCTGGGTAAACTCGTTGTCGAAACCTGCGCGACCATTTTCCACTTCGTCGCCGTAACTCGGCCCCGGACCTGCTTCGCCGATCCACCCGGCATCAGCCTGTGGTGGAATGACATAGCCCAGGTGCTGCAGACCATAAAGAATACTCATTGAACAATGTTTGATGCCATCTTCATTTCCGGTAATCAGGCAACCCCCTACCCGACCGTAATAAGCGTATTGCCCCTTGTCGTTAAGGTTTCCGGAATACCCGTACAACCGCTCAATGACTTTGGCAGCAACAGAAGATTTTTCTCCGAGCCAGATGGGAGATCCGATGACTAAAATATTGGCATCCATCACCTTCTGCTGAATAGCCGGCCAGTCGTCGGTTTCAAATCCGTGTTCCCTCATATCCGGGTAGACCCCGGGCGCGATATCGTAATCCACAGGCCGCAGCACTTCGGTAGTCACATTATTCTTTTCCAGGATAGACCGGGACACCCCGATGAGCGTCTCGGTATGCGATTCTTTTGGACTGGGCTTCAGTGTACAGTTCAGAAAGAGTGCGCTGAGGTTTGAAAAATCCCATCGACTGTCGCTGCAAAGATCTTCCTGTTTTTTTGATAGAGCCATATTCTATGCCTTGTTGTATTAAAATTACAATCTTCCTCAATGTTTACCGTAACAAGAGATATCGTGTTATAGGTTGCAAGTTTCAGGTTGCAGGTTTATACGAACATAACCTTCAACTTTATTCTTGCAACAGAGAAAAGAGCTAAGAGTTAGATCTCATTATCATCGTAGTTCTTACCAAATCAATACTTATAACCCTTCACTTCCTGTTCGTCGGCCTCCACTCCCAGTCCCATTACCATTCGGTTAACAAAATTGAAATAACTGATAACCAGTACAGCATCCAGAATCGCGCGGTCTGAAAGGCCCGTGTGCTTAAGAGGCTCCACGTCTTCTTTCGCGTCTATCTGGTCTGGAGTATTGGTTAGTTTTTGTGCCAGTCTGCACAGTCGGGCATCCACATTATCAAGATCAAGCTTGGTATAATCCTTCCGGAGCTGCTCCACCTTCTTGCGGTTTTTCCAATAATGGTTTAGGGCCTCCCCGTGATGCAGCTCGCAATATTCGCATTCGTTAGCCGCTGACACGACTACGGCCATCATCTCTCGCCGGGCCCGGCTCAGTGGCGACTTGCTAAACATGATGGACATATACAGCTCCATATGTGCGACAATGGTCTCCGGGTTCAGGCTCTGAATCTTGTGAATTTGAGCCAGCTTTCCCCGCTTTTTCCTCAAGTCTTCATAAATCTCTTTCAAGGTGCCGGAGGCTTCATCCGGTTCAATAATATCAATATATGCCATTTAGAGGTAGTGATCTGTAATTTGGAATTTCCCTGTTTGGACAACAACACGGTCTCTTTTCTTACCGTACGGTACTGAAACTTAGGTACCGCCGCCCTTTTACCCGCACCAACCCAATGTATATGGTTTTATTAAAGTCTGCTAATAACGCGGATCAACAGGTAAGATCCCCGGGCGGCTGTTCATCCACTAACATTCAAATTATGATGCAAGAATTCAGTTTTCGTATATGGGAGAAATAGAGCCGCAGAACAATCGATTTTACCTGAGTCGGAAATTAATCCTGATCGTTAGCCTGTTCATTCTTATTGCGAGCGTTCTGGTTGTACTTACCAATTTCTCCCTCAACATGATTGCAGCCACCAGCGACTACACAGCCTTGCTGTCTAAATGGAGCCAGCTTCACTACAGGTCCGAAATAACCATCCAGCAGTATGCACGAACAAAATCGGACTCTACATACCACAATTTCCTACAGATGAAACGTGAGATGGACCGGCTCCGGCAGCCCATTGACGAGCTGTTCCAGGACGAGGTGGATGCGGATCTTGTTTTTGAGTCGCTCCGCCCAGATCATATATATCCAAATGAAATTTCAACCCTGATCTTTGTTTTCAGCTGGTTTAACGATCTGCAAATAGTCGGCGAAATACGACAGGAGTGGCAGCAACTGCACCGAATTGAAACGGCTCAATCTGTACTGTTGAACTCACTGCACCGAAAACGGGAAACCGGAGCTCCCGGCCAAAATATAGTCGATCAATACGTGTCGGAGGCAACCCCGCTATACAGCCGGTGGAATACTCACCACGAGAGGTTGATGGGAAAGGTTGAAACTGCCTCCCTCGCCATCAAGCGGATCGGTTTGTGGATTAGCGTCATACTGGGGATCCTGCTGGTGCTGATTGGGGTCGTTGTTTCAGTTCGGGCCAGCAAAAGTGTCGGCCGATGGGAGCAGTCCCTGCATGAAAAAGAGATTCTGCTTTCAGAAATTCATCACCGGGTTAAAAATAACCTGGCCGTGATTTCAGGCCTCCTGGAACTGGAGACTATGCAAAACAAAAATCCCGGGCAGGCCCTGAAGGAGAGCCGCGATCGCATCCACTCCATGGCCATAATTCATGAAATCCTGTACCAATCCCGGTCCTTTTCACAAATCAGGCTAGACCGTTATATCTATGAGTTGGCGGATTATATCCGCGAGACCTATGCGGACAACGCCAGGAATGTTGAACTGACTTATGATTTAGAACAGGTAACCCTGAATATAAACCAGGCTGTTCCCGCCGGACTCATCCTGAATGAACTCCTGGTAAATGCCATTGAATACGGGTTTAGGGAGACCGCGCAAGGTATGCTGACGCTCCACCTGGATGAATCAGAAGGAAAGGTGCGTTTATCGCTTCAGGATAACGGAAAAGGACAGACCACCAAATTTGACCCTGAAACAGCGGAAACTGCAGGTTTTGCCATCGTGGAAACATTGGTCAGGCAGCTGAACGGGCGGTTGCGTATTAAACAATCCAAGACCCCAACCGTTGAGCTGGAGTTCAGGAAATCAGATGCTTCCGGTTCCAGCAACAGGTATCTGTAGGGGCCTTGCGAAGTCAAACAGGTAACTATACTAGTGTTGTGTCGATAACTAAATGCCGGTCCAGACCTGGCAGGGCTCTGATCTTTTTTAGTTGGCCCAACACTGTTGATAATACTAATGCATTATGAAGAAAACTCTGGAAAAAAATTTTAACATCATGCTGGCCGGTTTTCTGGCCAGCCTTGCCATGTTCCTGTTCATCTACATTGGAATCAATATCACCGGGCTGGCCCCCTTTAATGTACCTCCTTCGTCCGCCTTTTTGCATAATTTGGGGATCGAGGGCAGAGGGTACGCCCTGGTGCTGCATTTCTGTTACGGAATTCTCTGGTCCTATGTATTCGTCTATACGTTTGAAGAGGACGTTTCTATTTCTAAAGCAGTTATTCTCTCGGTCATCTTGTGGATTTTCATGATGCTGGTATACAGCCCGCTAATTGGCTGGGGCATCTTCGGGATGGGCTATGCAAGCCATTTACGTCCCGGCCATCCACTGTTTCTCTCCAACAGTTTCTCCTACATCGCCATCACGCTGGCTCTTCATTTGGTTTATGGATTTACGCTGGGCTACCTGAACAGCCGGTGGCTGAGAATGCAGTATCAGCAACACCGGTAGAGTTTACCCGGGATTTCTCACGATTCCCCTATAACTCAAATTCATCAGGGCATCCTCAAAAAAATCACAAAAAGGCTTTTTCCCCGGCCTTGAGTGGATCGCGGAAGCCGAAACAAAATCCAGTACAGACGAAGCAGATCGCGTCTCAACGAGCTTCACCGCCTGGATCTTTTTTTTGGATCAAGACAAGAGAAACACCTTGGTTTGAAAATGATCTCCTGTTTCTCGTGGAGGCTTCTCAATCAACTTTCCCTGTTCATTTTTTGTACGACATCAAAAACGAACCGAAACAGTCACCGGGTTCGTTTTCAAGGCCATCTCAATTTCTGAACCGATAAATTTCCACCTCCGGGAAAAAGTCGGCCCAGGCAAACCAGTATCCGGTGTAGGAGTTGGTCGGCCTCAGTCGTTCCCCTTTCCTCGGGCCCTCCATGGCATAGCCGAACAGGTCCCAGCGGTTGCCCTCCTGGTCTTCCATGATCACCGGCAAGGCATCCTGTACGGCCTCAAATTGAAGCTCGGTGCCATCTTCCGGACGTGCTTGGAAGGATACGGCAAAGTTGTGATTTGAGCTTCCGGCAATGATAACCTCCAGGCCTTCAACCTGGTCAGTTACCAGGTGAACCCCTTCTCCGAACATCCCGACCTGGTACACCTTCACCTGCGCGTCCTGGTCGGCCGGGCGTTCCGCTATGATACCGTGTACCCGGGCTTTGTTGGGTAGACGACTGTCAGCATTTTGTACTGGAAACAGGGTCCCGGAATCTTCATCCCGGTAGTAATCGCGGCCGTACACGAAGCCGCTGTAATCCCGGCTGAAACCGGTATCGGTGGTAAGCACTTGCGAGTCGGGGTACATCTCTTTCCATGTGCTCCAGGTGGTTTGAACGACCTGTATCGTAGTTAGCGGTGACCCGGACTCCTCACCGTTTACCCCGCGCATCTGCATCTGAGAGTAACGGCTTCCCGTCCTGCGATCATAAGGGATGAGATTATTCCTGAACAACCAGCCGGATACCCCGAATTCAACTGTTTCTCCATTGATGGTTCTCTCCCACGCGATGGCGGTACCTGTCAGTGGACACAGGGTAAGGCAATACGGGAGATCTCCAGCCGCGTCGTTCACAATTTCGTGATGATCCATCACCTGGTGGGGATACGCTTTGACGGTATCCCCGATTTTGATCCCGGTGACCAGTCGACTATTGCCGACATAGCCGACCCCGCTTGCGGGGGAAAACCGGGGTTCGTCGATAGAAGGGATGCCATCGGGTCCCGGACCGCCATCCACGATCTCATCCTTCGGGATGAGCCAGTCGCCCTCCACACCCCGACTGCTGTCCGAGCTGTCAAATACGGAACCGCAACCTGCCAGTACCAGGATCAGGCTTGCAGCCATGAATCGCTTTACATGTTTCATTCTATTCCCATGGTTTAAAATTGACTTTAAAAGATGACCCGCCTCCCGAAGTTGTAAAAAAGAGAGATCGAAGCGGTATACGCCGTAGTGGGCTGGGTACCATTGAGGTACTGATACACCGGTATTTGTCCCCCCACTTTTACGGATAGCTCCTGCGAAATACGGTACCGAACGGCCGGCTCCAGGTTAATCCATTTTCCACCGGTGTTGGGCAGCGCCTGGCCGTTGCGCCGGTCTGAGCTGGTAGACCGGTAATTGATCATCCCGATATAGGATAGGCCCGGCAGGAATGTATCTGTGATACCGGCATTAACCACCCACTCATTGCCAAACTTGTACCGGTCGTTACTTCCGAAGCGCTCACTGGAGCCGGTGATACGGTAGGTGTTAAACAGGAAAAAATTGATGGTCGAGGACGGTGCAAACGTTTTGGAAAAATAGGACCACAGCACCCCGTCCCAGGCCCCGGTTCCCGGCTGCATATCCATATTCAGGGCAATGCCGTTCTGGGACAGCGAGCTCCTGCCAAACGGAATTTTCCCGCCCCCGCCCACGGCCAGCTGGTACTGCTCGCGCATCGTATTCTGATGCAGCACATATTTGAACAGCACTAGCCCGTCCCCGATGCCCTGCGTAGTTAGCTGATCATTGGCCCCGGGCGACCGAAGTCCGGTCCGCTGTTTGCGGACAAATGTGGTTGTGGCCGAGATAGTGAGTCGATCGGTAATCCCATAATTGAGTTCCAGCAATGTGGACTGCGTATTTCTCTCCACCGAACGGTTGGTTAACTGTGTTTTACCGGTATACAGATTGGAGATGTCATTGTACTGGTAGGTCACTCCGGCAAGAAGATTTCCCTTTGAGGCAGAACTGATGCTTTGGGAACTGATAAGCGGCGCGCCGGCACAACTACAGGTTTGACCAGGCAGGTCAGCAGGAATTAGAAAGGCGAAAGCGAGAAGAGTATATGCGAATTGCTTTTTCATACCTGGCAGTTTTGTTCCTTTTCTACTAGACTACCAGGTAACGGGGTATCTTACGTTTTAAAAATTTATGCCGGACTTTGAAGGCCTTCCATCGCATCAAGGAGGGCTTCGTACTCCTCCCTGCAGCTGCCGCACCGGTCAAGATGATCTTTTACCAGGGGCATCGCCTCCTCCGGCGATTTACCGGCCAGCTTCATTTCGGCGAACTGGTGCAGGTCCTCAAAGCACTCATCGCAGCCGATTTCATCGGATCTGGTCATTTTGACCATCCGAATCATTTTCTTTAACAGATCATTGGTTAACTTCATGACTAATAGGTAATTATAACTGTTTCTTTACAATAGACGACATTAAGGCGCGAATTCTTACAGCTTGTTGAGCATCTCATCCGGATCGATCCCCTCCAGCTCAAAACGGTGCTTTAGCTTGAGGCGTGCGTCATGGACCACTTTGTACAGGGCGTTCCTGTTGGTTCCCAGTTGTTCGGCTACGACCGAAGGGGGAATCCCGCTTATCACAATCGCTTTGATGGCGATTTTTTGCTTCTCGGTCAGCTCCTGGTTGATAATGGTCATCATCTTCTCCATCAGCTGCGATTCGTGCGTTGTACGATCCGGGGCCGGCTGGTTGTCGGCGACGCTCATCGAACGGATTTCACTGTCGTCGTCTTCATGCTTCAGGTCGTCAAGGGAGATATCGTCATACCGCTTTCTCCGCAGCTCCGTCAGCCCTTCGCGGACCGCAATTTTCATCGCCCAGGTGGTAAACTTGCTTTCTCCCCGGAACGTATGGATGTTATCCAGGATTTTGAGCAGGCTGTCCTGGGCCACATCTTCCACAAACTGATCCAGTTCACGATCCACGTATTTGGAAAGCGCCGGTTTCAGGCCCCTGATCAACACTTTTCGCAGGGCTCTTATGGCGTTGTCATCAGGAGGAGATTCCAGGCCATTGATCCAGTCTTCATTGGATTGGTAAGAATCTTCCTTTTTCCCGCGTCTTTTAAACCAGTTGAACATGCTTCTTTCTTTCTGAGATTGAACGAACTTATAAATACAGATACCGATGCTTCCATTCAAGTACACTGCTGGCAACTATCGGATTTTTTTTGACGTTCGGTGCCGGTACGCTGCTGGCACAGGAGG
Source organism: Halalkalibaculum sp. DA384 (assembly GCF_043951955.1). Classification (NCBI taxonomy): domain Bacteria; kingdom Pseudomonadati; phylum Balneolota; class Balneolia; order Balneolales; family Balneolaceae; genus Halalkalibaculum; species Halalkalibaculum sp. DA384. The sequence continues at coordinate 18,184 of NZ_JBINJE010000022.1, read as the reverse complement.
ACCTGTTAAAGGGGTGGGAGACGAATACCTCCAAATCCGTCATCGACATCGAAGAATTGATTCCCGGCGGACCCGGTAAAGACGGCATTCCCGCTATTGACAGCCCCGAGTTTGTCTCAACTGATGCCGCCCGGTCATGGGTCTCCAGCAAGGAGCCGGTGATAGCGGTTGAATACCGGGGAGAAGCCCGGGCCTATCCGCTGCAGATTTTAATCTGGCACGAGATTGTTAATGACCTCATCAGGGATACGCCGATACTGGTCACCTTTTGCCCGCTCTGCTACTCTGCGCTCGTATTTGAACGGCGCGTTGATGGAGAGGTACTGAGATTTGGCGTTTCCGGCTTTTTGCGCCACTCCGACATGATTATGTATGATCGCAGAACCGAATCGCTGTGGCAGCAGTTTACCGGCAAAGCCCTGGTCGGCGACTAAGTCGGCACCCGGCTTAAACAGATCAACAGCCAGATCATATCCTTTTCCCAATTCCGAAACAGCTATCCCGACGGAAAGGTGCTGTCTCGCAACACCGGTCACAAGCGCCCCTACGGAAATAATCCCTACGGTGGATATGACGACATTAACAACACGCCGTTTGTGAAAACGGATACGAAAGACCTGCCGCCGATGGAAAAGGTGGTTGGGGTTAAAGTCGGTGATGCTGCCAAAGCCTACCCGTACTCTGTAACCTCACAGAAGAATATCATTCATGATACCATCGCTGACACTGCCATTGTCCTGTTTCACATAAAAGGTGCCCGCTCCGCCCTGGATTCCACCGACATTTCGGCATCGAGAGAAGATGGATCAACAGGGGTCTTTGAGAGAGCGGTTGACGGGAAGCTGCTCACATTTGAAATGCGCTCGGGTCAAATTTACGACAGGCAAACGGGCTCCAAGTGGAGTATTACGGGCAGAGCCGTGGAGGGACCGCTCAAAGGGCACCGGCTTCGTCCGGTCACGGCCGGCGATTATTTCGCCTTTGCCTGGATGGTATCCTGGCCGGAAACGGAACGGTACGTGCCGGAATAAACAGGCATCAATTATACCCCTGGCTCCTCGGACAAGGTCACAGAAGGCAATATCTCGATCTCGGGTTCTTTTAGAGGGCTTTTCCGCACGCTAGTTTCGGGCCACCAGTTGAAACCCGATATTCATTCAATAAAAATGTTGAATGTATTATTTTTTTGCCGTACTATTCATTCAACTAAATTATTGAATGACAAAGATTTCAACCCAGCATATGGACATACGGAAATTCAAAACAACCTTGTACCAGGAACTGTCGCAGGTCACCAAAGCGCTGAGCAATGCCCACAGGCTTGAAATCCTGGATTTGCTGGCCCAGGGGTCATTCCCGGTTGCGTACATTGCCGAGCAGATAAACTTGCCGGTGGCTAACGCCTCCCAGCATCTGCAGGTCCTGAAAAAGTCGGGACTGGTTAACACGCAACGCGAGGGCAAGTACATGTTCTATGAACTGGCGGGCGAACATGTATTCGAAACATGGTGCGCATTACGGAAGCTTGGGTTTGCCCAAAACGAGGAGATCAGCAAGCTGCTGAATGACTACCGAAACCGCCGCAACAGGTTAAAAACCATCAGCAGCACTGAGCTCAGTGAAAAGATGGACCGGCAGGAGATCTATCTCATCGATGTAAGACCCAGGGAGGAGTATGAGAATGGGCATATTGAAGATGCCGTGTCGTACCCGCAGAAAGAACTGAGTGAACGTATTAAAGAGCTGCCGGAGGACCGGGAAATCGTGGCGTACTGCAGGGGACCGCTGTGCCTGATGGCGGATGAAGCTGTCAAATACCTGCAAAAGCATGGGTTTAAAGCCGCCCGGCTCGGGGGCGGGTATGCCGACTGGGTAGCAAGCGATCAACCCGCGGAAAATTCCGGAGCAGGAAATTCACAATAAACAACGCAAAAAAAGAACGCTATGAAACCGACAATATTAGTTTTGGGTGGAGGAATAGGCGGAATCAGCACGGCCAGGGAATTGAGCCGGAAAATTGGTAACGAAGATGGTATTAACCTGGCCCGGATTTTGGTCTTTGAAAAGGAAAAGAGCAGCCTGTATGCTCCCTCCCTTACATGGATGATGGTGGGCAAAAGAGAAGAAAAACAGGTGTACGGGGATCTGTCCGACGTCGAACTCGGCGGTATCGAAGTTATCCACGGAGAGATCCAATCGATCGACCCCGAAAACAGAGCGGTAATCTCAAATGGCACGGAATACCGGGGGGATTATATAGTGATCTCTCTCGGAACGAAGCTGACGGATATTTACAATCTCAGCCGATATGGCCACAACTTCTATACCCCCGCCGGGGCCTCTTCTTTCTATGAGGATCTACAACAGTTTGAAGGCGGGGAAATCGCCGTGGTGGTCTCTTCCCTGCCCCACAAATCACCGGTAGCCCCCTACGAAGCCGCACTGCTTATCGATGATTTTATCCGGGAGAAAGAGATCCGCCATAAAACCGGGATCACCCTCTATACCCCGGAAACCGGTCCCATGGATTTTGCCAGCGAAGAAATATCCGGCAAGGTTCGCCGACTAATGGAAGAGAAAGAGATCCACTACAAGCCGGAGCATACATTGATTACGGCTGAGAAAAACAGCCTGACGTTTTCAAGGCCTGGGAATAAAAATGTAAAAGCGGCATTCGATCTGCTGGCCTTCACTCCCAAACACACCGCCCCGGATCTCATACGGGAGGCGGGACTGACCGGAACATCCGGGTGGGTGGAAGTGGATGAGCAGACTTTGCAGACGACCCATGATAATGTATTCGCGATAGGCGACATCATCTCTCTCCCGGTCGGCGACGGGAAAACGCTGCCGAAAGCCGGCGTATTCGCCCAATATCAGGCGGATACGGTTGCCCACAACATTGCCCGCATGTTACGCGGCAAGCAACCCAATAAAATGTTTGAGCCAAAAGGTTCCTACATCCTGGACCAGGGAGACAAGGCCAGCAAAGTTGACGGCGACTTCAATGCTGAAGAGCTGAAAATAAAAACCTCCAGCATGATCCGCCACTGGGAGAAAGTACTCACAGAAAAGGCCTGGTTCCTGAAAAATTTCTAATCCCCAAACCGATCACAATATGACACTATCAAGCTCTTGCCAAATGGTACGGTACTGCATAATGGAAACATGCGAACCGGAGTAAAAAAAAGATGATCACAGAGCCGGCAGGAATATAACCTCCATAACAACTTAAATTAATACCTGAAAATGAATTCAACCCATTCATATGTACCGGGAGTATATCTTCTTCTGATGATGTTACTGCTGCCGTTGTATGCTTCGGCACAGGATATCCCGTCCGAAAAAGAACCCCTGTTTCTTTCACTCGAGGAAGCCATTGAGCGGACCGGGGAGGAAAATTTTCGCATCAGGCAGGCCGAGTATGATGTCGAAAAGGTTCGGGGACAGTACCGCCAGACCAATGCCACATTTCTTCCGCAGCTTTCTGTCGAAGAGACGGGCATATCCACCAATGATCCGCTGAACGTATTCGGTTTTAAGTTGAAGCAGGAGGCCGTAACACAATCTGATTTTGATCCCCCGCGCTTAAACGACCCCGATTCCTACGACAATTTTACCACCAAATTCCAGGCAAGGCAGCCGGTTTTTAATGCGGATGCGATTTTCCAGCGGCGCGCCGTCAAAAAGCAGCTCGAGGCGGCCAGGGAGCAGCTTGAGGGAACGCTCCAGCACGCGCGCTACCAAGTCAAGGAGACCTATTACCAGCTGCAGCTGATGGAAAACCAGTTGGAGGTGATCCGTAAATCGCTGGAGACGGCTCGTGAAAATGAGCGGCAGTCAAAAAATTATTACGAGCAGGATATGATCAACAAGGCCGATTACCTGGCTGCTCAAGTGCGGGTGCTGGAGCTTGAAAGCCGGCTGTCGGAGACCAACGATCAGCTGCAAACCGTACAGGATAACTTGCGATATCTGCTGAATATTGATGAGGAAATAACCATTGTAGCTACCGACAGCCTGCGTATGCGTCCCGGTATTGCCGATAACATGGTTAATCCGAAAAATGCCCGTAATTCACGGTTGGATGCGTTGGAGAGTCGAAAAGCGGCAGCGGAGGAGATGCTCCGGGCCTCAAAATTCAACTTCATCCCAAGCCTGAATCTGTTTGGCAGCTACGAGTTTAATGACCAGGTGCCGTTCGGTATGCAGGGAAACAGCTACATGGTGGGCGCCACGCTTCGATGGGACCTGTTCAGCGGATTTAAAAACGTGGGCAGGGTGATGGAGTCAAAAGCCGAACTGAAGCAAGCTGAGCTGGCCTACGAAAGCAATCGATTTAAAAACAAACTGGAGATTCAGCAGGCGCAGCGATCAATTGACCAGGCGCAGGAACAGCTCCGGTTTGCGGAAGCCTCGGTAGAGCAGGCCGAGGAGGATTTCCGAATCCGCAACAATCGATACAGGGAGGGACTCGAGAGAACGACGGATCTGCTCCAGGCGGAAACCAAGCTGTTGCAAAGCAAAATGAAGCGCCTGAATGCCCTGTATCAATACAATTTGAGTTTGGCTGCGCTGGAGCTGCTCATGGAAAAAGAGATGCCTTACTAATCAGTTTTGAAACGATTTTAACACAAAATAAACAGCACAATGAAAGAGCAGATCATGAATATATCAGGCAGACTAATAACGGTATTTACGGTACTTGCGCTGGCTGGCGCAGCCTGCAGCTCTTCGGAGCAGCCGGATTCGCAGCAAACGAAGCCGATTCCAGTGACTACACAGACGGCGAAGTTTGTAAACAGCAGTACGACACACCGCTTTTCAGGTACGGTAAGCAGCGACCAAACGGTCCATTTGAGTACCAAAATTATGGGGCGTATCTCTCAACTTGATGTCGAAGAGGGGGATTACGTTCAGGATGGAGACCTGCTGGTGCGTATCAAAGATGACAACGTGATGGCGCAGAAACGGCAGGTGGAATCAAGCTTGTCGGAAGCCAAAGCGGCGCTTCAAAATACCGAGACCAACTACAAACGGATTAAAAACCTGTATGAGCAGGAAAGTGCCACCAGGAAGGAGCTCGATGATATCTCCACCCAGTACGAGATGGCCAAGGCGAGGGTGGCTGCGTTAGAAGGACGCCTGGCGGAGATTGAGGATATGCTGGATTACACGCAGCTGAGAGCTCCTTTTAATGGCTACGTTACCGCTAAAATGGCATCGCAGGGCGACATCGCCAGCCCCGGTCAGCCGATTCTTTCTGTGGAACAGGAAAATGTGATGAAGGTGAAGGTCACGGTTCCGGAAAGCAGAATATCACTATTTCATCTTGATGATACCGTTTCGGTAGATGTACAAGCGGCCGGCTATTCTGAGGGGCAGGGTATAGTGAAAAATATTAACCAGGCCGGCAATCGCGGCAGCCGGCAGTTTTCGGTGGAAGTGATGCTGCCGGAGGCAACCGGGGTAAAATCAGGCATGTTTGCCGAGGTAAGCCTTAAAACGCAGCAGGACCAGGTTATTGTGGTGCCGAAGTCTGCCCTTATTGAGCGCGGTCAGCTTACCGGGTTATACACCCTCAATGATGATTCTGAGATCGTATTGCGCTGGGTACGTCTCGGCGATGAAAATGGTGACGGCATTGAAGTACTGTCCGGATTGACGGCGGGCGAAGCATTTGTGGCTTCGGCAGATCAGCCGTTGGCCGAGGGACAAAAAGTAAGTACACAGTAACAGAAATTATTTACCAACCGTATTATGAAAACCGGAATTGCAGGTAAAGTTGCGCAGGGCTTCATCGATTCAAAGCTGACCCCCTTGCTGATGATCGTGTTTCTGGCGCTCGGATTTTATGGAACATATCTGACGCCGCGCGAAGAGGAGCCCCAGATTGATGTGCCCATGGCGGATATTTTTATAGGATACCCCGGGGCAACGCCTGAAGAGGTGGAGAAACGGATCTCAATCCCCATGGAGAAAATGCTCTCCAACATTGAAGGGGTTGAATACGTGTATTCGACCTCCATGCCCGACCAGGCGATGGTCTCGGCCCGTTTCTACGTCGGGGAGGATGTAGAGCGGAGCCTGGTGCGGCTCTACAATGAGATCATGAAGAACATGGATCGGTTTCCCGAGGGAGCGACCCAACCCATGGTAAAAACGAGGTCGATCGATGATGTGCCGATAATGACCCTGACGCTGTGGAGCGATGCATACAGCGATTTTGACCTGCGGCGCATGGCTGATGAACTTTCGCTGGATATCAAACAGATCGAAGATGTCGCTCAAACTGGTATCCACGGGGGCCGAACGCGACAGGTGTCGGTAAGCCTGGATAAACACAAGATGGCCTCCTACGACATCGATCCGCTGAAGGTCGCCGGACAAATCCAGGCGGCCAACCGGGAGTTGTCGTCGGGATCCTACAGCAAAAACGATACGGAATACCTGGTTGATACGGGCGACTTCTTCCGAACTGCCGAAGAGGTTCGAAATATCGTTGTGGATGTTCAAAATGGGGATCCCATCTACCTGCACAGTATTGCCGAGATTCGAGACGGACCGGAAGAGCCTTCCGAGTACGTCTCGTTTGGGGTGGGTAACCAGATGGCGGAAGAGACCGGGTTGAATGTGGGAGAATCGTATCCCGCAGTGACCATATCGGTTGCCAAGCGGTCGGGCGCTGATGCCATGGCGATTGCCGAACAGATCGAAAATAAAGTAGATAAACTGGACGGGAGCCTGATCCCCTCTGATGTGCATGTAACAACCACCCGAAATTACGGGGAGACGGCTTCAGCCAAGGTATTCTCCCTCCTTGAGCACTTGCTGGTTGCCATCCTGGCGGTAACGTTTGTGGTGGCGCTGGCGCTGGGCTGGCGCGGCGGACTGGTGGTCTTTTTGTCGGTGCCGGTAACCTTCGCCCTCACCCTCTTTCTGTACTACATGTTCGGCTATACGCTGAACCGCATTACGCTGTTTGCGCTGGTCTTTGTGACGGGAATTGTGGTGGATGACTCGATTATTATCGCCGAAAACATGCACCGGCATTTCAAGATGAAAAAGCTCCCGCTTAAACAGGCGGCAATCGCTTCCATAAGTGAGGTGGGCAACCCGACCATTCTGGCAACGTTTACCGTTATTTCGGCGGTGCTGCCGATGGCTTTCGTATCGGGATTGATGGGACCGTATATGAGTCCGATGCCCATTGGTGCCTCCCTGGCGATGATCTTCTCGCTAATAGTGGCCCTGATTATTACGCCCTGGCTGGCCTATATTTTGCTGCCGCACGGCAACAAGAAAGACAACAATGGAGAAGAGCCGAGCTATGATCTTAAAGAAACGGTCATCTACAAATGGTATGAGCGTGCAATGACGCCCCTACTCGAAAGTGTTGCCATGCGCTGGACTTTTATTGTCAGTGTAACGGTATTGCTGCTGGGGTCCACCCTGCTGTTTTACTTCCGCGCGGTGGAGGTCAAAATGCTTCCCTTTGATAACAAAAATGAGGTGCAGCTGATCATCGATATGCCGGAAGGGACCACGCTGGAGCGGACCAATGCGGTGGCTCGCGAGGTGGGACTGAGCCTGAAGGGAGTCCCCGAAATTAAGGATTATCAAATTTATGCGGGCACGAATGCTCCCATAAACTTTAACGGGCTGGTTCGTCACTACGATCTGCGCTCCGGAGCAAATGTGGCTGACGTGCAGGTCAATTTGGTAGACAAGGGCAAACGCAGCGATCAAAGTCACGCGATTGCAAAACGCATACGCCCGGTTGTACAGAAAGTGGGCGAAAAATATGACGCCAACGTAAAAGTTGTGGAGGTCCCGCCCGGACCGCCCGTTCAGTCCACCATAGTCGCGGAGGTCTATGGACCAGATACGGATGAACAGGAGCGCGTAGGCAAGGAAGTCAAAGGTATCTTTGAACAGACGGCCGGTATTGTGGATGTGGACTGGATGAAGGAAGCGCCGCAGACCAAGTACAAGCTGGATATAAATACCGAAAAAGCGATGATGTCGGGAATCACCTCCGGCCAGGTCGTAAGAACAGTGACGATGGCGCTGAGTGGTCAAACTGTGTCGCGTATTTATGACGAAAAGGAACTCAATGACGTGCCAATCGTAGTAAAGCTGCCAAAAGCGGATCGCTCGGATGTGGAAAAGCTGAAACAGTTGTACATGCAGTCGGCATCGGGACAGATGATACCGGTTTCGGACCTGGTGACCGTGCGCGAAGATACGCTTGAGTCGAGCATCCACCGCAAAAACCAGCGGCGCGTAACCTACGTGCTGGCAGAGGTGGCCGGCGAAATTGAGAGCCCGGTGTACGCCCTGCTGGATACCGGTGACGAGATCGGTAATATAGAAATGCCTGCGGGGTACAACTTGGCGCAAATATTTGCCGGACAACCTTTTATGACGGATGACTATACCCTGAAGTGGGACGGCGAATGGCAGATTACCTACGAAGTGTTCCGTGACCTGGGTATCGCCTTTGCCGTTGTGCTGGTGATTATTTACATGCTGATTATCGGCTGGTTCCAGGATTTCAAGGTCCCCATCATTATGATGATCGCCATCCCGCTTTCGTTGATCGGTATTCTCGTGGGCCACTGGGTACTGGGCGCCTTCTTTACGGCAACCTCGATGATCGGGATGATTGCCCTGGCCGGTATCATGGTGCGCAACTCGGTATTGCTGATCGACTTTATCAACATACGGATCGACGACGGCGAATCGCTAAAGCAGGCCGTGATCGAAGCGGGTGCGGTACGCAGCATGCCGATTCTGCTGACAGCCGGTACCGTTGTTATTGGTGCCGTGGTCATCCTGTTTGACCCGATATTCCAGGGATTGGCCATCTCGCTGATGGGCGGTGCTGTTGCCTCTACGGCGTTAACGTTATTAATGATTCCGCTGATCTTTTATATGGTGGAAAACAAGGTTAAGGAGCTGAAAGAAAAGAACGCATAAGGCGAGCAGATATATCGTGGCCGGGTTGGATTGTGATTCCGGCCGCGATCTATCACTAAATCAAAAAACGAATACTATGAAATTACTAATCATACTCAGCATCGAAGAATACACCGATGACGTACGCAAGATTTTAGCCCGACAAAAGGTACCCATTTACAGTGAAACGAATGTGCACGGGTTCCGAACGGACGAGTACCAGCCGGACATCACAAACTGGTTTGCCGGCGACGATCACGGCGTGTACTCCACGCTGTTCTTTTCGATACAGGATGGAGCCTGCGTAGAGCGTGTGCTCGAAGAAGTCAAAGCCTACAACAAGGAAACCGGTGCCGAAAAGCAGAATCCACTGCACGCGTATTCGCTGAACGTTGAAGAATCAGCATAATTCGGGCATCCTTTGTAACAGGCTATTTAAACACCAATAGCTAATTGGGTCAGTGGATGAAGTGTTCATTTTTTTAAACGAGTCAACAACGAACAGGGAAAAGTGATCCGAAAGTCCCCTAATTTAAACCCTGGAAACCCCACGGAGCAATATTATGAGTAACAAAACTACCTCCTGTTCAACAATGCGGCCTATGGAGCGTGCAATACGAATCCTGGCCGGTACGATGATAACCATAAGTTTGGGATTGGGCTATTTCGTAAGTCCATACTGGCTTTTGCTTACCCTGTTTGTCGGTCTGAACCTGTTCCAGTCGGCATTTTCCCACTGGTGCCTCGCCGAACAGATCTTTGCCAGGCTGGGAGTGGGCGACGAGAAAAAATCTGTCCCTGACTAACGTTTCTCACAAGTATTTAGCCTGAATTTGTGTTTTCTAAAGAATAACGGCAACCGATCCACACGGATCTTTTCAGGAATCCATAAAGTTCCGGCGCCGGGAGTAAGATTTGCCAAACCAAAGGCATCCATAGTCTGAACATGAGACTCATAAAACGATCTTCAGGCATTCAGATATGGTTAAAATATACCGGGATGACGAGCTGGGCAGCAAGATGATCCTGACGGACCATCACAGCGATATTGACAGGTACGATGGAGACGATTTCTTTAAAATACTCTGGAATCGCGGCTCCCCGTTCGGCCTCATGATAAACAATGTGGAGGTTACGGTTGGACGGGATAACCTCATCTGCCTTACGCCCCTGCAAAACCCTGACTTCTCTGCTATTGCTCGTGATTACCAGCTGCTGCTGTTCAACAGGGAATTTTATTGCATCCACGAGAACGACAATGAGGTATCCTGCGAAGGGTTGCTTTTTTGGGGATCCTCCGAACTGCCCGTACTGAATCTCAATGACCAGGAGGTGCCCAAGTTTGAAACCCTGTTCCAGGTGCTGATTGATGAGCTTGACACCCGGGACCGGATCCAGGGAGAGATGCTGCGAATGCTGCTGAAGCGGTTAATTATCAAAAGCACAAGGCTCGCCCGCAAGCAGTTTTTCCCGGAGGATATCGGGGAGCACCAGACCGAGCTGATCCGCCAGTTTAATATCCTGGTGGAACAGCATTACAAAGAGCATCACCAGGTAAGCGCCTACGCGGAGATGCTGCACAAATCTCCCAAAACTCTTTCCAACGTATTTGCCGAGGCGGGACATAAAAGTCCGCTTGAGATGATCCACTACCGCATAGCCCTGGAAGGGAAACGCCAGCTTCTCAAGACCGACAAGCTTGCCAAGGAGATCGCCTACGAGCTCGGCTTCTCGGAACAGGCCCATTTCAGCCGATTTTTCAAGAAGGAAACCGGTATGTCTCCCTCGGCCTACCGGAAAAGCATCACCAGTTAGCCCGGGTTCTGCTACCGTACAGGGAACACAATCGGGTGGATTATGGCAGTAAAATGGTAGCTTAACCTGAGTTCTACATAGTGATTTCAACCAGAATGCCTGTTTGCCTTGAAATGGCAAGAAAACAGTCCCTCCTCGAGGAGGGTGGGCCAATCGCGTGGGTTTTGCGATTGGGTCGGGAGGTGCAGGTCTGACATAGAATAACACCCCTCCCGCCTTCGGCGGGGCTCCCCTGAAGGGGAGATTAAAGCCCTGCCACAACAAATTAAGAAACAATGTTCAAACTGATGTTTTGCAAAGCCCTCTGATTTTTAATTCTTCACTGATTACCCTCCTGTCCCCCCTTCGAACATCACTTCCAGCTCTTTCATAATAACCGCCACAATGGGGAAGGCACCCCGTAAAATTCATAATCCTTCATCCATAATCCCCCCTTCCACGATCCTGAGCCCTCCGGCAGAATACAGCAGCGACGCGATTTAGTTATTGGTTCAAACAAATAACGGATGAACAGGGAAGGAGTATTAAAGAAGCACCAAAAGGAAAAATTGACAAGGATATGGGAAGAGTGGTCATTCGCATTCCGACTGGTTCCATAGATATTGGGGCAGAATCAAAATCGAAACAAACCCAAAACATACTATGGAATCACTCAACTGGAAGAAAGCGATTATTGCCGGAGTCGTTGGTACCGTTCTATTTGACATCGTTGGCCTGATTTTTACCGGCCAGTGGTGGGATATTCCCGGACTGCTGGGGCAAAAGACGGGACTGGGATTTGCCTACGGCATATTCGGCCACTATGGCAACGGCGTGTTGCTGGCGATCCTCTACACCGCCATTGCCCCTCACCTGTGGGGGCCCTACTGGCTCCGGCCGTTGATCTTTGTTACGGCCGAGACCATCGCGCTGGTCTGGCTCTTCATGCTGCCCCTGCTTGGAGCGGGCGTAGCGGGACTTGATCAATCGGCCATGACACCGGTGGTCACCCTGCTTCGTCACTTTGCCTTTGCACTTCCGCTCATTTTCTGGATCAACCGGGATTTTAAGCAGCAATCTACAACATCTGAAGCTACAGCCTGATCTTGTACATCGCACGTTAATCACTCAACAAATCAAACACTACTTATTATGAATTTTACTATCTATAACACCGACAATGCACCGGAAGAATCGAAACCATTTCTCGAAGCGGCCAGGGAAAAATTCGGCTTCCTCCCCAATTTACTGGGAGAGTTTGCCGAATCGCCGGCCCTGCTGGAGGGCTACCTGAAGCTGAACGAAATCGTCGGCAAGACAGACTTCACTCCCAAAGAACAGCAGCTGGCAATTTTGGCAGTCAGCGTAGAAAACAAGTGTCATTACTGCACGGCCGTTCACTCCACGATCCTGCGCAACCAGATCAACGCCGACGACGAGATTGTCGATGCCGTCCGCAACGGGGATCCGCTGCCAGACTCAAAACTGAACGCACTGGTTACCTACGTAAAGAGATCCGTTCAAAAACGGGGCTTTGTGGAAGAAAGCGACCTCCAGGCGTTCCTGGATGCCGGCTACAGCAAGCGGCAGGCGCTGGAGGTGAACCTGGTGATCGCCCTTAAGACGATGAGCAACTACACCAATCACCTGGCTGTCACCCCGGTCGATGATCCGTTTGAGCCGGAAAAGGTTGAATTTGCCACGGTATAACCCGTAAAAAGTATAACAGTCGCAATGGCAGGTCCGGAACGCTACGGGCCTGTTTTGCGATTTAACATCGTTAAAATCTGCCGGTATCAACAGCAGTGGCAGCCATAAACACAACAACTATTATTATGAGTTTTTTTGATCGAATTAGAGATAAATCTTCTGAATCGGACGAACGTGAACTATGGAATAGCATCCCCGGGTTGGAAGATATTGAATCCATGCTGGAGAACTCCGAAGAACGGCCTCAGCTCATTTACAAGCACAGCCATCGCTGCAGTGTCTGTTTCCTGGCCCGGCAAGAGCTTGACAAGATTACCAACCAGGCAAGTGAGATCGCCGACCTGTATTTGGTCAATGTTATTCACCAGCGAGACGTATCCAATGCTATTGCATCCACACTGGATGTCCGCCATGAATCGCCCCAGGCTATTGTCGTAAACAACCGATCCGTTGCCTGGAAGGGATCGCACTGGGATGTCAAGGGAAACAAGATACTGGAATTGCTGAACGGTCTTGTATAAGCAAAGCTTTACAGATGCTGGCATGCTTTAGCCTGCATGTCTCACGATAATAGAGTCTGAATACGTGTAATGCCTTGACAGGATGCAAGTTACCTTAATTTTAAGGCTGGAATAAACCTAACAGTGTGTATCGGGCTACAAAATAGTCCCGTCTGCTGCGTTAAAGTTGGAAATCGCGCTCTCAATGCATCAATATACGTTTCGCTTGCGATTACCACTTCGCCTTGCACACGAACCAATTTCTTGGTGAATACTCCGGGTAAAACCAATCCCTAATAATCCATAATAGCCTGTGTTCAACGGTAGTATTTGTTTACTCTATTCTCGTCAACATCAACAGCCGTACGTCCGCTACCTCATCCCCGGGCATTTCGGAGGCCTTCAGTGTCAATGTGCCTCGTCCCTTTTCCAGTTCAATGGTTCCCATGTCCAACGGTTTGAAATCCTTCACATACGACTCAATCCGCTCCACGCGGTCATGCTCCATCCCCTCCAGCGGGGGGTCGTGGGGCTGGCCGACGACCGTTTCCACCGAGTGGGACCCAAAGGACAGTGATATCGTTGAACCCACATCTTCCGGCCGGCAGGTATAATACAGATCAACAGTAAATTTTCCATCATTTATTACCTCAACGTCCCAGGTAATGCTGTCCTGCTTGCTTGTCCAATTGGTGAAGAAGGAGGCATTGGGGAATCGGTTGGACCGCTCAATATTGCCGTGGGCCGCCCCATCCCGCGCCGGCAGCTGCGTGTACCGGAAGTCCGGGTGCCCCACCGGGAAGGGGCGCGGGGCCTCCGGATGTTCCGGGATCACCTGCTGTTCCCAGCGCGCCACGGTGTCCCTGAGAGATTTCGCCAGCTCCGGAAACTGGTCAGACACATCGCGTCGCTGACCCCGATCCTGCCTGATATCGTAGAGTCTTCCCTCGTGGTCCAGCCGGTAGGTGCCGGTTCGCACGCTGGTCCGGCCCCGCCAGTGGGCAAACAGCAGGCGGTCCTGCCACCCGGGGTCTTCCGAGAGCAGCAGCGGTTTCAGGCTTTTCCCGTCTACCGGCTGCCGGGTCTGCATATCGATTCCGGCCAGGTCAGCGAGCGTCGGCATCAGGTCGATGGCACCGGCCACCTCCTCCACCTGTTTGCCGGCCTCAATTTTTCCCGGCCAGCGAACAAACAATGGAGATCGCACGCCACCCTCATCGGTCGAGCCTTTCCGCCCGCGCATACCGCCGTTCCACCGCCAGCTGTTGGGACCGTTATCACTTATATACAGCACGATTGTGTTTTCTTTAAGTCCCAACCTATCCAGTTTCCGATTGAGGCGCCCCACATTCCAGTCAATATTTTCCACCATTGCCAGGGCGGCCCGCGTGAACTGCGGGTCTTCTTTTTCGGGATCCCGGTGGTGCATCTCCAGCTCCGTGCCCTCAAACTGGTTCCACCAGCGATCCGGGACCTGCATCGGTGAGTGCGGAGTATTGTATGGGATATACGCGAAAAACGGCTCGTCTTGATTGGCATCAATAAATGAAAGCGCTTTATCTGTTAAATCATTTACTATGTATCCTTCACCCTGAACCAACCTGCCATTGCGTTCCAGAAATTTCGGGCTGAAGTAATCGCCCCAGTGGCCGGAGGCGAACCCGTAGAACTCGTCAAATCCGCGCCCGTTCGGGTGGTAGGGATACTGCATCCCGTTGTGCCATTTGCCAAACACGCCGGTGTGGTATCCTGCCTGCTGGAACACCTCGGCTATCGTGGTCTCATCCAGGTCCATGCGCTCTCCGCCGGCCGAGGTGCTGTACACGCCGCTGCGCGGGTGATACCGGCCGGTCAGCAGCTCCGCCCGCGTGGGCGAGCAGACCGGCTGCACGTAAAAGTTGGTGAATGAGGCTCCTTCGTAGGCAAGAGAGTCAATGTTTGGTGTCCTGATGTTTACATTTCCGTGAATACTCAAATCCCCCCAGCCCTGGTCGTCGGTGACGATGAGTACAATATTCGGCAGTGCGTCGTCCTCACTCGTATTGCTTCCGCTGCATGCACCAAGCAACAGTACCCACTGAGTGATGATAAGAAGGTAGTTTATTCCTTTCATTTGTATTTGGATGTCAGGATTGATCGTTTATCCAATACCTGTCATATTTACGGGATCAAGTGGATCATACAATAAACAAAACCTGACAGGTACGATTTTTGACCCGGTTTCGCAGATGTCGAACATTTTCATGGTTCGAGCAAGCCCGGGTTGACTATTAAACCGTGTTATAGGGTTACACCGGTTCTTGTTTTTTAATCAAGACGAACAGTTATCGCCACCCCAGTATCATTACAGTATATTATTTATGAAAACTATTTATGTTGACACCTCCGTTTTAGGTGGCAAGTTTGATGAAGAATTCGGTTACTGGACTCAAAAATTTTTTGATCAAGTTATTACAGACAACGTTCAACTTCTAAAATCAGATGTAGTTGATGATGAATTAACAGGAGCTCCTGGATTTGTTCGTGAATTTGTTAACTCACCTCCGGGTAAAGTTATTCAACATATTGAGTTATCGGAATAAGCTATTTTGTTAGATAAACAGTATATCAAAGAAAGAGTTGCTGGGAAAGCCAGCAGAGCTGATTGTTTTCATATTGCGATTGCAACCCTTTCAAAAAGCAGATTTACTGGTACGTTGGAATTTTAAACATATCCTAAATATCGAACGAATTCATGGCTACAATGCTGTAAATCTTAAAAATGGTTTTCAAATGTTAGAAATAAGAAAACCAAGAGAAGCCTCTGATTATGAAGACAACAACTAAAAAAGTTTGACTGTGTAAGCAGTTTGATTTTGATCCGGCATACTTTCTCCTTTCAACAGATGTGACAAACTCTCACCCTGAAGTATTTCCGGTGCTGATGCAGAGTATCCCGGTAAATCTGTAAGGGTTGGATAAGGATCGATCAATTCCGTGATAACTTCTGATTCGGTTCCGTAATTTCGTTCAAAATAATCCCCCGGTACCGAAACAATCAAAGGAACCCGAATGCTACCCTCCCAAAGACTGATTTTAGACCAGTTGTCATGCTCGCCCAAAGTTGTACCCATGATCAGATACAAAAATCACTATAGTGAGGAGGATGTTTGGTTTATCAGCGGTCTGCACAACTCAGCCTCCATCTCAGAATTACATCCAGCCAGGTAAAAGAACAAAACCCGGAAATATTGATAAAAAAGGGTTTGAGCACCCAACAGTTTGTTTACTCATCCCAGGTATCATCTTCATATTTATCCTGAAGCTCGTCAATCCTATTCTTAAGTCTTTGCTGCACATCGGTATACTCCGGGTCGTCATATACACTTTGGATCTGTTCGGGATCGGATTCAAGATCAAACAGTTCCCATTCATCGTGATTGGGATAATGAACAAGTGTATACCGGTCTGTGCGAACACCATAATGCTTGGCTACTTCGTGTACTCTTGGCGGACCTTCATAATAGTGGTAATAAACCGCATCACGCCAGCCTTGCGGATTTTCACCTTTCAGCAAAGGCACTATCGATTTACCCTGCATCCTTTCTGGGATTTCTGCATCGGCCAGCTCTAAAATTGTGGGGGCCAGATCCAGGTTTTGAACCAGTTGTTTGTTTATCGAACCCGCCTCGATTCCTTCCGGCCAGTGTACAATCAGCGGCATACGCATCGACTCTTCGTAGATCCAGCGCTTGTCAAACCAGCCATTTTCACCCAAAAAGAATCCTTGATCACCTGCATAAATGATGATGGTGTTGTCGAGCAGATTCTCCCGTTCCAGATAAGCCATCATCTTTCCAACCTCATCATCCACTTCCCGGATCACCCGCAGGTAGTCTTTGATGTAACGCTGATATTTCCAGCGGAGGAGTTCCTCTTCGCTCATCCGATCGTAATTTTCGTAGAGGTATTCGTTGTCTTTTTCGTAAGCATTGTTAATGCGTTCAAGTTGTTCATCCGTCAGTCGATTTCGTTCCACGAGATTGTCCCATCCCTCACTCGGTTCCCCCGTTTCGGGATTGGTCGGAACTTTCAGATCCCAGGCCCACCGCATGGTGGTTCCGATCTCCATGTCCTGTTCGTGGGCTGGTGTTGCCAGACCGGAATAGTCGTAGAAAAGTGTGGGAGGTTCCGGTATATCACGCATTTGATAATCATTGAGTGCGGGACCCGGCAGCCAGTTTCGGTGCGGGGCTTTGTGGTTGTAAATCATCATGAAGGGTTTGTCCCTGTCTCTTTGCAGCCTGAGCCACTCAATCGCTCTGGTGCCAATTATTTCCGTGGTATGGCCGTGCCTGTCTACATCTCCGTTTGAGGTCCTCATGGTTGGATTATAGTACGGACCTTGTCCATATAAAACTTCATAATAATCAAATCCCTGGGGTTCGGTTCCCAAATGCCATTTCCCAATCATAGCCGTCTGGTAACCGTTTCGTTGAAGAATCTTAGGAAAAGTTTCCAGGTCAACAGATATCTCTTCACCATTTGTCAATACGCCATTTTTGTGGCTATGTAATCCCGTCAACAGAACGGCACGGGAAGGTTTACAGATGGAGTTGGTGACAAACGCGTTGTCGAACCGCATGCCGCCTTCGGCCAGGCGATCGATATTTGGTGTGGGAGTATGATCCAGCTTCAGGCCATAATTCAACACATCCTGGTAGGCTCCGATGGATTGCGCAGTGTGATCGTCGGAGTACATGATGATGATATTGGGTGAATCAGTGGATTGGTTTTCCCCCTCATAGCCTTTCAATCCCACGAATATTACGGTCAAAAAAAAGAAGGCAGAAATAGTGATTACTTTTTTCAATACTCCTCTATGACTTTTCCAAGTAAAATACATACCAATTGTTTTGATTTGATTAAATAAGTATGAATCGAATTCAATAAAATAGAAAATATAATTACCGCATTATTATCAATTATTCATCCGCCCAACAAGGCAGCGGAGCACCTGTTTCCTGGAGCCACCCTTCCAATTGTTGCATTAATTGTACTCTTTTTCCAGGCATCTGCCTGGAAAGGTCTGTTTCCTCACCTGGATCATCCGCGAGATTGTAGAGCTCAACATCACCTGTTTCATAGAATTTCATAAGTTTCCAACGTTCAGAACGTACTGCGCTCACTGGACCTGTTCTCCATCTTGAATTCGGATACCCCGGAAAATGCCAGTACAA
>NZ_JBINJE010000021.1:0-72714 GCF_043951955.1 Halalkalibaculum sp. DA384 | reverse complement strand
AATTTCAATTATTGGTTTTGATTTCAAATCGATAAAAAATAAAAAATCTATATATCATTGTTATACAATGAGTTACGCAGAATTATGGTTTTTTTAACAGGACACTAGTGTATTTATTACGACAATTACGTGCAAGGAGTTTCCCTTGTTTGCCCAAAAACCTTGCATTTATGCGGTCCACTTCCTCCAAATGCGCCACAGATTACCCCTTCATTAGTATGAACCTCTGTCATAGAAAAGGTTAGAATGTGTCTTTTGGAGGAAGGAAGCACTAAATAAGCGGAGTTATAAGGAGGGAGATGTAGAAGCAGACCCGGGGCCGGTAAACCATTCACGCAATTCCGGCCCCGCCGCTGCTCAATACATTTTGGCGAAATTATTTTTCGCGAAGTAGTGATATCCTAGTTTTGCAGCCTGAAGACTACCGGCAAGCTGTACTGTACGGGAACCGGCTCTCCACGCTGTCGACCCGGTTCAAACTCGGCCTGTTTTACACAGCGGACAGCTTCCTCGTCAGCTCCGCCGCCGATGCCGCGGGTTACGCGAGGGTTTTCCACCTGTCCCTGCTCATTTACGATAAACTGAACGATAACGCGCCCCTCAATACCGGCTTTTCTGGCCATTTCAGGGTATTTAACGCAGCCCTGCAGCTCGGCCAGTCCTCCTTTCAGCTTGGGCATCTGTTCAACAACCACGAAGAAGTCTTCCTCCTCTTCTTCAGCTCCTTCATCATCGGGAGGCGGGGGCAGCTCGAGTTTCTCATGCAAGTTGAGGTCCGCACTGATATCAAAATTTTGGTCCTCTATGATTTCATCATTGGGAACTTCCACCGGAACGGGAGGTCGCGGCGGGGGTGGCGGCTTTTCGCGCTGTTCGGTCCGTACGATGTCTTCAATTTCAACGACCTCCTGCTCTTCCGTCAAGTTCACCTCTTTTTCAACGGCCTGTATCTCAACTTTCATAGCAACCAGGAAGACCGCCAAGACAAAAATGAGGCCTGTTTCCAGGAGCAGTGTGTAATAATTGCGCAGGTCGGCCTCCGGTTTTTTTCGATCATCAGCCATGGTAACCACCTCTTGTCGTTTAAATAAATGAAAGGGGAGGTCCAGCCCGGAATTATCCACAAAAGAAATAATAATCGGAGCATATAAATGTATCTCGTTTACATCTGCCTCCAGCTCATTTTTCGGGTGTAAACCGGGGTGAAATCTCCTCCTTCGGTTTAACGATTTGTGTTAACCTTTTTTCGTGGAGTTTAACGTTTTTTGGCCGAAAATATTGTGCCGCGAACCTGTAAAAACTGCATGTATTTCTGCTCGGTCGTATATTAGTAATGTAAGATTCAGGGTTGAAATGTTATATCCGGTTTAGCCAGCGGTCCATTCAGCCGGAGCTGCAGGTCGGTACCGTTATCCGGAAGCTTGAGACTGGTGATCTGCTGAAGCTGTTGAAGGAATGTCTGGAACCGGGGAGAGGTATCGTGAATTCGCAGGGTGGCATCTCTCAGGGTCGATTGCCGGAACTGGGCCGGATCCAACAAAAAGTGGCCATTGAGCGTGAGGGTAAAAAGTTCGGAATCAAGCCTCATTTCGCTGATAAAGAAAAGGTGGTCTTCCAGCGTATATTGGTACGTGAGTGAAGCCCCGGCGAGGGGGATCGCTTCTGGTTGAAATCCAAATCCCCGGATAAAAAATTGGTATTTCTCCCGGAACGGGGGCACCGGGGACCAGGTAATACCTGAGAGTTCGATCCTGTTCTGCAGAGAGTCGGTTTCATTACCGGGCTTCCCAAAGTAGGCATCCGCAAAAAGGGAGTCGGCCTGCACGGATCCGATCCCCTCTTCCGGCTGGTGGAAGCTAAACTGCCGGCCCTGGGCTTTAATATTGTGCTGAAGCTGGGCAGGCCGGTTCGTGAGTGCCTGCAGAATCAGATTCCATAAATTTCCGCTGTAGTCGATGGTCAGCGAATCCATCTTGACTTCCAGGAATGTTTCACGGTCGGTGTAGGAGATATCGGCAAGTTCCAGCACGCCGTGCTCCACCTGTTTCAGTCCTGATTCTGTGCCCCATACCATAAACTTGAGGAAGTCGGTGTAGGCCAGGTTAAACCGCGCTGAGGTGGCGCGCTGTATATTCCGGTCTTGAATAATATTGATATTGGAGAAGTGAATATCCCCGGAAAAAGGGCTCACTTCGATAGCGGAAAAATCTACCGTCAATTTCGGGGTTGATTTTGAGGCGATCTCCCGGATCGTTTCGTCAATAGTCTGTTCGGCATTGCGGGCCGCATAAAAATGATAGGCAAGCAGGCCAAGCACCAAGAGCAGTACTCCTGAGAAAAGGTAGATCAGTTTTTTTTTCATTAGCAGCGGGATTTTGTTAAACCGGGAACTGAACTTTTAAACAAAGGGCTTTGCAACTCCCTCAATTCCTTGTTCTGAGGGAGTTGTACTCCCGTTAAAAGGTCAATAAGGTCGGTAATACAACCACCTCCCAACAAAATAGCAGGTTCTGCAAAGGTCCCAAACAGTAGATCAACGGGGCACGAACCTGCATATACTAACATTAACCTGAATTTGACATAATTATCTCAACCAGAATGCCCGTTTACCTTGAAATAGAAACAAAAAACCCTTCTTGAAGAAGGCCCAATCGCGTGGTTCGCGCGCGATTGGGTCGGGAGGTGTAAGCCTAAAACAGAGAATAACATCCCTCCCGCCTTCAGCGGGGCTCCCCTCAAGGGGAGATTAAAGTGCAGCCCCCAAGAAATTAAAAAACAATTTTAAAGTTGGACGTTATATTGAGCTCATGTTAACATTATGTGCAATTTACGGACTGTCTCAAAATTGCGGGTTACCAAACAGTAACAGGTACCAGAGCTCGATAAAGGATTGTATAACACATCCCCTGCTCATCTACTGCCAGTCGAAGCTCCCGTCGGCTGAAATCCGAAGGTTTCCCTCTTTGCCCTTTCCGGCCAGTTCCTTGAGGGTGGTATCTTCCAGCATATTACGGATTTCGTCCCTGGTTTCCGCCCATTGGTCATGCAGCGGACACGGTTTTTCGACGCCACATCCGGGCAGGCCGAGGGCACATTCGGTCAGCAGATCCATTCCGTCGACGGCCACGACCACTTCGAGCAAGGTTACTTTATTTCCCGGCTTTTTCAGTCGAACTCCGCCATTGGGACCTTTCAGGGATTCCACAAGGTCGGCCTTGGTTAGTTCCTGTAGAATTTTGGTTAGGAAATGGTAAGAGATGTCCAGTTTTTCACTGATCTCCCTGATCGGCATATAATTGTTATCTGAGCTGGAGGCCATGAAGAGGGAAGCCCGGATTCCATATACGCAAGCTTTGGAAAGTAACATGAAAAAGGTTTTGGGAATTAATACTACGTTGTCTTAGTTGGCTGCTATAAGTTTAACAAGCAAGGAAGAAACTTGCCATCCCTTCCGGAAGATTGGTGCGGCACCGGCGGGATGTGCCGCACATGGCAGATCGCTTACCGGATTTTTTCGATTTTTTCATAGGATGTTTTAATCCCCTTGATCAAGGCTGAACTAAGTCCGTAGTGTTCCATTTCGTTCAGACCTGCGATAGTGCAGCCTTTGGGCGTGGTCACTTTGTCGATCTCATGTTCGGGATGACCGCCCGACTCCAGCAGCAGGGCCGAGGCCCCGAGTGCCGTCTGGGCCGCAATGAGCTGCGCTTCCTCGGCATGGAATCCAACTTCAATACCTCCTTGCGAGGCCGCACGGATAAAGCGCAGGAAAAATGCAACGCCACAGGCTCCCAGCACTGTAGACGCCTCCATCAGTTCAGTGCCGATGACCAGCGTACGACCAATTGTTTTAAACAGGTTTACGGTGGATTCTTCAGCCTCTTTATGAGGGGTTTCCTCGATACAGGTCATCGACTGGTTGATGGCGGCCGCCGTGTTGGGCATTACACGAATGATGCGGAAGCCGGTACCGGTCAATTCAGCAATTTCTTCATCCGTCAGGCCGGTAATGGCAGAGATCAGAATATGTTTTTCCGGATCGAGTACGGGTTTAATCTGTTCAATAAGCTTTTCAATCTGGTTGGGTTGAACCGCCAGAATGAGAAGCTCTGCATTTTCTACAGCTTCGAGGTTGTCGGAGGTAACGTTGATTCCATCCTCTTCCAGATGCTTGATCAGCTCTACTCGCCGCCGGGTGATAGTTACATTGTACTGATCACGGGCTTCGTCGGTACCGACCAGTCCTTTGGCCAGTGCCGTTCCGAGATTGCCTCCACCCAGAATTGCTACTTCTTTTTTCATGATGTTGTGCGTTTTGTTTTGGATTAAATTCTTTCTTCAAACAGTCATGTAACCACAAAGGACGCGAAGAATGCGCAAAAATACCCAGGTTAAATCACTGCGTGTATTGCGGTTAAACAGCTATCCCTTAAAAGCGTTATCAAACTTCTTCCGGATTTCCTCATTACAAAGATTCCCGATGCTCCCCTCGTGGGTGTGCTCCACCTGCTTCTCCGGGTTGAACGTTCCTTTGCCAATCTGCTCCGCCACCGCCCGGTACGCCTCGCGAAACGGCACGCCCCGGCCCACTTGTTGGTTCACCACTTCCACGCTGAACAGGTATTTATACCGCTCGTCATCCAAAATATGTTTGTTGACTTCGATATGCTGCAGCATGAACTCGGCCATATCCAGGCACGATTTCAGTACTTCCACGGCCGGGAAGAGCGCTTCTTTCAGGATCTGGTACTCACGGTGATAGCCGCTCGGCAGGTTGCTGTTGATCATCGCCACCTGGTTGGGCAGCGCCTGGATGGCGTTGCACTTGCCCCGGATCAGCTCAAACACATCCGGGTTCTTTTTGTGCGGCATGATACTGGAGCCGGTCGTCAGCTCATCCGGGAAGGAGATAAAATCGTGATTTTGACCCGCATAGAGCACGGCGTCCATCGCCATTTTAGAAAGCGTGGCTGCTACAGATGATAGTCCGGTGGCCAGCGACTGCTCCAGCCGACCGCGACTCATCTGCGCCGACACCGAATTATATTTAAGCGTGGAAAAGCCCAGCTCTTCCGTTGTATGTGTTCGATCGATCGGGAGATTCGAGCCATATCCCGCTGCCGAACCCAGCGGATTCTGATCAGCTACACTATATGCCGCCTTCAGCTGATGAAGATCGTCAACCAGCTGCTCGGCGTACGCGCCAAACCAGAGTCCAAACGAAGAGGGCATCGCCACCTGGAAATGGGTATAACCCGGCATCAGTACGTCCTTGTGCTGTTCGCTCAGTTCTATGAGTCGGTCAAAAAGGCTTTTGATAAGTGATTTAATCTGTTCAATCTCGCTCTTGGCATACAGATGCATGCAGACCAGCACCTGGTCGTTGCGCGAACGGCCGGTGTGAATTTTTTTGCCTGCATCGCCTACCGCTTCCGTCAATCGGTGCTCAATTTTGGAGTGGATATCCTCGAACTCCTGCTCGATAGTGAACGTACCTTCCTCCACCTCGATACCGATTTGTTGGAGCTCGGTAACCAATCCGTCGAGTTCTTCTTCGGAGAGAATACCTGCTTTTTTAAGCATCCTGGCGTGGGCAATGGAAGCCTGCACGTCATATTTTGCCAGCAGCAGATCGAGTTCACGGTCGTTGCCCACCGTGAACTCTTCTACCTTTGTTTCCGTGTCGAAACCCTTGTCCCAGACTTTCATGATATGGTCAGAACCTTGCTTAACAGTTCAATGTAGGTGTCGATGCCCTCCTCGATCTCCGACAGCTTGATAAACTCGTCGGCCGTGTGCGAGCGGTTGGAGTCGCCGGGACCCATTTTAAGAGAGGGCACAGGCAGCAGGGACTGGTCCGAAAGCGTAGGCGAACCATACGTTTCGATCCCCATCGCTTTTCCCGTAGTCACCAGCGGGTGGTCGGTTGGAATCGAGGAGGGCCGGAGCTGTACTGAGCGCGGTGCGATCTCCGATTCCGTGTGGTCGTCAATGATTTGCAGCACATCCTCCAGCGAGTAGGCGTCGGTCGTTCGCACATCGACGGTAAAGGTACAGCGGTCTGGCACCACGTTGTGCTGGCTGCCGGCATTGATAATCGTTACCGTCATTTTGATGGGACCCAGCGATTCAGAAACCTGGCTGAACCCGAAGGTTCGGAACCATTCAATATCCTTCATCGCTTTATAGATGGCGTTGTCGGCGCCGTCGTGGGCGGCGTGCCCGCTCGTGCCCCTGGCCGTACAATCGAGGATCAGCAATCCCTTCTCGGCAATGGCCATTTTCATTTGCGTAGGTTCACCGACAATGGCGCAGTCAAATTCCGGCAGTACATCGCGGGCGGCGCGCATGCCGTTGTCACCGGAGATCTCCTCTTCCGCCGAGGCACAGAATACCACGTTCCAGGCCAGGTCTTCACGATTGTGAAAATGGAGAAAGGTCGCCATCAGGGAGACCAGCGGACCTCCGGCATCATTACTTCCGAGTCCGAACAGCTTGCCGTCTTCCACTTCCGGGCTGTGCGGGTCGCGGGTGTACCCGTCATTCGGCTTTACCGTGTCGTGGTGCGAGTTGAGCAGCAGGGTCGGCTTGCCCGGCTCAAAATGCTTGTTGGTAGCCCAGATATTGTTGTGCAAGCGATGGGTTGTCACGCCGTGCGATTCGAGAAAGTCAATAATGACCTCCGCGGTATCGTCTTCCTCCTTGGAGAGGGACGGGGTGGCAATCAGCTGCTTAAGCAGTTCGATCGCTTCGGTATGTAATGAAGTAGAGGTCTGAATCATCATGTCAGTATTGTTCCTGTTTTGGTTAGTAGATTGGCAGGATGTTTGATCTCAACCTGCCGTACGCCCTTGTTCAGGGCTTTAAAGGCATTCTCCATTTTGGGGAGCATTCCCTCATGGATGGTGCCGTCTTCTTTAAGCTCGACATACAGTTCCCAGTCGATTTCGGGGATGACGGAACGATCATCCTCCACATCAGCGAGAACGCCCTGTTTTTCAAAGCAGAAGGTCAGGGTAACCTCAAAATTTTTGGAAAGGGAGTGCGCCAGTACAGCCGCCAGCGTATCGGCGTTGGTATTGAACAGCTGCCCGTGGCCGTCGTGCGTCAGGGCACAAAAGACGGGTGAAATGTTCATCTTGAGCAGCTTGCTGAGGCCGGGAACATTTACGCTGTCGTCATCCACATCGCCGACAAAGCCGTAATCGATTTCGGCATCTTGCCGTTTGAAAGCCTTAATCGCATTCAAGTCGGCCCCGGAAAGCCCCAGCGCGTTGCAACCGCGGGCCTGTAGCTTGGCCACCAGGTTTTTGTTAATCAGCCCGGCGTAGGTCATGGCAGCCACATCGAGCGAATCTTTGTCAGTGACGCGGCGACCTTTATTCATTTTTACCTCCACGCCCAGTTTGTCACTGATCTGACTGGCGATGTTACCGCCGCCGTGGACCAGAATTTTGTGCCCGTCAATATTGCTGAAATCATCTAAAAATTCGGTCAGCAGTGGTTCATCGGCCACAACTTTACCACCGATTTTAATGACGTGAAGTGAATCCATTTAGTGAGCCTCCAAAATATTTTTCAGTACAGCCTGGCAGGAGCATACCCTGTTCCTGGCTTGTTCGTAAACAATTGAGTTGTCAATGACGGTATCCTCGGCCACCACGTTGCGGCGGATCGGCAGGCAGTGCATGAACCGCCCGTTGTTGGTCAGGTTCATCTTCTCCGCCGTAACCGTCCAGTTGCCCTCGACCGGCGGCCGCTGGCCATACTGCGTGTAGCTGGCCCAGCTTTTGGTATAGACAAAGTCAGCATCCCGCAACGCTTCTTCCTGGTCGTAATTGACCTCCACGCCGCCACTGAACTCCTCATCCAGCTCATACCCTTTGGGATGGGTCAGCGTTACGTCGGCCTCGGTGGTTTGAATCCACTCCAAAAAGGAGTTCACCACCGCGTGGGGCAGCGGTTTGGGATGCGGGGCCCACGTTACCGCAATTTTTGGCTTTTTAATTCCTGTTTCCGCAATCGTCACGAGGTCGGCCAGCGACTGCAGCGGATGCCGGGTGGCCGACTCCATACTGACCACCGGTACGGAGGCGTGTTCGATAAGCTGGTTGAGCACCTGCTCGTTGTAATCCTCCTTGCGATCCTCGAATTTGGCAAACGACCGGATCGCCAGGATGTCGCAATACTGGCTGATCACCTGTGCGGCGTCTTTAATGTGTTCAACGGTGTTACCATCCATGACCACGCCATCTTCAAACTCCAGCGCCCAGCCGTCTTTGCCCATATTCATGACGATGGTGTTCATCCCCAGATTCTGTGCGGCCTTCTGGGTACTCATACGGGTACGCAGGCTGGGATTCAGGAAGATCATCGCCAGCGTTTTTTGGGAACCGATATCCGAGAGAAACGGGTCGGCTTTCAGGCGGATCGCCTCGGTAATTAACGCACTGACATCCTCGACGTCGGAAACCTGGGTGAATTTATTCATTTGTCAATGATTTTTATAAAAACTATTCGTTCAATTGAGAACGCAGATAAAACGGATTCAGCTGACAAACACGGATATCAAGAAGTATTATCGGTGTTCATCCGTCTGATCCGAGTTAACCGTGTTCTGTCAACAAGACACTAGAAGTAACTCGATTTAAGTTTCAACCCGGTATCTTCCGGCAGTCCCAGCATCAGATTCATATTGTGGACCGCCTGGCCGGAGGCGCCCTTCAGCAGGTTGTCTACAATGCTCGTAACCAGCAGGTTGTCGCCGTGCTTTTCAACGTGCAGCAGGCATTTGTTGGTGTTAACCACTTGCTTTAGATGCAATGGCTCACTGCTAACATGGGTAAACGTGGCCTCTTTGTAGTATTCGGCATAGAGTTCCACCGCCTGCGGTTCCGTCAAATCCGTTTTGGTGTAGGCCGATACGAAGATGCCGCGCGTAAAATTTCCGCGCATCGGGATGAAATTGATATCCTTGTTATAGACGCCCTGCAGTTGTCCCACACTCTGCTTTATCTCGTCAAGATGCTGGTGGGTGAAGGGTTTGTAGATGGAGACGTTGCCCTCGCGCCAGCTGAAGTGTGTGGTACTACGGGGCTGTTGTCCCGCCCCGGTGGATCCCGTAATGGCGTGGATATTTATATCCTCCAGCAGTTTTTTGTTGGCGGCCATCGGGAGCAGCGCCAGTTGAATGCCGGTGGAAAAACAGCCGGGATTGGCAATCTGATCTGTTTTGCAGATTCCTTCGCGATTCAGTTCCGGCAGACCGTAAACAAATTCCCGGTTGTTGTGGCTCGCATCCTCCCGGAGCCGGAAATCGCGACTCAGGTCCACAATGTTGACATCGTCAGGTAGAGGGTGCTCTTCCAGGAAGGGTCGCGAGTTGCCGTGTCCCATGCAGAGGAAGATAACATCTACACCGGTGTTAACTTCGTCGGAAAAGATGAGGTCGGTTTCCCCCACCAAATCCTGGTGAATTGAAGCAACCGGTTTTCCGCCCTGGCTGCGGCTGTATACAAAATCGAGTTCTACTTCGGGGTGGTGGAGCAGCAGGCGAATCAGTTCGCCCGCCGTGTATCCGCCCCCGCCTACAATGCCTGTGGTAATCATGATTGGTCGTTGTGGACTGATCGGTGAAGATTAATTTGATTGGACAGAATTTTGGAAAATCCTTTCACATCCTCTCCGCTCCAGGCCTTGTTCATTTCGCCGTAGTCGCCGAAGGAGGATTGCATGAGATCGTTGTCGGAGCTGATTCCCAGGATTTCATACCGGTATGGATGAAGGCTCACTTTCACGGTTCCGGAGACCGCCTCCTGCGTATCCTCCATAAACGCCTCTATGTTGCGCATTACGGGATCCAGGAACTGTCCCTCGTGGAGCATCTGCCCGTACCATTCGCCGAGCTGATCTTTCCAGTAGAGTTGCCACTTGGTGAGGGTGTGCTTCTCAAGCTGCCGGTGGGCGTTGATGATGATCAGCGGTGCGGCGGCTTCGAATCCCACACGCCCTTTTATGCCGATAATCGTATCGCCCACGTGAACATCGCGGCCGATGGCGTAGGCGGAGCCCAGCTCATCCAGCGTGCGGATCGCTTCAACGGGGTCCATGTTCCGCCCGCCAACCCCGACCAGTTCACCTTCGTCAAATTCAAGTTCCACAATTTCTGAGCCGTTTTTTTCCAGCTGGCTGGGCCAGGCGTCGTTCGGCAGCGGCAGGTGCGAGGTCAGTGTTTCCGCTCCTCCAACCGTGGTGCCCCACAGTCCTTTATTGACCGAGTATTGCGCTTCTTCCCAGTCCAGGTCTACGCCGTAGCCTTTCAGGAATTCGACTTCCTCCTCGCGCGAAAGCTGTTGGTCACGGATTGGCGTCAGGATTTCGAGGTCGGGGACTATCACGTTAAATACGAGATCGAACCGGATCTGGTCGTTGCCGGCGCCCGTACTTCCGTGGGCGATGTAATCAGCATTCAGCGTCTTCGCGTATTCTGCCACGGCGATGGCCTGCGAAACCCGCTCGGCGCTCACCGAAAGGGGATAGGTGTGATTTTTCAGCACGTTTCCATATACGAGGTACCGGATGATCTGCTGGTAAAAATCGTCTACTTTGTCGATGGTTTTGTGGGAGGCGGCCCCCAGCGAAAGTGCCTTTTCTTCCACCTCGTTCAGTTCTTCTTCGGTAAATCCGCCGGTTTCCACCAGGACGGTATGAACCTCGAGATTCAGTTCATTCTTCAGGTAGGCCACGCAGTAGGAGGTGTCGAGCCCCCCGCTGTAGGCCAGCACTACTTTTTTGCTGTTACTCATTGCCATCCAATTTTGAATTTTAGAATCGATTCGGTTTTACGGATAAACTGTTTCTTCTTCAGTTTGAGAAAGCGTTTAAAGCGTTCCCACCTTTTTTCCTTCTCCTGCTGCTTGCGCTTCTTCTCTTTCTTCTTTTTCTCCTCGGGATCATAGAGCATGCCGGTGCAGAGGCAGTTTTTACGATTGTTGCTGTTCAGAATATCGTAGTTCGGGCAGCTCTGGCAGCCGTCCCAAAAGGTGTCGTCACGCGTCAGTTCCGAGAAGGTAACCGGCTCATAGCCTAGGTCGGAGTTGATCTTCATAACCGCGAGACTGGTGGTGATGCCGAATATTTTGGATTTGGGATATTTCTTGCGGGAAAGTTCAAAAATTTTGTGCTTGATCTTTTTCCCCAGTCCCATGCCGCGATAGTCGGGGTGGACGATAAGGCCGGAGTTGGCAACATATTCTTTGTTACTCCATGATTCGACGTAGCTAAATCCCACGAATTTGTCGTTGTCCAGGGCAATGACCGCTTTTCCATCCCGCATCTTGGCCCGTATATAACCGGGTTCCCGTTTGGCAATCCCGGTACCCCGCTTATGAGCAGCCTCCTCCATAAGCTGACATATCTCCTCGGCATACTTTTGATGCGAATCGTCGGCTATTGTGACTTTGATATCCATGTTGGTAGTAAGTTTACGTAAGACAGAGCGTTCAGAGGAATTCTGTCTGGTGATTGGTGTTGATTTGGCGGTTTGATTCGGAGCAGGGCCGTAAACCTGTCTCCGATGAATGGAGATATCTTATGAGGCCCGGAGGGGCCGCGGCGGAAGAAGAGGAAGGCATCGTGGTGGTACAGGAAGAGCGTATACAGCAGAGCTGCTGTTTAGCAATTGACAATATTTTCCCGTTGATTTTAACATGCATCGAAATATAACGGTTCCCTGCAGCATAATGCAAATATTTATTCAGGTGTTTTGCATTTTAAATATTACAAGAGAATACAGAAGTGAAAACATGCAACTTTTATCCTTTCAACACTTAACTTATTAAGGGCTTTGCAAAACCCTCAATTTCTCGTTTTGAGGGAGTTGGACTCCCGTTTAAAAGGTCGATACGGAACCCCCTTCCAACAGAATAGCAGGTTCTGCAAAGGTCCCTTATTAATATTTATATTTGTTACTCTATGAGCGAATCACTATTTGAGAAAGCAGAACAGAGTCTCCGGAAGATTTGGGGATATATATCCTTTCACACGGGCCAGGATGAGGCGATTCGTTCGGTGCTGAACCGAAAGGAGACCCTGGTGCTTTTTCCCACGGGCGGGGGGAAGTCGCTCTGTTACCAGGTGCCGGCAGCCATACAAGAGGGGTTGACCCTTGTTATCTCTCCGCTTGTCGCCCTGATGCAGGACCAGGTGCAACAGCTTAACGAGCGGGGACTTCCGGCAACATTTGTCAACAGCACGCTATCTTTTTGGGAAATTGAGCAGCGATTCGTAAACGCCCGGAACGGGATGTACAAGCTTTTTTACTGTTCCCCGGAACGCCTCAAAACAGATCTGTTTGAAGCCGAAATGGAAAAATTGAACATCACCCTGGTGGCCATTGACGAGGCGCACTGCATCTCGCAATGGGGACATGATTTTCGACCGAGCTACCGGGATATCCGCCCGTCGCTGGAACCGATTGCCGATTCGGTAACATGGCTGGCCCTTACGGCTACGGCCACCCCGGAAGTGCGTGACGACATCGTTAAAAACCTCGGATTTGAAAGCCCGAATATTATCTCCAAAGGTTTTGACCGGCCAAATTTGAAATGGTGGGTGATTCAAAGCAACAGGAAGGATGCGAAGCTGCTGAAAGCGGTAAGCAGGGCTGCTGATAATGGTGCAGGACTAATTTATGGTGGAACGCGGCGTAATTGTGAACGACTGGCAAACCTGATAAACCGGAAGCTTGGTATTCAAACGGCGGCCTATCATGCAGGTTTCGAAAATGAGGAGCGGAATCGGATCCAGGAGGACTGGCTCGAGGGAAGGGTGCCGCTGGTTGTCGCCACCAACGCGTTCGGCATGGGTATCGACAAGGCAGACTGCCGGTATGTCATTCATTATGAGATGCCCTATTCGCTGGAAGCCTATTACCAACAGGCGGGGCGTGCGGGGCGCGACGGAACTGAGAGCTTCCCCATACTGCTTTTTAATCCTTCAGATGCCGTAAAAGCGGAGCGGCGGCTCAAGGATTCTTATCCTGAGCAAGAGCAGCTTGAGCAGGTGTATCATGTTTTGTGTGATGAGCTGAACCTGGCCCTGGGATCTGAGATGGAACAGGCTGAACAGGTTTCGATTGAAGCATTGACCAAGCGATCGCATCTGCCTAAAAAGATTGTGCACTCTTCCCTGAAAGTGCTCAATCAGCTGGGTGTTATTCAGCTGATTGAGAAGGTGGTTCCCCAGGTCGTACTTCAGTTTGTGGCCAGCCAGGATCGAATCAGGGAGTTGATTGATGAGTGGGAGAACCAGCGAAAGTCGGCGTTTCTGGACACGATCTACCGGCAGTTCGGGGCCAAGGCGTTTGCGGAGAAGAAGCACCTGGAGCTCGATTACCTGCAACGAAAGCTGGATACCTCCCGAAACGGGGTTATAAAGGGCTTGCAGGTGTTGCAGGATCACGACCAGCTCCTGCAGTTTGAGGCGATCGGGGAGATGCCGCTCGTTCGGTTGATCGAAGAGCGCGTCTCCAGGCTCCCGTTCCAAAAGCAGGAACTGGAGGGACACCGGAACAGCCTGTTGAAGAAGCTGGAGTATATGCTGGGATATATCGAGACGGATGGCTGCAGGGAGGTTTACCTGAGAAATTATTTTGGAGAAGAGAATATTCAGCCCTGCGGCCATTGCGACAACTGCTTGGAGGTGATCAATACGCCGGAGGCACACCTTCGTCGCAGGCATCTGCAGGAAATCCAAAATGTTTTACAGGATGATGGAGGAAAGGCGATCGGGGAAATTGCTGAAATAACCGGCAAAAAGAGGTCAGAGCTGAAGACACTGCTGTCGTTCCTGATCAGGGAGGGCCGGGTTATAACAAGGGAAAATAAATTTTACTGGAGTTAGAGAAGCCGGCCGCAGGCAGGTCTCCCATCCATTACTGGCCGAGCCGGGTGCTGTCCATGATTCCATCCCGCACCATTTGTTGCCGGAGACTGTCGATCGCCCTCGAGATACGATCTACCTGCGGTTTTACCTGCCGATGAAAATATTGATGGCTGGACACAAATTGCTGCTCGGTAACGTCATATTTGTCGAATATAACCTGCCTGAGTGAGTCGATACTGACCCTGAGTGAATCCCTGGGCATCGAGGTGCGGTAGGATTCAAGCAACTGCAGTTCAATTATCAAATCGATATAGGTGTCCTCCCCGATCAAATTTTCCGGCGGTGGATTGGTCAGCTCCTCTGAACAACCCACCCCTGCTGCAAGGAGAGACAGCAGCAGGAAACAAATTACAGCCTGATACCTATTCATTTTCCGGTCGTTTGGGATTGAGTGGACGCATCGTAACGTCACTGATAAGAAAATTATCGGGCGTCTCAAGCACGTTCGTCAAGACGGTGGCTACGTCTTCGGGCTGCATCATGTTGGAATGGGTTTCCTGGTCGGCGTTGTCAAAAAAGTTGGTGGCGATAGAGCCTGGATACAGGCAGGTAACTTTGATGCCGTCGTACCGCAGCTCTTTGAACAGGGCTTCGCTGAAACCGCTGACGCCAAACTTGCTGGCATTATATCCGGAGATCTGCGGGTTCCCGATTTTACCGGCAATGGACGCGATGTTCACTATATGACAAACCCCGGGGTGCTTTTTCATTAATGGAACCACTTGCCGGGTCAGGTAGAACACTCCCGACAGGTTGGTTGCGATCATTCGGTTCCACTCCTCCAGCGGCAGATCATCCACATTGCCAAAATAGCCCAGTCCGGCGTTATTCACTAGTATGTCCGGACTTTCAGAACCTGCAAATTCCTCCGCAATCCACGCCTCTATCGCTCCATGATCGGTGACGTCCATTTTGACAGGGATGAAACGATCCCCGAAGGCCTCTCGAATCCGCCGAAGTTTATCCTCGCTGCGGGCCAGTCCGTAGACGGTGGTTCCCTTGTTGATGAGAGCGTGTGAAAAGGCCGCGCCAATTCCACGGCTGGCTCCGGTAACAATCGCCTTTTTGCCTTGTAGATTCATGATCTGGGTTTTTTAGGTTATCTGTTTTTGAAGATACATATGTAAGAGCAAAGCAGCGTAAAAAACCGTTCCGGGCTATACCGTTAATATCCCATTGGCGGATAATGCTGGCTAACCAGATAGTTTTTTGTGGATCAGGGCCTGGACCATCTCCAGGGCGACCTCATTTTCTCCTCCTCGCGGAATGATGATATCGGCATACCGCTTGCTGGGTTCCACGAACTCCAGGTGCATCGGTCGCACATGCTTTTCATATTGATTGAGCACCCCTTCGAGGCTGCGGTCTCGTTCAACGATATCTCTGCGAATACGCCGCAAAAGCCGGATGTCATCGTCCGTATCGACAAATATTTTAATCTCCATCAGCTCCCGCAACTGCTTTTCGCTTAGAATAAGGATGCCGTCAACCAGGATCACCGGTTTAGGTGTTACCACCCTGGTTCCCTCTTTTCGGACGTGGCGGGAAAAATCATAGATCGGTACTTCCACCTGGCAGCCTTTTTTCAGTGCTTCTATATGGCGGACCAGCAACTCGGTTTCGAGCGCGGAGGGATGGTCAAAGTTCTGCTTTTTACGCTCTTCGAAAGAGAGGTGAGCAAGATCCTGGTAGTAGGAGTCGTGTTCCAACACCACCATATTTCCAGGGTTAATCTGGTCGGCAATACGCCGGATGACGGTCGTTTTACCAGCACCGGTACCTCCGGCCACGCCTATGACGAGGGGATCCAAAAGTAATCTCAGTTTGTCT
Source organism: Halalkalibaculum sp. DA384 (assembly GCF_043951955.1). Taxonomy (NCBI): domain Bacteria; kingdom Pseudomonadati; phylum Balneolota; class Balneolia; order Balneolales; family Balneolaceae; genus Halalkalibaculum; species Halalkalibaculum sp. DA384. The sequence goes on along the minus strand of NZ_JBINJE010000021.1, from coordinate 56,940 downwards.
TAAAATTCTGGCTTTTTTCATATTCGAGCTTGTAATTTCGAATGGCCCTGAATATGGCAGAAGCGATAATGCTTTGGCCATAGTCGCTCGTCAGATAGCGCTGTTCACTCGGATTGCTGATAAAGCCCGTTTCCACGAGAAGAGCCGGCATTGAGGCGTGGAAGAGGACAATAAACCCGGCCTGCTTTACACCGCGGGAATGGCGTTTGGCACGATGGTCGAACTGGTGTTCCAGCATCCCGGCCAGTTTTTCACTGGTAGCCATATAGGCAGAGTTGGCCAATTCATAAATAAGCAGGTCTTCCTCGGTGAGCTCTTCGCTTCTGTCGGGACCCTCTTCAAACCGGATGACGCTGTTTTCCTTTTTCATCACTTCAAAAGCTGCCTGACTCCGGTGAAGTCCCAGGAAATAGACCTCTGTACCGCGGGTATTTCGGTTGCTGAATACGTTGCAGTGGATAGATATAAATAGGTCGCCTTCCGCCTTGTTGGCAATTTCTCCCCGCTCTTCGAGGCCCACGAAGCTGTCGTCCTCACGGGTGTAGACCACTTTTACATCCGGCAGGTACTCATTGATGTAGCCTCCCAGCTTTTTGGATATATCCAGAACCACATCCTTTTCGCGGGTCCCCTTGTAGCCGATGGCCCCCGGATCGTGTCCGCCGTGACCGGGATCAATGACCACGACATCAAACCGGATCTTATCTTTCATCAGCTGGTAGTCATTATCGCTTGAAAAGCCGCCTGAGGGACCTGCCAGCAGGCTGTCCCTTGAAATCGTTAAACTGGACCATATGATCGGGTCGATATTTTCAGCTATTGTTGAAACACGCTCTTCACTGGAAAAGGTAAGCCCCAGCAACAGGTCGCTGCTGTGGCGATCGTGGTACGCATTGGCAATAAAATATTGATCCTCGGGGATATAGAGGTCGACTCCCACGCCCAAAGGATGATTGTAGAAACCGATCTCATCATAGACGACGGTGGTTGTATCGTATTCGATTTCGGAGCTGTTGATCTGCTCGCCATACAGGGTCATCTGGATGAGGTCGGTCCGGGACTGCATAACCTTGAACGAGTCGACTTGCTGTTCGAGATGAAAGCGGACCACATATCCCTCTCCATCGCTCCGTTCAGCGGTCGAAACCCGGTTCAAAATATTGTCGACATCGGCTTGGCCATGAGCCATCCCGCCAAGCAACAGGAAAAAGAGGAGAAAAGGAGTACAAGCTCTTTTAAAAAAAGAGGCGGGACAGAATAAAGTCGAAATTATGTGCTGCACGGTTCTCACTGAATGCTGAAATATATTGCTTTTAGATGATGGTATTTATTAAAGCATATATTTGCATCTAATATATCAAATTTCGCAAAAGGTAATAGTATATGACCGAATACAAGATAATAAGCTTATCCAAAGTAAAAAAATATATCTGTTTTCCTTCTCGGGGACGTTTTAAAAAGGATGCTGATCGAAGGACAAAGACTGAACGAAATTTGAAATCCCAGGTTGTCTCTCATACCTGGGGATACTCGGGGATTGTACCGGGAGGGCACATACACGGTTTGCCAGTCGCTTGTTACAGCGGAAAGAGCTGTCACAGAAATACAAATTCAGTTGATTATATACCGCCAATGACGTACAATACAAATGTATTCCCACCTTAAATTTAGTAATACGGAGGTATAGAGTATGGACAAGAAAACCTTTCTGGACGCTTCGGAGAACGGTGATATTGATGCAATACAGTCAGCCATTCAGGGCGGTATCGACGTAAACACCAGTGACGAACATAAACGCACGGCGTTGATGAAGGCGGCCAAGCACGGCCATGCGGATATTGTACAGCTGTTGTTAAACAAGGGAGCCGATGTGAACATCCGCGATAATCGTGGAACCAGCGCCCTCTACTGGGCCGCAAGCAAGGGGCACAACCATATAGTTAAAATGTTAATTGACCACAAATGCGAGGTCGATATTGTCGACGACCGGGGCTGGTCTGCCAAAGACCAAGCCAACTATTACCATCACGACAGTATCGTGAATTTGCTGGAAGAAGCCGGGGCTTGACACCCGGCATTTTTTATGCAGGGCCTGCGCGATGTTCGGGCAGGCTTTTTCATGGGGATTGGCGCTATTTATGTGTTATGGACCCTTCGATCTTGATCTCTCCCAAAAGGGTCCGGTTGACCGGGCATCGATTTGAAATCTCCAGGAGGCGCTCGATCTGCTCTTCCGAGAGGTCACCCTCTACTATGAGCTCTTTTTCTATAAAATCGATCTTGCTTTTGGGATCATCGCAGTTTTCGCAGTCCTCGTCGTGCCGCTTGTTGTGCCGGAGTTCAACGTACAGGTCCTCTACCGGCCACTCCTTGTGGTTGGCATACATCTTCACTGTCATGAGCGTGCATGATCCCAGGGCCATCAGCAGGTAGTCATAGGGGTCGGGGCCGGTATCTTTCCCGCCCTTTACGGACTCGGGTTCATCGCCCTTGAGCTGGTGTTTCCCGGCATTGAGGGTTACGGAATAGGTCTCATCTTGTGGCAGAAAGCCGTGTACAATTTTTTGCTTCGAATCGTCAGCCATTGGATCTCTTTTTTGTTAAACTTGTGCCGTCAAGGTAAGAAAATAGGCCGTTTCCCGAAGCCCAAACTTTTTTCAACTTTGGGGTTAAAAAAGGAGTACACGGCCCTGTATGTTTGTTCCTGCGAGATTCCGCGTTCCCTTCTCCATTTTTTTACCACACCATATTAGCCCGAATTTCTCACAAGTATTTCGGATAAAATTACGTCACTTTATGAGTGACAATAACTTATATCATTTAAATTATCATTATTGTCTGGAAAAGGCTGGAAATTGGCCTTTTCCAGCTGCGTTGAAGCACAAATCACCTGTTCAACGTACCGATGTACACCTGCGCAGCCATTTGCCCTTCTCCTTGCTGAAAAACAAATCTCTTGGTGAGGTAAACCCGGGTTAGAACAATCACACTAATTTAATATTCTGGATATCAACAGGTAACACAGGTTTCTTTAATTTGGGATAAATGATTGACAAACCCATGAATAAACGCCCTGTTGATGTTGTCGTCCTCTCGGATCTCCACCTGGGGACGGTGGGCTGCCATGCAGTGGAGCTGGCCCAGTATCTCAATTCCATAGAACCGCGTATCGTGGTGCTGAACGGAGACATCTTCGATATCTGGAATTTTAAAAAGTATTACTGGCCAGACTCCCACATGCAGGTGGTCCGGTGTTTCCTGAGCATGCTGGCCAACGGTACCGATATTTACTACCTGACGGGAAATCATGATGAAGTAATCCGCAAGATATCGCGCCTGCAGATTGGTCCGCTCTTCGTCAGGGACAAACTGGTACTGGAGCTGAACGGGGAAAAAGTCTGGATTTTTCACGGGGATATATTCGACATTACCATGAAACACACCAAGTGGATAGCCAAAATTGGCGGTCAGGGGTACGACCTGTTGATCCTGCTGAACCGTCTAGTGAACTATGTCGGTGAAAAGCTGGGATACGGGAAAATCTCGCTCTCCAAAAAAATAAAGGACAGCGTAAAAAAAGCGGTCAAATTTATTGATGATTTTGAGATATCCGCGATAGAGCTGGCCATCCAGAACAGGTATGATTACGTGATATGCGGTCATATTCACCAGCCGAAGATCAGGGGATTTACGAGTGAGGAGGGATCCGTGATCTATATGAACTCGGGCGACTGGGTCGAAAACCTTACCGCCCTTGAGTTTGACGGACAGGAGTGGTCGATGTACAAATACAACGAGGATCAGTTCATCAATAAAGAAACCACGGTTGAAATTCCTGTCCGTAAATCTGTGAACGAAGTGGCTGTTATAGGATGAAGATATTATACGGAATACAGGGCACCGGTCACGGACATCTGAGCCGGGCCCGGGAATTGCTGCCGGAACTTGGGAGGCACGCAGAGGTGGATGTGCTGATCAGCGGCCACAACTGCCAGCTGAACCTGGAGCGCCCGGTTCGTTATCGAAAGTATGGCATTAGCATGAACTACGACAACACCGGGGGCGTATCGATACTCGAGACGCTGCGCGCGCTTCGCCCCGTCCGCTTCCTTGCCGATATCCATTCCATCCCGGTCCTGGAATATGACCTGGTGATCAGTGATTATGAGCCGGTGACAGCGTGGGCCGCACGAAAGGAAAATGTGCCAAGTGTAGCGCTTAGTCACCAGGCCGCGTTTCTTTCGGAAGAGACGCCGCGCCCCCAAAAGCGGTCGCCGGCGGCCGAGGCGATCCTCAAGCATTTTGCCCCGGCCGATCACGCCATCGGGTTCCATTTCAGGCCGTACGATCGGTTTGTGGAGCCGCCGATCATCCGGTCTGATATTCTTGAGCTGTCGCCCGAACACCAGAATCATATTACGGTTTATCTTCCGGCTTACGACCCGGATCTCCTGATCTCAATATTTCAAAAATTTGATCACCATCAATGGCATGTTTTTTCACCTGATTGCGAGCAGTTTTACCGGAGGAGGAATGTGCTGGTACACCCGGTTGGCAACAACGAGTTTCTCGAAAGTGTTGAAAGCTGTGGCGGGGTCATCAGCAGCTCCGGCTTTGAGATGTGCGCAGAGGCGATGTTTATGGGGAAAAAACTGCTTACGATACCGATCCGGAACCAGTATGAACAGCAGTGCAACGCCGCGGCTATGGAAGAGCTCGGGGTGACGGTCCTGGAGTCGCTCTTTGGGGAGGAAGATCATCTGGAAGAGTGGCTGGAATGCGGGCGGATTATCACCCTGAATGAGGTGGCGAATATCGAGCAGGTGGTTATGGGAATACTCTCCCTGGGTAACGCGGAAAACAGGTCTCCCTCTTTCGTTAAAGAGGAGCAGTTGGTGAGGGAATAAATCGCAGATACAGCCTCATCGAGGAATCAGGAATTGTGAACATCAGTTGCGTTTGGGGACGAATTCGGGCTGAGCTGTTTCATTCCCTATCCACCGGGTAGCTCAATTTCATACCGCTTTTCCAGCAGCTCCAGGTGGTGCCGCTCGTGCCCGGCAATAATGAACGGGATAGCACGGACCGACAGCGAGTAGTTGTTAGCAATACCCGTTCGATTGAGCATCTGTTCGCTGAACCCGGAAAACATCTGAATGTTGGAGGTGCGAAGCCCTTCATATTCTCCCTGTAGATTTTGCAGGCTCCGTTGATTCAAATTGGATTCTCTCACATATGCCTCTTGGTCGTACCCCGGTAATTCTCCCGGGTCGTTGCGGGAGATCGCCAGGGCCCGTACGGAAAAAACGCGTTCGTTGTCGATCAGGTGCCCGATCACCTCTTTGACCGTCCATTTCCCTTCTTTATAGCGGGATAGCGCTTTTTTTTCGTCCAGCGAATCGATGAGTGTACAAACCTCATCCCGCTGTTTGACCAATATATCGATGACATTGCCCGGGGGCAGCTTATCGATATATTTTTGGTAGAATGAACCGTATTCTTCAGTAGCGGGACGGGGATTCCAGATAGATTTCATGGATCCAGTATTGAAATTTATTTTAAGGAGTGTTGAAAAGCCATACCCAAAGTCCCTCTGGAGAAGAGAGACTTTGGGCGAATGAACTTTTTTTTTAATAAAGCTGGGTCGTTTTTAACGCGATAACCACGTTCGGATTTAATGTACTTCATGAGATTTTATAACGGATTCAGCCGCTTTTTCACCGTCACTGAATGTAGTTTCAGAGTAGGCATATGATATGCCATTTACGGTCTGCCAGTTGGAATAGCGTTCCTCCACATGCACCTGGCTGCCCTCCTGTGGATTGAACTGCTGGTACCGCATGATCCCGGGATAACCGGATTCGGGATCAACCAGATAGGTGATGTTTTTATCATTTATTTTGATGCTGAGCTTTGCGTACTGCGTGCCTTCGACCTCTTCCATACCGATAAACCGGGGATTCAGTTCGTCACTGTTGAGTGCCACGGCCAGGTATTTTCGGTTCAGGCTCTCCCTGAGCGATTGTGCCTGCTGCGGTGGCAGGGGACGTTCCTGGCCCATCATGGACATCGTGCCTTTACCGCCTTCATAGTTCAGCGTGATGGTACCGTTGGGGGTCTCCACCGTCTGGGTAATCGCATCGGGATAGTCCACGGTTTGCGTAACCTGCACGGTCATGCTGCCACCGGGAACATTGGAGCCAAACTGTGTGACTTCCGCCTCCACGGTAACGCTGTCGAGCTGCTGGTCTGGCGCAATGATCGCATCTGACATTTTATCCAGCAGGGCGCGGCCTTTCTGGGCATCACCGGCAACCTCCTCACCGGCGCCATCCTGCCCCGGTTGTGGGATACTGATATCGATTTCGTTGACGGTTCCATATTTTTCAAGCTGGTCTCCGATCTCCTGCTTGTTGCCCACCACCAGGATCTGCATGCTGTCTGGCTTCAGGTACTTTTGTGCCATCTTTTGAACGTCTTCTATGGTGGTGTTGCGGACCCCTTCGATAAACTCTTCAAAAGCGTCGGGCGGCAGTTCTCGGTACTCGTTGGATAGGCGGCGGCTCAACACCTCTTCATAGCTGTCGTACCGGAACACCATTGAATTAAGGAACTGGTCCTTGACATCACGGAGTTCCTCCGGCTGAATCGGTTCCTCCTGCAGGCGCTTGATCTGCTCAATGATCGCGTCGATCGCTTCGGCCGTAGTCGAACTCTTGGTCATCACCCCGGTGTAAAACTGCCCGGGATAGAAGGTGTTCATCTCATAGGAGCCAAATACTGCGTAGGCCAGCCCAAGGTCGGTACGCACCACCTGGAACAGCCGTCCCGAAAAGCCGCCGCTCAGCACTTCATTCATCACCTGCACTTTCGGGTAATCCGGATTGCTGCGCAGCCCGCCGATATGTCCCATCAGCACATAGCTCTGGTTTACATCCGGCTTGTCAACCAGGTTGATCGTGCGGTTGAACTCGTAGTCAATTTCCGGGAAGTCGAGTGCCGTTTTTTGCCCCGCCTCAATACTGCTGAATGCGTTGCTCAACTGCTTTTTTATCTGATCCGCGTCAAAGTCCCCGACAACACCGACCATCATATTGGCTCCAACAAAGTGATCGCCGTGGAAATTGACCAGGTCCTCCCGCGTGATGTTATCCACCGTCTCGTATTCCGTGAGCCGCCCGTATACCGAGTCCTCCCCGTAGATCAGCCGTTCGAACTCACGGGATCCGATCTGCTGCTGGTTGTCATTGCGTCGTGAAATACTGCTTTTGACCTGCTTCTTTTCAAGCTCAATTTTCTCCTGTGGCAGGGCCGGATTCTGCAGGAGATCCACAAAGATTGGAAGGAGTTCGCTAAAATCCTCCTTCAGTACATTCATGCTGGCTCCGCCGGAGGTAAAACCGATACCGGTCTCCATGCTTGCGGCCCGATTTTCCAGGATTTTATTGAGCGTATCAGCGGGATAGTTCTCGGAGCCACCCGAGCGGATCACCGAGCCGGTGATGGATGCGAGGCCGGCTTTTTCGTTGGGTACCAGCACGCCGCCGGTGCGAATGTTGACGGAGAGATCGATGAGCGGGAGCTCGTCATCTTCCACCAGGAAAACCTTGATGCCGTTTTCCAGCGTAAAGGTCTCTACTTCCGGGCGCTGGAACTCATTTAGTTCGGGGAAGTTGAGCTCGTCGTACCGTTTTTGGGCATGCACAGTTGCAAGTCCTGCGCACAAGATCAGAACTACAAGACTGGTAAACCGTTTCATCATTCGTTCTCTTGACTGGTTCATGAGATTCACGTTACTCTTCTTATCAGTTTGCATCGGCGACCTCCTCTGACTGTGACTGTTCTTCGTTCCTGATGATACCAACGGTGCGATTGTCTTTGGTAAAGTAGGTCTGCGCTACGCGTTGCAGGTCCTCCAGCGTGACCGCCTGCAGGTCGTCGAGGTCGGTAAATACACTGCGCCAGTCGCCTTTTTGAGCTTCGGCAGCGGCGAAGGCGCGGGCCAGCCCGGTGTTGGAGTCAAGGCTGCGGATCAGGTTGGCACGGGCGTTGGTCTTGGCCCGTTCCAGTTCAGCCCGGGTGATGTCACCGTTCTTGATTTTTTCGATCTCCTCGTAGATGGTCGTCTCCACCGTATCCAGGCTGACGCCCTGGTTGGGAACCGCCAGTGTCATGAACATCGTCTCAAACTTGGTGCCGGGAAACCCGTTGAACGCCGAAACCTGCAGGGCGGTCTGCTCATCCTCTACCATGCGCTGGTAAAGACGGGAGGTACGACCCTCGGAAATAACGCTGCCTAAAAGCTGAAGCGCTTCAAAGTCGGGGTGATCCTGCGCCACGGTGTGATAGCCCATCAGGAAGATCGGCTGGTTCTGCTCGATCATCTCAAACCGGCGCTCCCCCCGCTGTTCCGGCTCCTCGGTATAAACGGGCGGGGGTTCCGGACCTTCCGGTAGGTCACCAAAATAGGTTTCGGCCAGCTCTTTTATTTCATCGGGATTCACATCCCCCGCGAGGGCGATCGTGATGTTGTTGGGGACGTAGTACGTGTCGTAGAACTGGCGGGCATCCTCCATTGTGGTGGCAGTGATGTCGGAATCCCAGCCGACCACCGGGCGCCCGTAGGGATGGGCTGTGTAGGCCACCGCCAGAAATTCTTCCACCAAACGTCCGACCGGGCTCGACTCGGTGCGCATGCGGCGCTCTTCGCGGACGACCTCTTTTTCAACATAAAACTCGCGGAATACCGGGTTCTTAAAACGGTCCGATTCCAGGCTGAACCACAGTTCGGTCCGGTTTTCCGGGAGGCTGTAAAAATAGACCGTTTGGTCGGCGCCGGTCCCGGCATTGAGGCCGGTCCCCCCGTTGCGTTCGATAATCTGTGAAAACTCGTTGTTGACCACGTACTGCTTTGCCTCCTCCTGCTGCTGCTGAAACTGCTCCCAGAGGGTGGAGAGCCGGGCAGAGTCCGGAGTGGCGCTGTACTTCTCACTGAGCCACTGCCGGTAGGTTTGGTCCAGCTTTTCCAGGACTTTTTTCTCCTTTTCCCAGTCAGTGGTGCCGATGTAATGGGTACCCTTGAACGCCATGTGCTCAAAAATATGGGCGATGCCGGTATGTCCCACCGGTTCGTTGGCCCCGCCGACATCAACGTAGGTCACAAAGCTGACTACCGGCGCGATCGGTCGCTCGACGACGAGGAATGTAAGGCCGTTGTCAAGGGTGAACTCGGTTACTTTTTCTTCGAAATCTTCAAGAGATTGCGCCCCGGCATTGAACCCCGTAGAAAAGAGCAGCAACGCAAGGCAGATAGTGAGGAGCAGGTTGTTAGACTTCATGCGTCTCCTGATTGGATTAATGTTTGAAGTTGGATGAGAATTGTTGAGCTGCTTGAATAAATATGCAAAAAAATTGTACCTCATGAATTCTAAACATTGAAATGATAAAATAATGATCGAAATCAAACTGTCAACTGGCGATTGTTCTCGCATACACTCGTTGTGAATTAACGAAAAATTGCTTCAGGTGTTACAATTTGCCGGGAGATCGGTCAAAAAAACGAGGTGATCTTGTTACAGATCCGTTCAGAACTGATTTATGGTGTGATTGTGAATCTCTATTGGTTGGATGCAGTACCAGTATCCTGCAGCGAGTTTCCCGGTTTATGGAGCTCGCACCTGTTAGATCATTCCGGAGAGATGACAGAATGTAATTTGACCGTATTCAGGAAATTGTAGCCGGTAACAATAGCTTCCTAGAGGGCTTTACAAACCCCTCGTTTCCGCCTGGCAAAATAGCAGGTTCTGCAAAGGTCCCTCTGAATTATTAAAAAAGGCTTCTATTTTCATGTCAAAAAGTATTCAAAGGTGAAGCTGAAGAATTTATAACATTTTGATAAGTGCTTTTATCAGCACGCTGAAATCCGTGGTTCGGAGGCCGGCAGCCTCGGCGACCTCCTCGTGGCTCAACTTGCCGTGGTTGACTCCCGTCGCCATGTTACTGATCAGTGAAATTGCGACGGTTTTGATGCCGAGCCGGGCTGCTTCCGTCAGTTCCGGGACGGTACTCATTCCCACCGCATCGGCTCCCATAGTGCGAAAAGCGCGAATTTCAGCCTTGGTTTCATAGTTGGGGCCCTTGGCATAGAGGTACGTTCCCTGCCGGGTAACGATGTCCCGTTCCGCCGCCAGCTTACGAACACGGTCCACCCACGGGCGATGTGAATAGCGAAACTTTGCGTGCCCCGTTGGAGAGACAGCATGGTTCTGGCGTATTATATCCTCAATCACCATCAGGTCGCCCACCGAAAAAGTGGTGTTGATGGCGCCCGCAGCGTTGGAGATAATCAGCTTTTCCGCGTCGAGAGCCCGGGCGAGGTATACCGGCAGGGCGGTCTGTTCAAAAGAGAAGCCCTCGTAATGGTGGAACCGCCCCGAAAAAGCGATAACGTTGCTGCTGCCAACCTTCCCGCAGATCAGATTTCCCCTATGTCCCTCGACAGAAGTTGTGGGAAAGCGGGGAATATCAGCATAGGGGATCGCGCCCGTAATGTCGATCTGACCGGTAAAGTCACCCAGACCCGAACCCAGTATGATAACGGATGTTGGAGCATCCGGAACTCCTTTCCTGTACAGGTATCGTGTAATTTCGCTGATATAATCAGGAATCGGCATCGGCGGCGATGTTTTCGATCGTGTAGCCTTTTTTTTCACTGTAGTCACTCAGGCGGAAGAGGGGATGGTGACTGTCGTGATAACCCATGATGATATAATCTTCCTCATATGCCTTTTCCAATATTCGTTTTCGTATTTCCATGCTGCGTTCCGGTTCGAAGTCGTATTTGGCGGCAAACTTCCGGTTAACCTCGCCGCGCACGGCCAGTACGTCACCGGCCATCATGTACCGGGATTCTCCATCATCAAACCAGATTATTTGGGAGTGCTCGGTATGGCCGCCTACTTCCTCCACCGTAATTTCCGGGTAGGGGGCCGCCTGCTCATCCAAAAAATGAAGATCGGCCCGGGTATCGACAAAGTGCAGGAACTGGGTCTTCTCATCGTCGTAGTAGGTGTCTTTTTGAGTGGTCTGCTGCCAGGCCCGGTCCGAAACCCAGAGCCGGGCATCGGGAAATGTCAGTTCCCAGAATCCTGAGCTGCGTCCCGCGAGTCCGCCGATGTGATCGTAATGCAGGTGGCTGCAGATGATGTCGGTGATTTCATAGTCGGCGACCCCGTGGGTTGAGAGATTTTCCTTGATGGTTTCAGTGCTGGTATCTGCTCCAAAATCGCCGATACCCACATCAAACAGGTAGTTCCTGGTTTCGGTTTTGATCAAAAAGGGGTTCAGGGATATTTTAAGGGCTCCCTTCGCCGGGGGATCGTCACGATCAATTCTATTAAATTTTTTGTCGGTGCCCACGCTGAAGGTACCTTCGTAAAGCGGGTGGACTGTTGCGCTGGTTTTTGTTCCGGGTTGTTCTGCCATTAAAAGATCCAGTGCTGAATATTAGTTTTTGCTCCGGCCTGACATTTCAACATTCAAAAAAGTGTGAAGCCGAGGCTACTTGCCACGGTCGTTCTTTGATTCATGCCGGTCGTAGGCGTCAATAATTTCGCGAACCAGCCGGTGCCGAACTACATCGTCTTGATTGAGATAGACAAAGCGGATGCCGTCGATATCTTTGAGGATATCCTGGATTGAGATCAGCCCGGAGTGTCTTTTTTGGGGAAGGTCGGTTTGTGTAATATCGCCGGTGATGATCGCCTTGCTGTTAAACCCGATGCGGGTCAGGAACATCTTCATCTGCATGTTGGTGGCGTTCTGGGCTTCATCCAGGATAACGAAAGCGTTGTTGAGGGTACGACCGCGCATGTACGCCAGCGGAGCAATTTCGATCACATTTTTGGCCAGGTGCAGTTCCAGCCGGTCATACTCGATCATCTCCTCGAGCGCATCGTAGAGCGGGCGCAGGTAGGGGTCGATCTTTTCGCGGAGATCGCCGGGCAGGAATCCGAGTGTTTCGCCGGCTTCCACCGCCGGGCGGGCCAAAATGATTTTTTTAACCTGCCGGGACTTGAGCGCCCGGACCGCCAGTGCCACCGAAGTATAGGTTTTGCCCGTTCCGGCGGGACCGATGGCAAAAACGATATCATTCTGCTCAGAAGCTTCTACGATCTCTTTCTGTCCGGGCGTTTTGGCCGTAATGGTCTGGCCGGACTGAGAGTTCAGGATAAAATCTTCCGAGGTACCGGACGGCCCGCGCAACGGGTTGGTTGTGGTGGTTGTCGAGTCGCCACCCGTTTTAAGGGCAAGAACGGTGTCGACATCACCGGTGGTCAGGTCACCATTTCGGTCGACCATGTCGATAAGCTCTTCAAGCACTTCTGCCAGCTCATCAAGATCTTTTTCCGGCCCCTTCAGTTTGATGCTGCGGCCTCGCACGGTAATGGTGGTATCCGGGAATGCCTTTTCAAGTTTGGTGAGATGCTCATCCTCAAAACCAAGGACAAGGACAGGTTCTACATCTTCTATATGAATGGTCTCTTCACCGATGTTCTGTTCTGTCGCGATAGGCGTTCCTCAACACATTTAATTACACTTAATTCACGGGCTTTGGGAAACCGCAGGCTACCCTTTTTGTTCAGGGAATTGAATTTGGGCAAACGCCATGGTTTCCAAAACCAATTTCAAAAATAAAGATAAGGATTTATGTGAAATGTATTAAAAAAATTGTGAGTGATGAAGATCGCCGATCCGAATGTTCTGCATGTCATGCAGCTGGCATGTCACCGGTTCCTATACCCACTCCTGGCTTCCCGCGACAGCCTTTTTTTGAAGCACTTGAATGCGTTTGGGGATATTTTTCGCCTTGAAAACGGCGCTGCCGGCCACCAGTACGTCGGCCCCGGCGCGGGTCACCTTCTCAATATTTTCAGAGTTTACCCCACCGTCTACTGATATCAGGTAGTTGAAGTTGCCCTCTCTGCGCCAGGCAGCCATTTTTTTCAGTCGGTCATAGGTATTGGGAATAAAATCCTGTCCGCCAAAACCGGGATTGACGCTCATAATCAATACCAGGTCCACCAGATCAAGTACGGGTTCTATGTTTCGGAGAGAGGTGGCCGGATTTACCGCCACTCCCGCCAGCGCCCCGTGCTGCCTGATCACCTGCAGGGTCCGGTGCAGGTGCGTACAGGTTTCAAAGTGAACCGTAATTTGATCGGCTCCCGCATCAATAAAATCTTCGAGGTAGCGGTCGGGCTGCTCAATCATCAGGTGTACATCCAGGAACAGGTCGGTAACCCGGCCGACCGCCTCAATAATTCCGGGCCCGAATGTGATATTGGGTACAAAATGGCCGTCCATGCTGTCGCAGTGGATCCATTGCGCCCCCCCCTGCTCGCACTTGTTAATCTGTTCGGCCAGATTGGCGTAGTCAGAGGCCAGTATTGAAGGTGCCAGTACCGGGAGTGTAAAATCCATTTGTTAATTTTGTTCGTTTTGCTGGAGGGTATCAGATTCAATGTAGGTGGTATCTGCCTGAACCGCCCCCGATTCGCTCTCCTCTTTGACGTCGAACCGTTCAGAGACAACAAGATTTATAGTTTCGCCCTCCACCACCTGATCCTCCCGGGGAGTATAATCAAGCACGAAGTTAGGCTCAACCTCTTTGCTGGGCTGAAAGCGGAGCTCTCCCACCCGCAACCCTGCCTCCCGCAGTTTTTGCTGGGATTCGGTAAGGCGAAGGCCGACAATGTCCGGAACGTCAACCATCTTTTCTCCCAGTCCGTCGCTCACGACCAGGTCCACGACGGTTCCCTTGTCAACCGTTCGGCCGGGCTCAATCGACTGGCGCATCACGCTGTTCTTGAATCTCGAGGACTCATAACTGACCGTTCCCACGGCAAGTCCGTAATTTTGAAGCTGGATTTTGGCGTTCCTGAACGAGAGATCCTCCACCTTGGGTACCGTCACCGTGGGGTTGGATTCGGTATTTACCGTGAGATATATTTTTCGATTTGGTTTTACTATTTCAGCAGGAATCGGGGTCTGGTCTATCACGTAATTTGCGGGAAAGGCCATGTTTGCCCGGCGGTCGGTTACCTCGTATCTCAGGCCGTAGGAGGTCAGCAGTTCCTCCGCCTCATCAAGAGACAGCTCACGCACGTCCGGTACAGTCACCCCTTCGTAGTAATTGGTGTATTCAGGCATGACATATTCGTCGAGGACCAGTAACAGTCCTGATCCCACAAGTATTACGCTCAAAAGCGTAACGTAGAATTTTTTGCTGGTTAGTATGTCTTTCAGGTAATGTAGCATGATATCTCGAAGATACGGTTCATAACGGTTATCTTAAAAGTGATATTTCAGGATAAATTGACGAGCCCCGAAAAGGCTTGATTCCGTTTCCAGCCGGTTGTTGTTGATTTTGACCGTAATAAACGCATCAAATGCGGAAACTACATGATTTAAGAGCATGTAGGCCAGCATGTTCCCGGCCACGCGGTATTTGTCGTTAAATTGATCGGCAAGGCTGGCACCCTCAAAAAAATGGGGTGGCATATCCTCCCCGTTCCATGAAAGTTGATATTGGCTGTCCAGGGGCTCTCCGCGGCGATCTATCCCAAAATCATTCCAGCCGGGACCGTATTGGTAGTATTTGCTGATCAGTTCGTAGTATTGCTGGGACCCGTACTCCGGCATAAAATGGGAGAAGTTGTTTCCCGCCGTTCCGTCGGGTGTAATGAACGGGGTATGGCGTTCCACCTCCCGCAGGGTTTGCAAATCTACTGTTTCCCAGTCTATGTCGGGATTATAGGCGGCATGCCGCCCGTTCACCTGCTGCTCCAGTTCATCGATATGCTCATTCTGGCTGTATATCCCGTTCGATTTATGGTAGTCGACCAGCCATTGGGCATAGGTGACGACACTCCAATTCCTGTCGGCAAACTGTTCATACTGTTGCTGGAGCTCTTTTGCCCGCTGCCGGCTGCGCAGGTGGACGGCCAGCAGGATCGCATCCGCCAGGAAATAAGCGCCGGCCCGCATCCATTTGCTGTTGGCAGCCTGTCCAAGCCCGGGGATCAGTCCTGAGCTGAGGAGGGCGACGCCCGGTTTGGTTCGCATGGCCTGTACGAGTCCGGATGGTGAAGAGGAGCGGCCTCCCTGATAGCGGAAATCCCGCATCGTTAGCGGGGTCTCAACGGAGAACCTGTTTTCCGTCTTTACCGGATCCGAACAGAGGTTCTTTCTCAACGGCTGGGCCGCCAGAGTTCCGGATGCCAGCAAGAAAACCAGGCTGTAGCTGAATATTCTAGTCATTTGTTCAGAATTTCGAAATCAAATGTTAACCCGAAATGAATAAGAGGCTCTCTTCCGTAGGTAACCTTCTTGGAAGCCGATCCGGTGATAAATTCATCAGGTAAGGTAACATCAAACTGGTTAAATCCGTAAGCTCCGCTGATAAAAAATTTGAGCGGGTACAGATAATAGCTGTTCAGTGAAAATCGGAGTTCCGCTCCAAGCCCGGTTTTAAGCTGTTGACCTGTGCCCTCCGGCCCGTTCCAGCCGTTGCCGACCTCCCCGAACAGTCGGAGGAAGAGCTTGTCAAAAGTATGACGCCCAACCTGTTCGTTGATATCGGTAAACAGCGGGAAAATATAAGAAAGCTGGGAAAAGGCCGTCGTATTCCCTGAAAGAGCGAAATAGGGATAACTGCGCATGCCGGTAAACCCGCCGATGTAGTCGAGATAAAAGGAGTCGGCAGGATTGTTGAAGTAGCTGAAAAGCCGGGAGAAGACCTGTCCCGTGGAGCGTTCTCCCATCCTGAACCCGTAGCGCGCACTCAGTTCCATCGAATGGTTGCGAGAGGAGCGGTAAACAGGGGACAGGGTACCTTCCTCAATCTCAAAATTTTCGAGCAGTTCGCTGGGCCGGTAACTGTACCGCAGGCTGGCGCGCAGGCCGAGGGGAGCGCTGTCACTGTGTGGATAGGGCAGAAAATCCTCATAGACATAGGCTGCGGTCAGCATGGTACTGCGGTAATATTCGGTGGAGCTGGAGGGAACCAGCTGCTGCAGCTCGCGTGAGAAAAAGGCGTCGGTCTGTACGCGGTACGGGGTGTAGCCGAGCCCGAGCTCAACCATGGAATAGGCGTTTATTTTACTTCGCAGAAACAGGTCGATCTCCCATATGTTGTAAGCGATATCCACGGCTGTGGTATCGGGCAGGCAGGAGGTGCAGGGAAACTCCTCGACGGAAAGTCCACCGTCAACATTTCGGCGCATGTTGTACAGCTCTACCGCAAGCGTGGGTGACCATCGTTTCTTGATAAATGGAAGCCCCCGGTATTCCGTAATGAGAAACAGGTCGCGATCCAGGTCGCTGAGACGCGAGAGGCTGAAGAAATCGCCTACACCATCCGCATCGCGGGAGCCCAGCCCGAAGAGCGCCCCGCCGAAGATGTTGAACCGATCGGTAACTTCGCGGGAGTCAAAATAGGTCCCCACTTTCAGATCCCGCAGCAGGTTTTCTCCAAGTTCCCCGACCCGGCCCGCCTTGAGCAGCGAATGGTTGCTGCCATGGAACTTGGAGTAATTGTCGAATCGAATGACGGGATAAAAATTAAAATTGGTGAACTCCTGCTCATAACGATACAGTTGCCGCCGGTCACTGGTGTTGGCGGTAGCCACGTTGAACGTAACGGTGCCCGTATCAGCCCGCGCAATGGTGGATTCCGGTAGAGGGTCGAGATCCCGATCGTCATATTGGAGGATATTTGAGTATTCGCCAAACGACCTGGCGGAATCTCCGGAAGCAACGGCCGATATTAGTGTGCCATAATCGGGTTGATAGCGGCCCCGAGCGGCTGTGTCCTGGGTTTCCGGCAGTTTTTTGGAGACGATTTTGTATCCCTCCGACCGATATTCTGCGTACATAAGTGTTCCAGTGCTATCCACGTCAGGCATAAATGCACCGCCCGTAACGCTGGTCAGTTTTTGGGGATTTGGGGTCCCCTGCAGCGGAATCCGGTAGATGTTGAAAATTCCATCAGGATCGGCACTGTAGTAAAGGTACCGCCCGTTTTTTCCCACAATGGGATCACGGTAGTCAAGCAGTGATTTCTTGAGCACTGTCTCGGTCTGCCCGTCTGGCAGGTTTATGCTCCGTATGGAACGGCCGTGGTTTTCGCCGTAGGCAAAATAGATCGATTGCTCGTTCGGGTGCCATGCTGGAGTATAAATTTGCTCCCCGTCGTTGAAATCAGTCAGCTTTTCTATAGAGCCATCAGCGGGATTTACCAGCACCAGGTTGGCCGTTCCCTGCTGCAGCTGGACAGCTGCTATATGATGTCCGCCGGGACTCCAGGCAGGATCGTACAACCTTTCACTTTGCGTCAGTTGGTCGGTTTTTTCGGTCTCAAAATCATAGAAAAAGAGGTCGTTATACCGTTCTCCGTGCGGGTTGAGTCCGGCTCTCGTGAAAATCAACCGGTTACCATCCGGTGAAAACGAAAATGACGAACGGATGCGGTTGATCAGCGGCTGTTCACTAAACCCGCATTGGTATTGGATTTGGTTCCCGGCGGGCACTGAACCGAGATCCAGCATAGTGAGGGTGCCATCTTGCTGATTCCGCTTTTTGACATATAGAGAGACGGCCGACTCGGTAATCCTTTTGTTAGAAAGGTAAGCTACCCGGGAGCCGTCCGGAGAATATTGGGGATGGAAGTTGAAAAAACCCTGCGATTCGACTACGTCGGTACGTCCCGGTTGGATCGACCGTACAGCATTCTCGTAAAAAGATGTTTGCCGGGCGACCCATTCGCTAAAAAGCCGGCCGCTGCTCGTTCCGGTGGCCTGCTGAATGGCTTCGTCAATGGTTGTGATACCCCGTTGGCCCAGGGCCTGGCTGATATCGCGAAATATCGTCTCCCCGAACTGCTGGGCGAGATAACGGGTAAATGCAAATCCCTGGTTGTATACTTGCTCGCGCTCCAGGCTGGTCTTGGAGCTGAAGGTTCCCATCTCGTCAAAGGAGAGGTACCGGTCATTGAGCACGGCTGTGCGCAGGACCATGTCACGGTGCGAGTCCCAGGTGTCATAGCTCCACCCCGTGCGCTGGTACTGGGCGACCCCCTCGGCGAACCAACCCGGTACACTTATCGAAGAAAAGGGATAGGTAATCAATCCTTTGGGATATCCGTACAGTACATCGGGGCGGCGGACATCCTCGTAGGAGAGCCACTGGAAATAGATTGCGGGTAGATTGCGTCCCCGTTTCATGGCGCTTTCCAGCTGTACGATATGAGTAAATTCGTGGCTTACCACATCCCGAAGCCAGTTGTGGGTGCCCCGCAGGGGGGAGTTGAGGGCGGGAATCCAGATCTCAATCTGGTTGTCGAAAAAGTAGGCCGCACCGTTGGAGTAGTCCTCCCGGTCATTGAGCACAATGCTGGTCCTGGAGGTCGGTTCGAGCCCGTATAATTCCGTAATATGGGGATAAATCTCTTCGGCGATACGGGAGGTTACCTGTGCCGATCGGCTGTTCCCCTCCTGGAAGTGAACCAGAAAATGTTCACTCTCCAAAGTATACCATTTGAGGTGGTGGAAAGGATAGTCGTAGTTTGAGGGTGAGAGCTGGGCCGCACCCTGTTGCGGCAGCAAGATGCAGGCTGCGAGACAGAAAAGCAGGAGTCCAATATGTTTGGATCGATTCGACATCAGTGTACTACCGCAATTTTGACCAGTTTGCTTGCTTTTTTTCCATTGACATTGGCCGTAACCCGGGCAAGGTAGATGCCGCTGCCCCAGCCGGCTGTGGAAATACGCTGCTCCTCCGGGGATCCCCCGCGCACATCGAAACGCTGATCAAAGATGATGCGGCCACTCACGGTAATAATTTTTATTTTCACCTCTCCGGGACCGGAAGTCTGGTATCGAATGTGGGTCTCATCCCTGGCCGGGTTGGGCCAGTTGTAGGTCTCTGACCGAACCAGTATGGAGGATGTCGCTTCCGGCGGGGTGCTTCCTGAAATGCGCCCTGTAACCTTGTTATACGGTTCATTGCCGTAGCGGCTCCCCCAGCGGGTATCTTGCAGCCGGGGAAGCGCCCAAGCCTTGAGATCACCTCTGTGGCTCACAGCATACAACCGCGTCCCAAAAATAACCGGATGAACCGGCTGGTGGCCTGCTTGAACAGCCGGACCGACATACAGGGGAAATCCGGGAATCATTTCGCCCTGCTGATTGTAGGCCGCAAGGTTCATGGAAACGGAATCCTGTACCACAGCGATAACCTCAAGCGACTGGTCACCGTCAAGATCAGTAATGAGCGGGGTCCCGGTAAACTGGGCTCCCTGTGGAGGTGTGAGAGGAAACCCGCCGAGAAACGCGCCGTTGGCATTGAGGGCATCCAGCCGGTTCTGTTCGTGGTTTACGAAAAGAAAATCGAGGCGGTTGTCGTCGTCAAAATCAGCCATGGCCGGCCAGCCGTAGTTTGGAGATTTAAAAAGCAGCTGGCGTGGATTTTCGGCTTCTGGATCGATCAGATAGAAAGAGTCATCCTCGGCCAGGTAAAACAGGCTGCGGTCGGAAGTGAGCTTCAAGGCCCCGGTATACAGCCGTGCACTGCCAGAAGGGAGGGAAAGGCGAAACGAACTCCCCTCAATCCGAAGTTCGTTTTGTGACAGAAATGAGTAGGACCCCCCCAGTTTGGAAGCGCGTTGCTGGGGAGCCTCCAGGTCGGTGAGCCGGGTGCCATCGGACATATAGTAACGGTGATCGGTGAAATCCAGGTATAAAATATGGTCGCTGTCCGAGCTCAAAAATCCCTGATTGGGAACTCCGGTATTACGCCAGCGGTTTTGCCACTGGTTACCGTCCCAGCTCCATGCTGCTATGGTGATGTCGTCTTGTTCCGGCTTGTCGGCCAGCACCAGGGTTGATCCCACATAGGCTTGTTGCGGGGGACCTGTTTGAAAGTCAAAAAGCGTGGCCGCAGGCTCATTAAGCTGAAGGGCATAGGTGGTGGAACGGCTGGGAATCACCAGGAAGCTGTCTTCCCGGGAGGCGTACCCGGAAATTGAGAGAGGGTAACTTTTCCAGTGGTAATCGCTGCCTGAAGTATAGGTTTGCCCTTCGGGCAGGTTTTCTTCAGGAAGGGAAACGGGCTGCACGGTCTCTCTGCCGGTGCGTCGGGCGTGAAAGGTCGCGACGGAACCGGGGGAGGAAAAGTTGTAAAATTCAAAAAATGATGCTGCCCCGGAGTTGCTGTTGTTATTGGGCCGGGTATCGGGACCGAACCGATTTTCATAGAGGCTGAGGGTATCCCCGAGAGCGGTTATCACGGATGCATCATTGTCTGCCCACCAAAAATCGAATGCTGTGCCGTTGGAAAAATTGGTGTTTTGTCCTTCAACCGGGCGCCCGATATCCTGGGCTCCATCCGCTTCCTCCAGGTCAACTCCCTGTCGACGGGTGTTGGCGTTTACTCCATTTTCCGCGATCTGTTGCTCAATAACAGCTTCATCGATGTGCCAGATCAGCACCCCGCCGTTGAGCAATCGATCATCCGAGGTACCGGGCTCTCCGTCTGCCCCCCGATCAAGTCCGCCGGGCAGGCTCCAGTCAAAATTGTCAATATCAACCAGCACGCCGGGGGGCAACTCCTCCTCAAAACCGGATTCCTGGTTGACAAACGCCTCGTCGTAGTTGTCAAACGATGTCTGTAGTTCTGATCCATCCGGTTGCCGGATGGTGAGGGTAGCCCCGTCCCGGGCGGGATCGCGATGGCGATTTTCGACAAGGAAATATTCTCTGCTGGAGAGCGCGTGCCGGGCCGCCGAACGGGAAGGGGAGCGTAGCGAGGTGGCGGTGAGGGAGATCGGCGAAGCGGAATCCAGGTCTATATTGAACGGGCTGATCCATCCCAGGTAAGTCTTCTCCCATGCTGAGGGTTCTGGCGGGAATAGACCGTTGTAGGAAAAGATGGCCGCCCCGTCCATGAGTCCGAAGCGCCCGATCCCGGAAGCGCCGGTGCGGGTATTGAACAGGTCCGGCAGCCCGAGGTGGCTTCCCAGGGTTGCGCAGATGAGACCATTTGTGGAGAGTTGCAGCACGAACTCGGTCTCCGTCACATCGACTCCGCGGCGGGAGAGCGTGCGCGGCAAAATAAGGGAGTTGGATACGTTGAACGTCCCGTTGTTGACTGGAAACCCCTCAAAAGCGGGATCCTCAAGCAGGCCGGCCAGCGATTCCGTACTCAGATAGAGTGACGGGATATCCTGAGGCGTAATATCCAGGGAGGTCCCCGTTAGTTGAATGTCGCGCCCGACCCCGGCGTGGAAGATCACAAATGCCGTGTTCTGCGGATTCAGGCCGGTAGTGTTAAAACCGCCGGCTGTCTCCACGGCCTGCCAGGTATCACGGGCCAGGAGTGCCAGCTTTTCGTTGGTAAACCGTTCTCCGGTGGGGGCGTAGAACTCCATTTTCTGTTCGAGATGATAGACGTCATCCAGCACGCGGTAATCGACAGAAAGCGCACCTCCGGATACGCGCTCAAAATAATTTTTGGCAAACTCCAGGTGAGCCTCAAAATAGGACTGATTGTGGGGAAGGGGATCAATGCTGACCTCATTGTTTTCCAGGTAGGGAAGGGAACCGGGCTGAAACGTTCCATTTCCCGAAGTCAGCCGGTTTGAGTCGGGCTGAAATGCTACCCGAACCGCCACTATATTGAGGGTTCCGCTGCCGGTTTGACGGGTGGAGAGATCGACATGTTCATTAGTGGAGAGCGGTCGACTTCGTTCTATATTCTGCTGGCCGTAGGCCGGCGAGATCCCCAAAAGCAGGAGCATGCCTGATAACAGCACGCTCTTGACAGGAAAAAAATGATGGGATCCAGGCGTCGACATTAATGTCAGATTTCAGCCCGTTAAAAGTTGATAAGCAAGCTAAATCGCGTGGTGTTGGCCAGCGGGTGTTCCTCTTCAAGTGCGGCGATATAGCTGAAGTCAACGCCAATCAGGCTGTATCGAAGTCCGGCCCCGAGGGTAAAAAATACCCGGTCGCCATTTTCAGGATGCTCATAGTAATAACCCCCGCGGATGGCAAACAGGTCGTTGTACCAGTATTCAATGCCGGTGCCGATCATAAACTGGTCCATTACACCCAGCGTAACATTTTCAGTCCCGTTGTTGCGGGTGAATTCATCCCATGAGGAGAACAGTGCTTTCACGGGGCTCTCTGACCCGGTGGAGTCGCCCCGGGCCATAATTTTTGAAATATCGTTGGCGATGGTAATCGTATTGATTCCCTCCGGGTCCAGGTTCCATTCCAGTGCCCAGCCCATTCTCAGTACTGTGGGCAGGGGATCTTTTTGGGCATTGTCGGTATACTGTATGCCGGGCCCCAGGTTCGAGAGGTTAAAACCAGCGCTGAATTGGGCATCGCGGCGTAGAAATTCGAACGAGTTGCTGCGATACAGGGTAGAAAGGTCCACTGCGATGCTGGATCCGGGGTTGATGGTCTGCTGTCCTACGGTGCCTTCAGCGAGGCTGCTGTATATAAAACGCACTCCCCCGCCGATGGCAACATTTTCATTTATTTTTCCACCGTAGGAGACGCCCCCGGCGAACTCGTAACTATTAAACCGCCCTTGCTCAAGGCCCTGCTCGTTGGTTCGGATCTGTTCTCCAAGATTCAGGTAGGTGATATGGCCCCCTATGGTACCGATTCCCTCAACATAATATTTACCGACCAGGTAATCATAAAAAAGGTCGGCATTGAACGCGGGCAGCCATTCGGCGTGGGTGATGCTGATCTGGTTTCCCTTCTGATAGGCCAGTCCGGCCGGGTTCCAGAATACCGCAGAAGCATTGTCGGCAATGGCCACCCCGGTATTCCCCATGCCGGCTCCCCGTGAGTCGGGCTCAATTTGCAGGAAGGGGACCGATGTGATTCCCACTTGTGCTTTCAATGGGGAGAGCGTCAGCACGAATAATATGAGGGACAGAGAGTAGAGTACTTTTCTAAGCATGTCAGCTAAATTTCAATCAGTATTGTTTCAGTAAATATAATGAATAAGATGATGCGTTGAAGTATAGCGCTGTTCCACGTATAAGTTCCTCTGTTTCTCAAACGAAATTTGAGGGCATTACGGAACCGTCGCCTTGCTTCGTCCGGCATCCTTTCGCACTCGAAATCCTCAATTTTGGGATACAAACAGAAATTCTGAATTTGCCCGGGCTTTGATTCCGCTCCCACCCGTTTTTTAAGTCCTTGAATGCCAAATTCAGGAAAATCTGATCTTTATAGCAAACAATGGCAGCGAAAATTATGCTATTTGAATAAGTTTCCAACGGTTATCCCGCAATGAAATTATTTATTACGTTTGCGACAGTATGTTGTATCCCCGCCTCTCCCGATGTTGTTTATCGTTGAATTTGCCTCATATTTCTGTTTAAAGTTCCGTTGCGCGATAATAAAGGGCCCAAAGACAAGGTTCTTGCTGACCTGTTTCTGCATGCTGAAGAACTGCTTGGCCCGGGAGGCTTTCATTCCGGTCCGGAATTTAATCCATCCGTTCAAGTACCAGAGCCGAGGCCCCGCCTCCTCCATTGCAGATGCCGGCACATCCCAGCCGTCCTCCTGTCCGTTTCAGCGCGTGAATCAGGGTGACGACAATTCGTGCGCCCGAACACCCAATGGGATGCCCCAGGCTGACCGCTCCCCCGTGAATATTCACTTTTTCGGGATCCAGTTCCAGGATCTGGTTGTTTGCCAGGGAAACCACGGAAAATGCTTCATTGATCTCAAAAAGATCCATGCTGCTTTTATCCAGCCCGGCACGTTCGAGTGCTTTTGGGATCGCCTCGGAGGGAGCTGTGGTAAACCATTCAGGGGCTTTGGCCGTACTGGCCTGGCTCAGAATGCGGGCCAGCGGGGTGAGCCCCAGGGACTTCGCTTTTTCAGCAGTCATCAATAACACGCCGGCGGCACCGTCATTGATGCTGCTGGCGTTGGCAGCCGTTACGGTACCCTCTTTTTCAAAGACCGGCCGAAGGTGCGGGATTTTATCAAAGTTTACCTTTTGGAGTTCTTCATCCATCGTCATTTTTTGGGTGTTACCCTTTCGATCTTTCACCTTCATCGGGATGAGTTCCCGCTCAAAATACCCGTTCTCGTGGGCCTGTATCGCCCGCTTGTAGGAGGTAGCGGCAAACTGGTCCTGCTGCTCCCGGCTGATATTGCATTCGCGGGCGCATATTTCTGCCGCATTTCCCATGTGGAAATCGTTGTACACGTCCCAGAGTCCATCCACGAGGATGCCATCCTGGACACTGCCGTGTCCCAGCTTTGAGCCAAACCGGTGATCCGGCAGGTAATACGGCACGTTACTCATGCTCTCCATTCCGCCAGCTATCACTATATCCGCTTCACCCAGCTGGATTTGATTGGCTGCAATCATTATCGCTTTCATACCGGAGGCACAGACCTTGTTAACTGTGGTACTGGGGGTAAGGTCGGGGAGTCCGGCTTTTAACGCTGCCTGGCGTGCCGGGGCCTGACCGATGCCGGCTGACAAGACATTGCCAAGCACAACCTCGTTAATATCCCCCGGTTTAATTCCGGTTGACTTGATTATCTCCAGGATTACGGAAGACCCAAGTTCGGGGGCAGTATAGGTAGAGAGCATTCCGCCAAAAGCCCCGATGGGCGTTCGTTTTGCTTCTGCAATTACTACCTTTTTCATGGGTCTTGGGTCTTGGGTCTTGGGTCTTGGGTCTTGGGTCTTGGGTCTTGGGTCTTGGGTCTTGGGTCTTGGGTCTTGGGTCTTGGGTTGCTGCAAATATTCACTCCCTGATTTGCAGCAAACAGTTAAAATGCCTGTTCCAAATCCTTAACGAGGTCGTCCCCATCTTCAATTCCCACCGACAGACGGATCAGTGAATCTTTCAACCCGGCTGCTTCCCGTACTTCTTTGGGAATGGAGGCGTGAGTCATCGAGGCGGGATGGCTGATCAGTGATTCCACCCCTCCCAGGCTTTCTGCCAAGAGGAAAATATCGGTTTGTGCCATAAAGTTTTGTGCGGTTTCCACCGAATCATCTTTGAGCGAGAATGAAACCATCGCTCCAAAATCGCTCATCTGTTTTTTTGCGATTTGGTGCTGGGGATGGGAGGGAAGACCCGGATAGTTGACCTGGTCGACTTCCGGATGCGCATCTAAAAATTTGGCTACCTGCCGGGCATTTTCCACCGACCGCTGCACACGTACATGCAGTGTTTTAATGCCGCGCAGGGTCAGGTAGCAATCCATCGGTCCCGGAACGGCCCCGGTGGTTTTAACCTGGAACCGAAGTTTTTCCATAATTTCTTCATTTGAACTTGCCACGGCTCCGCCGATCACGTCGGAGTGTCCCCCCAGGTATTTTGTGGTGGAATGGAGGACGGCATCGGCCCCCAGGTTCAGCGGTTTTTGCAGGTAGGGAGAGGCAAACGTGTTGTCTACCACCGTCCAGATATCTTTGTCGCGGGCTATTTCGGTTACCGCTTCGATATCGACAACCCGCAAAATCGGGTTGGTAGGGGTTTCAATCCATATCAGTTTGGTGTCGGGAGTGATCGCCTCCTGGACCGTATCAGTATCGGTCATATCCACAAAACTGAAACGGATATTGTAGGGCTCAAACACCTCGCGAAACAGGCGGTAGGTGCCGCCGTACAGGTCGTCGGAGGCGATTACATGGTCGCCCGGCCGAAACATCTTGATAACGGCATCCATAGCGGCACACCCACTTGCAAAACAGGCACACTGGTCGGCATCTTCCAGGCCGGCAATAAGCTTTTCAAGCGCCGTTCGTGTGGGATTTGTTACCCGTGCATATTCGTGTCCCTTGTTAACACCCGGGGCCTGCTGTGCATACGTTGAAGTTTGAAAGATCGGGGGCATCACCGCGCCGGAGGTCTCTTCCGGTTCTTGTCCGGCGTGGATTGCTTTGGTATTGAATTTCATAAATGAGCTATAAGTTTGCTTTGACTTTTGCCTCGTTTGCCTGGTCTTCCATTCCGAGGTAGGAATAGGCCTGGTACAGGCTCTCCCAGAACCCGGCCTGATCCGGTTGCTGTTCAACCAACTCTTCATACAGGGTGACAGCATTCGTTAAATTGGATTCGATCTGGTCCGAAATTGTTTCCTGGTACTCTTCGGGGAACAGCGGTTGTACCTGGCTAAGCTTTGCGGCATAGTTTTTATAGCTGTGGGCCAGCTGCTGTTTAAATTCAGGATTTTCGGGGTCGAGCTGAAGCGTTTTCTTGAACTGATTTTGGGCCCGCTGCATTAACGTGTCGGAGCGGGCTTTTACTTGTTGTATCGCCTGGGAATCCTGAATATCACGGGATCGCAGCGAATCCAGCTGCTGCATTGCCAGCTTGTATAACTCGGTCCCGTAAGACTCCAGGTAGATGATGTTTTCAGGCTCGTTTTCCACCAGCCGGGCAAGCAGCTGCGCTGCTGACCGATGCCGGTTTGATGTAATATAAGCGTTAGCGAGCCCGTGCAGCAGGTTCAGATTGTCATCTGAAAAAGCTTCTGCCTCTTCATAAAGCTCCACCGCCTGTTGATGTTGGCTGTTTTCGAGGTACAGGTAGGCCAGCTGCTCCAGGTAGGATCCGGGCAGGCGATCAATTTGACGGCGAGCGGCCTCCAGCGTCTGAATCGCCTGGCCGGTCTGATGATCCCGGTAAAGGGCCCGCGCCTTCATCCTGTACGATATGGCACTGTCGGGGATAATGATAATGGCGTTGTTGAAGTGGGCCGCTGCCGTGCTGAAATCGGTGCTGCTGAGGGTGCTGTCCGTCTGGAGAATTTCGACCCCCTGGTTGTGTTCAAAGCTCCAGCTCACTTGCAACAGCTCATCGACCGTTTCTTTTCCCTGCGGATTGCCTTCGTTTTGATGCAGGATACCGGCTTCTGCAAGTGCCTGCTGCATCTGCCGATAATAATCTGCCCGTTTTTCCGGCGGAGTTTGCCGCTGGGCAAGACTGCTAAGCACCTCTCCCTTTTGAAAATATGCCTCGGTATTTTCGGGGTTGTCAGCAATTTGTGAATCGATACGGGCAAGACGTTTTTGCAGATCCCGATCAGCTGCGGTACGTTCGGTCTCCGTGCTGTTCTGCGGTGCCAGTGTCGAACATCCGGTTCCAATAAAGAACCCGAATGCAATCCCGATAACCGGGATCACCATTCGGGTAAAATACGTGTGCTTCAAAAAAATATTACTATTTAAAAGTTTGAATTACATGCCTGCTTTTTGCTCAGCTTCCTTGGCTTTTTCATCCATTCCGAGCGCAACATAAACCCGGTAGAGCGACTCCCAGTAGCTGGTATTTTCCGGATCTATCTCGGTGGCATTTTCATAATACTCCATGGCTTGCTGCAGGTTTTCCCGGGCCTGTTTATCCAGTTCGGCGGCCTTTTGATTGTCGGTCGTTTGATTGCGCTCCTCAAACAGGGCCGAAGCTTTGTTCTGGTAGATTACCCCGAGCGTATTGTACGCAGAGGCGTCATCCGGTCGATACTCGAGAACGGTATTGAGCTCCTCGATAGCCCGGTCTGTCAGGTTGTTGATCCTGTTCTGTAAAGACTCGTTCGTACTTTGCAGGCTCGATATCTGCTCTTTAATACTGCTGCTGTTGCCGGAGTTTTCTTTAAGCTGTTGTTCCAGCTCAAATATTTTGTCGTAATTGGTGCTGAGCGAATCGTTTAGCTGGAGGACAGTTTGGTAGAGCTGGGTGCCCAGCGCAAGGTGATACTGCGGGTTATCCGGGTCCCTTTCGATTAAGTTCTCCACCGTGGAAATAGCCTGATTAAACTGACCATTGTTCATGTAGGAATCCGCCAGTTTTTCGCTCAAGAAAACACTGTCGGGATATGCCTGCTGTGCCTCGTTCAAAATATTGATCGCCTGGTCGAAGTTTTCTTCAAACCGGTAGAAGTCAGCCAGCCTGTTGTAGTCGGTTGCGCTGGGTGTCTTTTTTAGCTGCAGGACCTTTTCCTTGGCTTCGATTGCACCACTGATGTTGTTGTTCATCGCCTGGATCTCGGACAGGACATCCCAGGAGAGGACACTGTCCGGCATGATCGTAGTGGCATTTTGCAGGTGCTGGGCAGCCAGCTCAACAGGGTTTTCCATGGTCTGGCGCAAGCTGTCGCTGGTGGCGAGCTCAATAGCGCGGTTGTGTTCATTGCTCCATATCGTGGTTTTGACGGCCCCGAGATTCTCAAGTTCACCCGGTGGATCTTCCATTTTTTCCGCAAGCTCCTGGGCCTGGGCAAATGATTCATTCATCTTTTTGTAAATTTCCTGTCTGGCAGCAGGGTCCTCTTCCTCCTGGGCGATGTCACCATAAATGACGCCCTGGTAGTAATAGCCCAGCGGATCTTGCGGCTGGTTTTTTATCGATTCCTGTGCTGCCTCAAGTGCTGCATCCAGATTCCCATCCTGCATCTGGGATATGGCATCATCAACATAGGGGTTGGTGCTGGAACACCCGGCCAGAAGAATCCCGATAAGAACTGTGATCACTGATAACGAAAGTGTTTTCCTAAACATAATGAGAGTTAAGTAAAAATTGCGATTACATATCCAAAATCCGCTTTAAAGTAACTATATAAAGAGCTTTCTGCAATATGGCCTTACAGAATTTATTATATTCAAGAGTGCTTTGAAAAACCAGGGATTTTGCCCTGGCCCCAAACCTGAGTGAATTCGAAACCGGAGTTTATATCACGTAAATGAGGATGTCGAATTCACGAAAAATACTAGGACCGGGGAAGATGACGTTTTCAAAGTTCCTCATTCAACAGTTGTCAAGATAACGGCATCACAGGATAAAATTCAGGATTTATGTTTGGCAAAACGAAATTTGAGGTCCGGCAAGCCGAGGGATACCGGTATATTGACCTTGCCGATTCCAAAAAGGAAGGCCGGACGCTTGTCCTGCTTCACGGCATGTTTGGAGGACTCAGCAATTTCGATCCTCTGCTTAACAGAGTACAGCACAGATCTGTTTTTGTTCCTGAAATTCCGGTTTATTCCCTCGAAAAAGCGAGACTTACGATTCCCGAGCTCGCGAACTGGTTGAGCCAGGTGTTGAAAGAACACGCTGTTAAACAACCAATTTTACTTGGCAATTCCATGGGGGGACATATCGCCCTGCAGTATGCGCTGACTCATCCTGATGAGGTCGAGGCGCTGGTCCTGACGGGCAGCTCTGGGCTTTTTGAAAATGACCTGGGCTCGAGCCGCCCCAAACGATATGACCGCGAATATGTGAAAGAGCGCGCTTCACTTACTTTTTATGAAGACCTGGTCGATGATACGATTATTGACGAGATCCTGGAGATATTGCAATCTCCCGCCAAACTGGGACGGTTGTTGAGAGTCGCCCGGTCAACGCATGAGCACAATCTTGAGGATAAGCTAAACCAGGTACAGCAGCCGGTATTGCTGATCTGGGGAAAAAATGATGTGATCACGCCTCCCGAAGTAGCGGAGCTTTTCTGCGAGAAACTCCCGAACGCCACCCTCGCATGGATAGACCGGTGCGGGCACGCCCCGATGATGGAACATCCCGACAAGTTTGCCGCCCGTCTGATCAATTTTCTAGAAACGAATCAATGTTCAAGAAACAACGAGGAACAACATGAAGAAGATTATTCACACCACTAAAGCGCCAGAAGCGATCGGTCCGTACAGCCAGGCGGTCGTATACAACGGACTCATACACTGTTCCGGGCAGATAGGATTGGACCCTGGTACCATGGAGTTTGCAGGCACGGACGTGCAATCCCAAACCCGGCAGGTGATGAAAAATCTGGAATCGGTGCTGAAGGCGGCGGGATCTGATTTCAGCAAAGTGATCAAATGCTCTATCTACCTGGACCAAATGGATGATTTTGGGGTGGTAAACGAAATTTACGGAGAGTATTTTCCGGAGGATCCGCCGGCTCGCGAGACGGTTGCCATAGATACACTACCTAAAAATGCAAAGGTCGAGATTAGCTGTATCGCTTACCTTTAACCTGTGTTTGAACCAATTTCTTGGTGAAAAATGCAGGTTAGTGGCATATATTTGGCTGTATGGGCCTTGGGTTAGTCGAGCACAAACTCTTTCACTACACGGTTGCCGACCCTGTCGGTTGCGACCACCCGCATGATATAGCTCGATGCCGGTTTAAAATCCGGGTGGTAGTATAAAATCCGCTCGTCTTCAGGTTCAAACTCGGCAATGCCCCGTACACCATTGATGTAAAATTCAGTCGTGCGATAGTCAATACCGGAACGCGTATCCTCTGCCCGAACCATCCCCATCCAGGTCCCGTCTGCCCGCCTGAGAATACGGGGACTGTGAATTTCGGGAGCGGCGGTATCGGGCAGCAGGTAATAGGTGCCCAGCTTGTCCCCTTTCGCTTTCAGGACCGGACCCCCGCGCCGGGTTGCAACATAGTTTAACCGCCCTTTTCGCTTGTCATATTCATAAAGTGCAAGGGTAGTGTCCTGCTGCTGCGCCTCGTCTAGAATATAGGTTAACTCAAAGCTGCCTTTGAGGGGTTGCGTATCGGGTTGAATATTAATTTCCACAGAGTCGGCCGAATGGATGTGACCGGTCAGGCTTACTGAAAGTGTATCATACACGGTGTTTGGGAGGAACGTAGCGTACGCACGAATGCCGTCTCCGAAGGCTCGCCCCTGTTGGCCCGGGAACATCCGGTACAGGTGCAATGTTCTGCCTTGCCGGCCATATCCGGGCTGGTGAATCGTCAGCAGGTCAGATTCATCGATCGCGATAAAAGGATCCGGAGTTGCTTTCCTCGGGTACACCGATCTGCCGTTTCGATCTATCGAAATCAGGGTGTAGGGCTGGCTTCGGTCAGCCGCACTGTTGATATTAATCCAGTTTTTGTGCCATTGCCAGCTATCCTGTGCAGCGGTAAGCGTTTTCGGGTATCTCGGCGTACCATTTCCACCGTGTGGGCCACCAGGCCCGTTTGTCTGGTATTCGTGTTCAGCCATGGTGCGGGGCTGTACATCTATTTTTACATGGGCAACCGACTGGTTGCCGTTATAATCCTCGGCTATAATGCGCAGCTCGTGGAGTCCCTCCGGCAGGTTTATCCCTCTTTTTTGAGAGCCCGCCCGATAAAATGGAAGGGTGTTTCCATCAGCAACATATAACCGCTGGTACGCCTTGCCGGTACGCTGCAGCAGGGGATAGATGCGGTCGAGGAACATTTGGCCGGTGTCATCATAGGAGAAGCTGTCAACCCGCGAGTGGAACAGGAGCTCTTCATCCCGCATCAGCTTCAGGTCGTAAACGGCGTACGCGTTGTGGACCCTGTTTGCCCGGTCATAAATATCGACTGCCAGCCCGATGCGGCCGCTGGTAACAACCGTGCCGAAGTCATGGAAAGTAGAATCGCGGGTGGGGCGTCTGGTGTATATCTGGTTGCGTCCCTCGATGCGCGATGTGGGGGAAAGGGGCTCGATCGCGAGTCCTGAAAACCGGGGTGGTATGTTGTCGGGTATGGAGAGATTCGTTAACAACGGGTTAAAGGGCTTTTCGGAAGGGGTGCGCAGCTCAAAATGCAGGTGCGGGGGACCTATGCCGGTGGCCCCTGAATAGGCGATACGGTCTCCCCGGTTTATCTGGATATCCAGGGAATCCACTACAATGTCAATTTTATTGGAGTAGTCGCGAAACCGGAGAGAATCGGCTAATTGCTGAATGTTTTTTTCAAATGAGAGCAGGTGGGCATATACCGAGTAGGAGCCGTCATCATGTTTCAGGTAGATCGCCTTGCCATACCCACCGGGACCGATGGCAATACGGTGGAGTTGCCCGTCACGGGTAGCATATACGTCATATCCGCGCCGCCCCCAGGTTTTGATATCCAGCGCGGCGTGAAAGTGACGGGAGCGCGTCTCACCGAACGTTCCGCTGAGGTAGGGACTGGCATTGGTGGGCCAGAGATAGTCTGTCGTGTCCGGCGTAAACTGGGCCGAAACAGCGGAAGGAAATATAAGCAGGATCCATAACAGGGATGTAGTTCTCATTGCCCGTAATTACTGGTTGTCGACGTTTACAGATAACGTGCAAAGTTCATCTCCAAGTGTAGCTTTAACCTGGTCCCCTTTTTTTAGCGGGGAAACGCCTGCCGGGGTTCCGGTAAATATCAGGTCGCCGGGATGCAGCGTAAACACCTCCGAAAGATACGAGATCAGCTGCTTGATCGGAAAAATCATCAGGCTGGTGTTGCCCCTCTGCCGAACCGTGCCGTTTACTTCCAGCGTGAGATCCAGGTCTTGCGGATTTTTCCCGGCATTGGCGTCAGCAAACGAACTGATCGGGGCAAAAGTGTCAAAACCTTTGGCAACAGACCAGGGATGGCCTGACTTTTTGGCCTGGTGCTGAAGATCGCGGGCCGTAATGTCGATTCCCACTCCATACCCGGCCACGTATTCGAGCGCCCGCCCGGGAGCGATGTTTTTTCCTTTTTTACTGATCGCCACGACGAGCTCCACTTCGTGATGTACATCGGCACTCTTCCTGGGAAGCTGAATCGTTCCACCGTTAAACAGCAGGCTGGTGATCGGTTTCAAAAAAACGATCGGTTCGTCGGGCTGCTCGTTGTTGAGCTCCCTGATATGTTCCACATAATTCCGGCCGATACAGAAAATGGTGTTAATCTCAAGGGCCGGAGAGAGTCCCGGTATTTTTGGGCGATTCATAGATCCGTCTGCATAAAAAAAGCCTTAATTCCAGCTGGAATTAAGGCTTCAGATTTTAAAATTGTGTTTTACTGAGCCGTTTCAATGCTCACATATTTACGACCACCGCTGCGGACATGAAACATGACCTGCCCGTCAGCTTTGGCAAAAAGCGTGTCATCCTTGCCGCGACCTACATTTTCGCCGGGGTGGAACTTGGTTCCGCGCTGCCGCACAATAATATTGCCTGCACGGACGTGTTCCCCGCCGTATTTTTTAACGCCCAAGCGTTTGGAAATCGAATCGCGACCGTTCTTGGTAGATCCTTGACCTTTCTTATGTGCCATAATGAACTAAATTTCGTTGATTATTCTTCTTGCTTGCTTTCCCAGGCATCCAATACCGTTACCCGGTCTTCTGTTTCGGGAACAAATCCTTCGAGCTCCTCCAGCGGGGTGTTCCTGATATGACTGATCGCTTCTTTGGCCGTCATATCGGTGGAAACCTGTGCAGACTCCTGTTTCGGCTCTTCCTTTTCATCGGCTGATTTTCCGGCCGAAGCGCCTGCACTCCCACTGC
This sequence comes from Halalkalibaculum sp. DA384, assembly GCF_043951955.1. Taxonomy (NCBI): domain Bacteria; kingdom Pseudomonadati; phylum Balneolota; class Balneolia; order Balneolales; family Balneolaceae; genus Halalkalibaculum; species Halalkalibaculum sp. DA384. Next base: position 23,589 of record NZ_JBINJE010000021.1, on the reverse strand, counting down.
CGGAAGTATCGATTTTGTTGATTTCGATCTGGGACATCGGCTGCCGGTGACCACGCTTGACGCGATAGCCCTTGCGGCGTTTCTTTTTGAAGACGATTACCTTGTCAGACTTGACATTGTCGAGCAAGGTAGCCTCGATAGAAGCCCCCTCCACAACCGGCTGGCCGACGTCTACTTTTCCATTGCCGTCGTTAATCAACAGCACGCGGTCAAACGTCAGCGTACCGCCGGACTCATCGGCTTGCTTGTCAACAAACAGGACATCGCCTTCGGATACTTTATATTGATGTCCACCAATTTCTACTACTGCGTACATCGAAAATGTGATGTTAGATTAATAATTTCTTCTTTTGAACAGATTCCAAATATAAGCTTTTGCAATCCTAATACAAAGTGAAAATTATGCTGAATGATTATTCCTAAAATAGTATTTTTGTACCTAGACGAACAGAACTTTTTCCAATTAAACAGATCAGTGATGAGCAAGGAACTACCCGATCTTCACAAGCAGGCCTTTATGTTTAAAAACACCAAGCGATTTCAGCATGACGGAGGCCGTGCCTGGATCAAGGATTCCCAGCTGCACGAATCCCGCCGAGATCATAATGGACGCCTGCAAACTATTAACAAAAAGAAAAAACAGGAACGAGTCGAGGGGTCCAAAGATCACAAACCCTCTTTTTAACCTGTGTGTCAGATTGTTGAATCTGGATAACAAATCAATAGACCGGCAATATTAGCTTACCAATTCCGAATTTTTCAATACAGTGAAGATGGAGTACGATGTAAAAGATTTTGAGAAGGATGTGCTTGAAGCGTCACGCTCAACCCCGGTAGTTATCGATTTTTGGGCGGAGTGGTGCGCTCCCTGCCGCCAGCTGGGTCCCACGATCGAAAAATTGGCGGGCGAAGCAGAGGGCCGATGGAAGCTGGTAAAAATAGATACCGAAAAAAATCCCGATCTTGCCATCAAATTCGGGGTACGGGGCATTCCGGCGGTAAAGATGATATACCAGGAAGAGGTGATTGCCGAATTTACAGGGGCGCAGCCGGAGCATCTTATCCGGAACTGGCTGGAGGAAAACCTTCCCGACGGCGATGCCGCCCATTCGGAGGAAGTCCTGGAAAAAATAGAGCAGCTATTGAGAGAGGGAGAGCGGGACCGGGCTCGCTCATTTGCTGATGCCGAGGTAACCGAGAGGTCCAGCGCGGAATTAAAGGTACGGTATGCCATGCTGTTGCTGCCGGATCGGCTGGAGGAAGCCCGGGAATGGATGGAGGAGATCGACGAGGCAGCGAGATATGAATATGAGATCGAGTTCCAGGTCCTGGAAACGGTGTCTCACCTCAAGGAGATTGTGCAGGGAGCAGCGGAAGTCTCGGGAAGTGAAGAAGCCCTGCAGCTCTACCGGGACGCTGCAGCGGCAATGATGGAAAAAGATTTTGACACCGCCCTGTCCACATTTATCCGGGTATTGCAGGTAGATCGAACTGTTGATGATGACGGGCCGAGAAAAGCATGTATCGCCTGTTTTACGATGCTTGGTGAGCAGAACCCGCTATCCGCTGAATATCGACGCGCTTTTTCAATGTCGCTGTATTAGAATATATTAGGCCGACCTCATCTAGTTAACTATCCATCCCTAACATTTTAATATGTTACTTATCCACCGGGATGGATTAATAGAAGGGCACCTTTAAAATAACCGGGTTTGCTGTGTAGGTATGTCATACAGAGTTTGTTCCCCACGAATGTTTTTTTGGTCTTTTAGAGGGCAAAACCCTCAATTCCTCGTTCCGAGGGAGTTCTACTCCCGTTTAAAAGGTCGATACAGTCGGTGGTAAGCCACCTCCCAGCAAAATAGCAGGTTCTGTAAAGGTCCCTTTAAGAAAAAGTAAGAACCTGTCGCTTGGGGTCGTCAATAAAAACTGGCAGTGTTAACTGGATGGCAACTACACCCGTTTGCCGGGAACCATCGCTTGGAACGGTGTGTTTGTCCTTTAGACGGGTGGATCACGCAAAAAGCAAATATGATTTTTTCTAAGCACATACTTTCTGTCGCTGATTGTTGTTGCTGTTGTATAACAACGGGTGATGGGGGTATGTGCAGAATGTGCTAAAACCGTTCTGATTACAACATCAAGCCTCATCACAACGATTTGTGGTGAGGCTTTTTTATTTTTAATACGAACCCAAAAAAGCAATACACTATGTCTGGTACATGCCAAACACTTGATATCGAAACGTATACGAAAACAAAAGAAGCGGTAAAAGAGGACCCTTCGCAAGGCAAGGGTGCTTTTGAGACGGAAACGATCTGGAAAGATGGGGCTGTAGCTGTCAACAAGGCCCGCAGTTTTGAGATAACCACCGACGAACCCCAGCCGCTGGGTGGTGGAGATACCGGGATTGATCCGATGGAGCTTCTGCTGGCCTCTCTGGGTTCCTGTCTTACGATCGGGTGGGTGACCAACGCCAATTTTCATAATATCGACTATAAAAATCTCAGGATAAAGGTATCGGCTCCCTTCGACCTGCGGGGATACCTGGATATTGACGACGACGTACGCCCCGGTTTCCCCGAAATTAATTACGAGGTAGATGTGGAGACCGATGCGGATGAGGAAACGCTGCAGAAAATTAAGGAGGCTGCCGAGAAAAACTCCCCCATGTTCGACAATATCGCAAACGGGGCCCCGATCTCCGGTACGATCAATCACACAAAAGCAGTGACCGGGTAAGTTGGACTGCATTTTGTACCTGCCGGGTGCTGTGAGCCTGGCAGGTACTCTTTCGTTAACGATGGTATGAACAATTTTCGGCAACCTGTTGAAGCATTTCTCACATTGCGGTAGAGGAAGAACAAGGTTGGGATAATCCACTGATAAAGTGTTGATAACGGGCTGTATTTGGTCATCGACACGCCGGCAGTTTGGAGACGAATTTCGTAAGAAAGCCAGTTGTGATCCAATCAATAAGAATGGAAACAGAAATTCCGGAATGGATTGTCAGAAAGATACGAGTTCAATACGGGGCTCCTGTCAATATCAATAATTCAATTACACTAAGTACTCATGTATATGTATAAATCAATAAATAGCACCACTTTTTTGGTAATACTCTTGCTACTTGTAATGGCTTGTACTTCTGAACAGTCAGAGTCAACTGAACAGCAGTCATCCACAGGTAGTGAAACCGAGTTGGGGGAAGCTCCCGATTTTGAAGTGACTACCATTGCGGGCGAAACAGTGAGCCTGCAGCAATCGCTGGCAGAAAACAAGCCGCTGGTTGTCTATTTTACCGCTTCATGGTGCCCGATCTGCGCAAAAAACTGGCCGGTCCTTTCGGTGGTATATCCCGATTATAAAGACAAACTGAATTTCGTCGCGATCGGCATCGATCCGACTGATGATGAACAGGTGATGAGAGAGCTTTCCGAGGAAAAGGGATTTACCTTCCCGATTACCCGGGGATATCCGGATGTGATGGTCGATTTTGGTGTGGAGAGCCAGGCCACCACGGTTGGAGTGAATCGTGAAGGAGATATCGTTTTCCAGAAAAATAAAACCGCCCTCAGTGAGGAAGAGTACCGCGCCCTTTTTGACGAGTTGGTGAACTGACCGATATGGACTTTGTCTATTTCTCGTTTATTCAGGGTGTATTGGCGTTTTTGGCGCCCTGTGCCGTGGCTTTGCTGCCCGGTTATATCGTGGCGTTTATTTCCCGTAACTCCGAAGGGGATCCGGCCGTGGTTACGCGCATGGGCCGGGGGCTTAAACTGGCGCTGCTCAGCATCCTGGGCATTTTGGTGGTCTATGCTGTCGCCGGGGCGATGATTATTATTGCCGCCCAGGTGTTGAAAGAGTACATGAAGTGGATCACCATCGGTATGGGAGCAGTGCTGATTCTGCTGGGTATTCTGATGGTGGCGGGAAAAAACATTTCGTTTTCCCTGAACCTTAACAACCCGACGCATAAAACAGAATTCGTCGAGGCCTTTGTCTTCGGAGTGGCCTACGCCATCGGGGCGCTCGGGTGCCTGTTCCCGCTGTTCCTGGTCGTAGCCACCCAGGCTATGGCAGCCCCGACGGCCTGGCAGGGCGCATCCTATATCGGGGCGTATTTTGTGGGAATCAGCGGCATGATGATCGCCACGATATTGCTCTCCACGGTTGCCAAAGATCTGCTCATGAGCTCCCTGAGAAAAATCCTGCCTCACATGGAACGCATTACCGGCGGATTACTTATTCTTGCGGGCGCGTATGTGATATATTACCAGATGGCGCTTTTTTAAATATTTTGGGAATGAATATCCCCAAAGCCTGCGTGTGAAATAGCTGGTATGTACCCGCTCTGTGTTCATAATAAATGAAAGGAATAGTGAAATTATGGAATTGGAAGCAATCCACCAGTGGCTGATGAATCTGTCGGCCGACTACAATGTGAATCCCTATATATTTGCGGCTATCTACGTGGGGGCGATACCCTTTTTTACCGCCTCCGTAGCCTGGGTTGTCCGCAACAAAAAGCGCGATAAACCGATCACCCTGCCGGTCTTTTCCACCGGCTTTTTCCTCTCTTCAGCCTATATTTACCTGCTGATAGCGGGTGAGAATGTACCGGGCTGGGTATATGTGGTTGTGGTCGGACTGCTGGGATACGGCATCTATGCCACTTTCAATAAAATCAAGAACAAGAAAAAAGAGATTTCTGTATGAGTTACGACTATGACCTGTTGGTAATCGGGGGCGGTGCGGCGGGACTCACGGCCGCCGGAATGGGCGCAAATTTCGGGGCAAAGACAATGATGGTGGAGGCAGATAAGCTGGGCGGCGATTGCACCTGGACCGGCTGCGTACCCAGTAAAACGCTGCTTCACGCAGCTAAACTGGCACAAAATGCCCGTGAGGCGGGAAAATTCGGGCTGGAGATATCCTCAAATGTAAACTTTTCCGCCGTCATGGAGCATGTTCGGGCCAAGCGGGAAGAGGTATACCGGGAAGCCGACGACCCGGATATTTATCGCGATATGGGGATCGATATTGAATTTGGTCGGGCGCGGTTCGTGGATGCCCATACCGTGAACATTCAGGGCGACGGGGCGAGCAGGGATGTCTCCTCTCGCTATTTTGTGATTGCAACCGGCAGCAGGGCGACTGTCCCACCAATCCCGGGCCTGGCGGAAGTTTCCTATCTTACCAATGAAACTCTTTTTGAGGCGACTGAGCAACCTGAAACCCTGGCTGTTGTCGGCGCAGGCCCGATCGGTATCGAGATGGCGCAGGCATTTCAGCGGCTGGGAACCCAGGTTACGGTATTCGATATGCTGCCCCGGATCCTCTCCAATGACGACAAGGAACTGGCCGGCATGCTGAAAGAACGGCTGCAGCGCGAGGGGATCGATTTTCGGCTTTCGGCTTCTGTAAACAAAATATCGGAGACCCGGTCCGGAACAGTTCAAATAGCTGCCGATATTGAAGGAGAATCAGCAAACTGGTCGGGCGAAGCTCTTTTGGTGGCTACCGGAAGGGCCGCCAACCATCAAAATCTGAATCTCAAGGACGCCGGGGTCGACTTCACCAAAAAAGGTATTACGGTTGACGATCGCTGCCGCACCAGTCAAAAACATATCTATGCGGCCGGGGATGTGACCGGCCGGTACCAGTTTACCCACATGTCGGAACACATGGCCAAGGTGGCGGTGACGAATGCACTGCTCAAAGTGCCGATGAAAATAGATTCCGGGCATGTACCGTGGAGTACCTACACTGATCCCGAGCTGGCACACGTGGGGGCAACCGAGCAGCAGCTGAAAGAGAATGGCAGTTCCTTTGAAACCTACCGGTTCCCGTATGATAAAATTGATCGAGCCCTCACCGAAGACGCCACGGATGGGCTTATTAAAGTATTTGCCAAAAAATGGAACGGGAAAATCCTGGGTACCACTATTTTTGGAAAACAGGCGGGTGACCTGATCGGTGAATACGCCCTGGCCATGCGCAATGGCGTCACCCTCCGGAATATCGCCGATACTATTCATCCCTATCCCACCTTTGGGCTGGGAGTTCGCAGGGCAGCCGACCAGTGGTATGTGAAAAACCAGTCGGAATGGCAGGTAAAACTGATTAAAAAAATATTCGGTTACCGGGGGAGTACTCCCGATTTAAGTGACAAGGACCGGATCTTGTAATTTCTAGAGGGCTTTGCAAAACCCTCAATTCCTCGTTCAGAGGGAGTTGTACTCCCGTTAAAAGGTCACCAAGGTCGGTAGTATAACTACCTCCCATCAAAGGCAGGTTCTCCAAAGGCCCCTTCTAATAACCAATTTTGGGCGGATAAATTTAGATTCAAGCAAAATTGGAGGGGGTGTCGGTTTCTCCCCAACCTGGTTAAGAGCGTGTGACGAGCTTTTCGTAGATAGGCTCACATTCTGCCAGAAGTTCCTTCAGATGCTCCGGAAAGGGAGCGGTTTTGGGTTTGTAGGGCTGAAAACCGGTGGACCGGTGTACGTTTTGGTACCAGTATTTGGCCCAGACTCCATCCTCGGGACGGGGACCGGCCGGCCATGAAAGCATCGCTCTGTCGAATGGAATTTCAAGAGTATCGCAAATTTCGGACAGCTTTTCTTCCGGGTTTATCAGCACCTCCCTGGAATCGATGACCAGCGGTTCCTGCCCGAGAGTAATCAGGTATTCCAGCAGCTCTAGGTGTTTGGCATAGCCCACGTCGCGCATCGTCGGCTGTTCCACCTTCTGGGCGTAGGAGGGCAGCATATCCCGGGGATCGCGGGTCAATATAACATTGATCGTTTCTTTCATAAAACTCCAGTCCAGATCCACAAGGTGGTGAGTCATATTCTTGAAGAAAACCACCGGGGTTTCATACTCACCGAATATTACATCTCGTATGACCTGTTCACCGTCATTAAGCTGGTCGGCAATAATCTCTTCCGCTCCGGGGTGATACTCGTCGGCGTCAGTGGAGGTCAGGTAGTGGGCATACAGCGGCTCATCGACCACCGTGGTGTCCTCTCGCTGGGCAAAAGAGTACATCAGGGCGGTGGAGATATTGCGGGGCCCGCTCCACAAGCAGATTCGCTTCGTGTCACTCATCTGTTGTCTCCTTTTTGTACCGCTTTGCGGATCGCTTCCGTATACAGTTCGTGCACTTTTTGGGTCACCGGACCCGGTACCGAGCGACTGATGGTTCGCCCGTCTACTTTTGTAACGGGCGTTACGCCCCCGAAGCTGCCGGTCACAAAGGCCTCATCTGCGCCGTAGACATCGAACAGTGAAAAATTCTTTTGATGGCAGGGAATGCCGGCTTCTTCGCACACCTCAATGATTTTGCCCCGGGTGATGCCGTTCATACAATACTGCCCGGTGGAGGTCTGGACTTCCTCGTCGTTGACCATGAAAAAATTGGTGGCGTTGCAGGTAGATACAAACCCGTTGATGTCAAGCATGAGTGCTTCATCAGCCCCGGCTTCCAGCGCCTGGATGAGTGCCTGCACCTCATGTAGCTTGCTGTGGCAGTTTAGCCGGGGATCAAGATAATCCGGCGAACCCCGGCGTATGGTGCTGGTAAACAGGGTGACCCCGCGCTTCCGGCTCTCGGGATCAGCCTTTTTGTGTTCAGCGACAATGACCAGGTTTGGGCCGGATATCGTCAATCGCGGATCCTGGCTGGGAGTTTTTTTGATACCACGCGTCAGCATTACCCGAACGTGTACGTGGTTGTGCATGTCGTTGGCTTCCAGGGTTGTCCAAATCTTGTCGGTAAGCTCTTCCCGGCTCATCCCGATATCCAGACCGATGGTGGCCGCCCCGGTCCACAACCGATCCAGGTGTTCATCCAGAAATACCAGCACGCCGTCATGCAGGCGCAGGGCCTCCCAGACGCCGTCCCCCACCAGGTATCCGCTGTCGAATACTGATATTTTGGCTTCCTCGCGGGGTTTCAATTCCCCGTTGATATAAATGAGTACGTTTTCGTTACGCGGATCTTCAAGGGCGTTGTGGGTGCCGTGGGTCATCTCTTTCTTCCTCTGGTGTGTTCAATTTAATGCATGAAAAAGTAAGGACGGTTCGGCACTACTTCCAAAAAAAATAGAGCAACGATGAAGGTCCGGGTTTGTTGGAACGCAGATGACACCGGTCAAGCCGATCTCTGCAGACAGATCATGTGAAAGCTGATATTCCGTGGTGATCGGCAATATCGGTAGTACTGGTGTTCTTCCAGTAAAAGACCGAAATCAAGGATTTGCCGTAACATTATGATGTACCGCAGATTATTCAGGAACCGGTTAAAAAAGGTGAATACCCTGTTGAAGGATGAAACCGGGTTCTGCTTTGATATTCAGTCATTTCTTTTAACTTTATAATTAACTTAAAGTTCGGGGTAAGGTGGTGTTTAATTGTGGCATGGAGGGGCACAAACCGGGCTGTTTACCCAGATATTGCCGCAAACAGAAGTACCCTTGCAGTCCGGCAGGGTTTGCAAAATTAGAAGTTTTGTCCAGGGCGGAATCTGACCAAGTTTAAATGGGTCAATTAAGCTTCCGGCGTTACAAAAAGCGGCTTCTCCCGTTCGCCGGTAGTGAAAAATGTTCTTTTAATCATATCTGCAAAGCATAGTATCAGGTTATGGAAAAAATCATGATTTCAAGTATAAAGCCACTCGGGTTGTTGTTGATAGCGTTGTTTTTGAGCTCCTGTTACAGTGTCAGGATCAAGACGGTGGAGGGGGTGCCGATGCCCGATCCCGTCAGTGACCGTACCGACTACTACCGCGATATGATGGTGATAGAAAAGGATACGGTGATAAATATGGGAGCGGTAGAACAGGATTTTACCATGTTGATCAAAGAATGTGGGGCCGACGGGCTGCATACCGTGGAGTATAGAAATACGCTTGGCGGTGTTTTGCTGAGCGGAATCACATTCGGAAGAAAACGACAGGTAAAACTCAAATACGTTTGCATGAAACCTTCAAACTAAAGGACGATGGCAAAAACAACACCTTATCAAAAGTCGGAATGGGATACGCTGCACAATAACGGTCCGTTCCCGTTAAAACTGCTTTATGTAACTGAGCTGGGAGGAGAGAGCATGTTCCCCTCCAAGACCGAGCGATACAAGGACGCCGCGGGAGAGGTTCAGCGCCTGATCCGGGAAACGGCAGAGGCAGGAGAGGGATTCCGGGCATACGGTTCCCGCTGGTCGCTCTCGAACATTGCCCACCACAGAGACCGGATGCATTACAACGGATACATGAACCTGCACCTTCCACTGGCCGGTGAGGATTATCATCCGCAGACTGGCTATGATCCTTCCGACCTTTTTTTCTTCGAGTGCGGGAATACGATCAAAGAGCTGTCCCAGACGTTAAGTTCGCACGGGAAATCGCTGAAGACAAGCGGTGCCAGCAACGGCCAGACGATTGCAGGTTCTGTTTCAACCGGTGTCCACGGATCCGCGATTGATGTCGGCTCCATACAGGATTACGTGGTGGGACTGAACCTTATTATCGGCCCGGAGCCTGATGATATTATCTACCTGGAGCGACACACCCGCCCCGCCCTGAGCAATACCTTTGCCGACAAAATAGGGGCGAGAGTCATCCGGAATGACGAGCTGTTCAACGCAGCGCTGGTTGGCCTCGGGGGATTTGGATTTATTCACGGCGTAACGATAGAGGCAGAGGACAAGTTTTTACTGCGGCGCCACGTGGTGAAAGTTGACAAAGATGTTGCCCTTGAACTGGCCGATTCGATGGATTTCAGGAACTCGGAATTCAAGATCGAGGGGGAAACCGATGAGGAGGGAAACCCGCTCCGTCCCTATCACTACAAAGTGTTTATGAATCCGTACAATGACGAGGAGGAGTATGTGGTGGAGGCGATCTATAAAAAGCCGTACGAGGTGCCGTATCCCGATCCCTTTCCGGTTGTTCAAAAATCGGTATACCGGGAGCTGATTTATCTTTTTGTCAAGATTGCGGAAGATCTCCCAAATATTATTCCCAAGCTCATTAAACAGCTGAATGATGTGGTCCTGCCCTCCGTTGACCAAACGACGATTGGAACCCACGCTGAGCTCTTTTGGGATTCGCAGTACCAGGGACCGGCTTTTGCCTGCTCTTTCGGGGTGGACCATCGGAACTCCTCGAAGGCGTGGGAAGTGCTGGCAAAGGTTGCGAGGGAGGAAGGTCCTTTTCCCGGGCTTTTTGCCATGCGGTTTGTCAAGCAGTCGGAGGCCATGCTGGCGTTCACAAAATTTCCAATAACCTGCATGATTGAGATTGACGGGGTGCTGTGGGAAAAGTCGGATAAACTTCCCAGCCTCACCGAATTTTCCCGCATGATGATCGAGGCGCTGCAGGAAAATGACATCCCGTTTACTCTGCACTGGGGTAAAAATGCCGACTGGGGATACCCGAACCTGGTAAACCATATGTACGGGACCGATGTGGTGAACAAGTGGAAAGAGCTGCGGAGTGCCCTGCTTTCCCCTGAGATGGCCCGCGTGTTTTCCAATGATTTTATGGACACCACCGGCCTCTCTTCGGTCATTGACGATGCGGATGAGGATTTGATCGCCTCACTGGATGAATAAAGACGGTATGTTTGAAAGTCTTTGCAAAACCGTTGTTTTTGGCCAATATCGTCATTTTTGCGGATGCGAACCCCTCATTTATGAGATATAAACTGTGGTTCCGAATCCGTTCAGGGGTTGATCTTGACCAAAACTCCTGGTTTTTCAAAGCACTCTTTGAAATGAAAATAGGTGGGAGGTCCGGCGATGACTGGTTGGAATCGGATCAGAAAAAGTGTCAGGATTGCGGGTGATACCATAGAAAAAAGGAGCAACAAGCTGGCCCATATTGTGGCCTCTCTTGTTGAATCGGCAGGTGTGGGTGTTGCCGACGCGCTGCACAGCACAGGTGCAAAGAGGGCGATTGAACTGCTGTTTACCTGGATGGGAGGAAGCCTGAAAGGTATATTTTCGCTTTTGTCAACGGTCATCAACGCGGTTTTGGGCATCGCTGGTGGGCTTGTCGGGGGATTCATAAAGATAGCGGGTGGACTGCTGACAGCACAGGGACGGGTAATGGCTGAAGGGGCCGGGGATATCGTTTCCGTGATTTTCGGGAGTATTATTCTCGTGGCGGGCAAGCTGGTCGCCCTGATTCAGGCAGCAATTGCTATCCAGGATTTTGAACGGCCGTTAACCACATCCGAGGAGAGAATGCTTAAAAGAGTCTTCAGGGATTCGCTAAACTGCCACGTAGTACGAGTGGTGGAAGGGCGCTCGGGACTGTTCGGGCTGAGTGAGCGTGCATTTACTCTGGGGAATACGCTCTACATGAAAACGGAAATATTCCCCGATTATCTGCTGATTCACGAAGCCACCCACGCATGGCAATATCAGCATATGGGTGCGCGATATGCCAGCGATGCCCTGATGGCCCAGTGGTTTCTCCCCGATGCGTACAACTGGCAGAAAGAGATTAGTGACCGAAAAAGAGCTGAATGGACTCTCTTCAACCGGGAGGCCCAGGCAGAGTTTTTGGCGGATATCTGGAAGTATGGGGAATTGAAGAACAGCAACGGTCAAAGGGCTGAGGAGGGAGGTGGCGCTTTTTTCGACGCAGATGGTCAGGGCATGCTTGCACATTTCAAGATTCACAACAAGGACTACACCGATATGGCCAACGACGCCGTTAATAAAATTCGGTATACGTAGTTATTGTGGCAAGCACAATGGGGTAATACGTATACCGAATTGGTAGATGATATATCCTATTTAAATCCTTGAACCAGCCCAAAGAAAAAGGTAGTAATCAGCAAACCCATTACAATTTCGAGCTTGTATGGAGAAGCATATTGGAGAATGACATTGACCACAAGCTCCCCGTAGGAGAACAGCAGGTTCAAAAGTTCAGTTGCAAATTCCATGATTTTTCCATTTTGGTTGCCACTTACTTTAAAGAGTGGTCCGGGTACAAAATGTTACAAAAATTAGTGTATTTTAATTTTTCGGGAAAAAGTATGCTTCTTGTCGGGTTTGCAACAGTATCTGGCAGGCAATGATCTGTTTTCCGTATAATGAGAGCCGGGAATCTGTGGGACGAAGGGAGGGGATGCGAAACACGTACGGTTTTCTGTTTGCCGCTCAAACTGCCAGGTATATGCCATCGTCTTCAATGGTTATAATATTCTGCTTGTAGAGGCGGCCGATCGCTTTTTTGAACGTTTTTTTACTCATTTCCAGCCGTTGGTGGATCTCTGCAGGGTCGCTTTTGTCATGCAGGTCCAGGTAGCCGTCCAGCTGTTTAAGGCGCTGCAGAATATGTTCGGCGTTGGGTCCTACCTTTTCGTATCCGATGGGGCGGAGGGTCACGTCAATTTTCTGGTCATCCCGTATTTTTTTGATGTAGCCGGTGGTTTTATCGCCGTAATATACATCCCGGAAAAATTCATTGTGGTAGATCAGGCCCTTGTGCTGTTCATTGATGATCACGTTGTATCCAAGTTCGGTTTCAGTCCAGATCCAAAGGTCTACCTCCTCTTTTTCGGCCACCGTGATATCACTGTTATCGAGATAGCGATCTATTTTGGAGGTTGCTACCAGGCGGTTGCTCTTATCGTCAAGATACATGTAAACCAGCCGCGTCTGGCCCTCCTGCATCTTCTGGGTTTGCTCGCTGTGGGGAACAAAAAGATCTTTGTCAAGTCCCCAGTCGAGGTACGCCCCGTAGATATTGACCTCGTTAACCCGTAACAAGGCGATGCTGTTGAGCGTTATTTTGGGATCCTGCATTGTGGCTGTAAGGCGTTCTTCCCCGTCTTTATAGAGAAACACGCGAACATTTTCTCCTTTCCGGAGCTTTCGTGAGGCCAGCGTTCCGGGCAGCAGCACTTCCCCGTCTGCCGGGTGGGAGGGATGCCGCAGGAAATAGCCGTATTCCGAATTTCGCGCTACGTTCAGTGTTTGATAAGTGCCAAGTGTAAACATAAGAGTCTGCTGTTGGTGAATCTAAAAAGATCACGCAAGGTAAGAGGAATGGTTCTGACAAGTCAACATTTAATCGAAAGGCATTAAATGTTCCCCCGTAAACGGTTGGGCACATAAGGGGCTATTTTTCAAAAGTCTCCATTAGAGTAGGTGAATGGAAAATGAACAAACGACCGCTTTGTTCACCTGGTTGCATCCAGGCGAAAAGTGATACAGGTATGGTTAAACTTTTATACCTGATGATGAGGATTTTTCGTTATATCCCAAATGGATTTACCCGTTTTCCTGTAAAAATTCCTGGGTAATTTCCCGGGTTCGTTCAGCTCCCATATATTTCTCCAGGTCGTAGAGCGTCACTTTTTTTTCGCCATTGTCGTAGGTATACCCTAAGTAGCCATCGTCAATCTCAGATTCAACTTCTGATGGCTTCATGCCGAGCATTTGACTTATCTCTTCAATAGAAAATTTTGAACGCATAGCGGTAAGCTTTATTCGTTTTATTGTAGATGAAATAGACCATTCGATGGATTTGTAACGAAATATAAAATAGAAAAAACTTTGCTTTAGTGGAATTCAAGATATTTTTAGATTTTTCCCCGCAAGAATGATTGATCTGTTTCGCGTCGATTGAGTAATAGCAGGGAGCTTTGCAAAACCACTACTGAGTTCGCAAGCCGGTTTCTCGGATTCGAATTCCCACATTTCAATCTAAAAAACGGTTTCGAATTTACCCAGCCGTTGATCCCGTGTAAACGTACTGGTTCCCCTTCCTGTTAGTCACTTGTCAATACCTGAAACCATATGACAACGCTGATAAATACCTTTATAAACTAAAATTTTGATGCTCTTTTTCAACCTCTTTGTGTCGGAAACAGTCAACCGTATGGTCATTCACCATGCCAACTGCCTGCATGTGCGCATACATAATAGTACTCCCGACAAATTTGAATCCCCGCTTTTTGAGATCGGATGCGAGCTTGTCAGACTCTTCCGAGGTGGACGGAACTTCGCGGATGGACTGCCAGCGGTTGTTGATCGGTCTCCCTCCCACAAAAGACCAGATATACTTGCTGAAGCTGCCGAAAGCTTCCCGGATGTCGATAAATTTTCGGGCATTGTTGACCGCCGCCCGTATCTTCTGCTCATTCCGTATGATCTCCGGATTTGATGTAAGCTGTTGAATTTTTTTCTCGCTGAAACAGGCCACTTTATCAACGTCAAAGTCGGAAAATGCCTGGCGATATCCCGCTCGTTTCTTCAAAATTGTGCTCCAGCTGAGGCCGGCCTGGGCGCTCTCAAGGATCAAAAACTCGAACTGTACCCGGTCGTCGGTTACCGGTACCCCCCACTCTTTATCGTGATATCGTACATATTCGGGGAAAGTATCCTCACACCACTCACATCTATTTTTCATATATTAGGCCTCCGTCGGATTAGAAATGCCTGCGTAATAACAGAACAAGTTAAAAGTAATTAAACAAGACCAATACGAATGCTGTGGGAACAAACTACTAATTATTTTGCCGAGAAAAGTGGAATTAGTGAAAAACTCGGAGATCAGATTAAAAGTCTTTCTCAATTTTTAGAGGAGGCGATAAGAGACAAGGATGACGCCGATCTGATTGAAGATATCACGGAACTGCCGAAGCTGGCCTCAAAGGCTTTTGACGAGGGCGATGAGGAGACAATGGAAAAGCTGAAAGAAAAAATCGGCAGCTTGTCCACCGAAAAAATCAGTTCGCTTCTCCGATATTATACGGTTTATTTTCATCTTATCAATTCGCTGGAACAGCACGAAATCACCCGTATCAACCGGGAGCGATCATTTGATACCACGGCCGATGCGCCCCGGACGGAAAGCATCGCCGAGGCGGTCTATCAGCTAAGCGAGAAAGGGTACAGCAAGGAGGAGGCGCTGGAGGTTATCGGCAAGCTCGATATTCAGCCCACCATCACCGCCCACCCGACCGAAGCGCGTCGCCACAGTATTTTGGTGAAACAGCAGCACATTACCTCGATGATAGCCAAGCTGGAACAGGAGCAGTACACCCCGGATGAACGAAAAACGGCGGTCCTGGAGATTTTGAATGAGATCCACCTGCTGCTGGCCACCGATGAGGTTCGTTCCGCCCGGGTTACGGTGGAAGACGAGGTGGAAAACGGCATGTTCTATTTTATGAATTCCATCTGGGAGACGATTCCCGTACTGTACGATGATCTTCGCGAGGCGTTCAAGACGTATTACGATACGGTCCCCGAACTGCCGATTATTCTCAAATACCGGTCTTGGATCGGGAGCGACCGCGACGGAAATCCGAAAGTGACCACGGATGTAACCTGGAACACAATTCTGGAACAGCGCGAAAACGTGTTGAAGCTGTACCTGGAGGAGCTGGACGAGATGCGCCGATACCTGAGTGTGTCCAACAACAAGTATTCGATCACGGAGGCCCTTGAAGCTTCTATTGAGCAAGACAAACAGCATTTCACCCTTTCTGACCGGTACCAGCGATTATACAAGCATGAGCCGTACCGGCAAAAAGTGACGCTAATCATGCACAAGCTCCGCCACCAGCTGAAAGCCCTTCGCGAGGGTAGAAAAGCGGAAGTGATTGAAGAGGCGCAAAAGTATACGGCGTCCGATTTTATCGGGGATCTCCAGCTGATACGGGAGAGCCTGGCCGAGGGGGGACTGAAAGGAGTTAGCAGCTACGGCAAGCTTAACAACTTGTTGATTCGAGCGCGTACCTTCGGGTTTCATCTTGCGGGACTGGATATCCGCCAGCACAGCAAGCTGCATGAGCAGGCGGTAACGGAACTGCTTTCCCTGGCAAAAGTCACCAATGACTACCCCGAACTCTCGGAACAGGAGAAAATTGATGTGTTAACTCAGGAGCTTTCCAACCCGCGCCCGCTGTGTCCCGCCAAGGCCAATATCTCTGACAATACGCGCGAACTGCTTGATGTTTTTTCCATGATCGGGGAGATGCAGGAGCTGGATAAAAACAGTTTTGGCTGTTATATCATCAGCATGACGCACGGTATAAGCGATATGCTCGAGGTACTCATTCTGGCGAAGGAAACGGGGCTGTGGAGTTACGAGCAGGATGAGGTTAAAAGCCAGCTCGACCTGGTTCCACTGTTTGAAACGATTGAGGATCTCGAGGATTGCGGGGCCATAATGAGTAAAATCTATGAGAATGACCTGTATCACAAACAGGTAATCGCCCGGGACGATTTCCAGGAGATTATGCTGGGTTATTCCGACAGTAATAAGGATGGCGGATACTGGATGGCGAACTGGGCCCTTGAAAAAGCTCAACAGGATCTTGGAAAGGTATGCCGCGAGTATGATGTGGATTTTAGGCTCTTTCACGGTCGCGGCGGAACGGTAGGTCGTGGCGGTGGCCGCTCGAACCAGGCTATTCTGGCACTTCCGCCCATTAGCAATAATGGGCGCATACGGTTTACCGAACAGGGCGAAGTGATATCGTTCCGGTATTCTCTTTCCTCGATTACCCGCCGGCACCTTGAACAGATTGTAAACGCGATGCTGCGAATTACGGTTTCCGACGAGGACCCGACCCAGGGTAACCGGGACCAGCTGGAAGAGGTGATGGAGCAGATTGCCCGGCGCTCGATGAAGGCCTATCGCGACCTAATCGACGATCCGGAATTCTGGCCGTGGTATACCGAAATCACCCCGATTGAGCATATCAGCCGCCTGCCGATCGCTTCACGACCGGTTTCGCGCAAGGGACCGGATGCGGCGGATTTTGATAACCTGCGCGCAATTCCGTGGGTTTTTGCATGGACCCAGGTGCGATTTAACGTGCCCGGATGGTACGGCATCGGGGTGGCACTCAAGGAGATGATTGACCAGGACAAGGAAAACCTGGAGCTGTTTCGCAGGTGGTACAACGAGTGGATCTTCTTCAAAACGATCCTGGATAACGCCCAGCGTGAAATGGCGCGAACGCACCTGCCAACGGCAAAATCATACACGGCCGAAGCCGACGGCAAATTCTACGGGATCATATCGGATGATTTCCGGAAGGCGGAAGAGGCGATAACGGCCATCACCGGGCTGGATGACATTCTGGACAACAGCATGGTGATCAAGCGGTCCATCTGGTTCAGAAATCCGTTCACCTATCCCCTCAACCTCATGCAGGTAAACCTGCTCAAACGCTGGAGAGCGGCGGGCGATAAAGAG
Source organism: Halalkalibaculum sp. DA384 (assembly GCF_043951955.1). Lineage (NCBI taxonomy): Bacteria > Pseudomonadati > Balneolota > Balneolia > Balneolales > Balneolaceae > Halalkalibaculum > Halalkalibaculum sp. DA384. Next base: position 6,353 of record NZ_JBINJE010000021.1, on the reverse strand, counting down.
GAGGAAGAGCTCCGCGAAGCCTTGTTTCTCAGCATCAACGGCATTGCCGCCGCCATGCAGAGCACTGGGTAGGAATATCGAACCGCAGAAAAAGGAATGCCGAATTTTGATTTTCCTTACTTCGGTATCCGAGATTTCTTGTTCGATATTCTGCGGTTCATAATCGCCTTCATCTGGCGCCGGAACTTGGGAGCTCCACCATTCGCGGGATGCCGTACGGGGATGTAATCCAGTTCAAGCCTGTCAAGGCACTGTTCCGATTTTCGGCCAACCGCAATGACTTTTGCGGAAGGAAAGAGATCAAAAAATGCTTCCAGCACGGGAATACCGGCCTCCAGTTCGGCATCGGTGGGAGTCCGGTTGCTGAGCATCCCATCTCCGGCATCGTATGGATGCCACGCCAGCGCGTTCCAGAGTACCACCTCGAACGGGTCTAAACCCAGAGTGTAGAGCGCCTTCCACATAATGGTTGCAGTGGGTTCAGAAAACCCTTTTTCAATTACTTCGGGACTGCTCGTTCGCTCTGGCTTCAACTCCCGGAACACGTCATCCGGCGGAATGTTGTGTGGTTTTTGTTGGTGGCCAAGCAGGATACGCTCGGAGGTCATGGCAATGCCGGTAAAATGTCCCCCCTGATATCCCAGCGCTTCGGCTACGCACAGGTATTTTGCGGAGTCAAGGCGGTCGGCAAGGTACGTCCGTAGCTGCCGGCGTCGCCTGCGGGGCGATTTCTCATCAAGATCATGCTTCTCATCCTGCTGGTACCAGGGATTAAAGAACGACCCTTCCGGGGTTTCTTCCAAGAGGTTGAACAGATGGTCTAATCTTTTTTTCACAGTAGTTTATTCAGGTCCGGGATTGAAGTTAACCATATGAGGGTTTTGCAAAGCCTTCAACATGATAAAAAATATCGGTGTACGGATGAGAAGAAAATAAAGTAGCCCCTTGTTTTCAATAAAAATGCAATACGTTTTCCATTTCGTTACATTTATTATGTTTCTCGTATCTCTTATCCGAACCATTTAAAATGGTAAGTCTGTATGCCAAGTGAACACGCTACTATCGAAATTCAGCGAGTAAAGGAAAGTCGTCTCCAGGAAGTGGATCTTGAAAGTCCCGGGTTTGGCCGGATCTTTTCCGACCATATGTTTGAAATGGAGTATCGGAACGGTCATTGGGGATTGCCCGGTATCAAACCTTACGGGACGATAGAGGTTGAACCCGCGCTCAATGTGTTTCACTATGGGCAGTCGGTATTTGAGGGGACCAAGGCCTATTATGCGGGAAATGATACGGTAAACCTGTTCCGGCCTGAGAAAAATATTGAGCGTATGGCCAGGTCCTGCAAACGGGTATGTATTCCGGAAGTGGACCCTGATCTGTTTATGCGGGCCATTGAGCAACTGATTCGGCTGGACCACCGGTGGATTCCCCAAAAAGAGGGCAATGCCCTGTACATCCGGCCATTTGCCATGGCTTTTGAGCCGGTGATTTCGGCCCGCTCCGCCAAGGTGTTCCGATTTTATATCATTACATCTCCGGTCGGATCGTACTACTCTGCGCCGGTGAGCCTGGTAACGGCTGGAAACTATGTACGCGCAGCCAAAGGAGGCACTGGGGAGATAAAAACCGCCGGCAACTATGCCGCAAGCTTGTATCCCGTACAAAAGGCAAACGACAGGGGATATGACCAGGTTCTCTGGCTCGATGCCGACCAGCACCGGTATGTGGAAGAGGTGGGCACGATGAATATCTTTTTTTTAATTGAAGATCGACTTGTGACGCCCGAGCTGGGGGGTACGATTCTACCGGGCATTACGCGGGATTCGGTCATCCAGCTGGCCAAGTATTGGGACATTCCTGTTGAAGAACGCCCCGTGCCGATAAGGGAGGTCATGGAAGCGGGTGAAAACGGCGCGCTGCAGGAGGTTTTCGGAACGGGTACGGCAGCCGTCATTTCTCCGGTAAAATCTATTTCGCACGATGGAGGTACGATAAAAATTCACGATAAAGGCCGGGGTCCGCTGGGACAGCGATTGTATGACGAAATTTACGGTATTCAAACTGGCAGGCGGCAAGATCCTTTCCAATGGATTCACCCGGTGGACCTGTAAACAGAAGCAAAGAGACGTTGGTGACTCCTCATCCATGAACTATATAGGCCTTCCTCAAAAAGTCACGGCAGGCCTTTTTCCGGGACAGGCGTGTTCCTTTTTGTGTGAACAAAACGAAAAAATCACCGCCTGTCATCGCTTCCCCTTCGGCTAAAAGAAACTCAGATGTTCCCGGTAGCAGACTTATCTAAAATAGAGATTTTCTACAGTCTGCGCATTTGTCAAAATTCCTCGCAGGGTTTCTTAACCCCTCATTTTTAATTGTTCCGGGAAATAAGCCGGTGTGTACAACGGCATTAATATCCTTTGTCCCGATCAATTTTATTTTTTACTTCCATTCCTGATAGAGCTCGTTTGTAGTTTTCGATCACTTGTCCAGCTACCTCGCGGGGGAGAGTGAAGCTGGCGGAATGGGGAGTAATCATAATATCCTGGCGGTTCCAGAACGGGTGGCGGTCGGGCAGCGGTTCTTCAGAAAACACATCAAGGCACGCGCCCTCGATCCACCCGGTATCCATGGCGTAGATCAGGTCCTCGTCCACCAGGTGCTCTCCGCGAGCGGCATTAATGAGATATGCCGGGCGCCGCAATTTCCTGAAAAGGGCCAGGTTAAGTATCTCTTCTGTATCGCTCGTCAGTGGAAGCAGGCACACCAGCACGCGGGTCGACTCCAGGAACTGGTCGAGTTCATCAGAGGCAAAAGTGTCAACCCCCTCGATTGTCCTCCTGGTGTGCGACCAGCCGTTTACCTGGTACCCGTTTTGTGCCAGGATTTCGGCCACCGGTTTGCCCAGTGTTCCCAGTCCCATAACTCCGATCGGTATCTCGTCTGGCTTTTTGTTTGGGTGCTCGCTCCATTTTCGTTCTGTTCGCTGCTGGTAGTAGGCATACATGTTGCGCTGATAGTTGAGAACGGTCATTAATATATACTCCTGCATCTGGCGCACCAGGGAGGGAGAGACAATCCGGCATACGGTTACATTCTCGGGAAGCACATCATCCCGCAGAATATGATCCACGCCGGCTCCAAGCGAAGAAATCACCTTGAGATTGGGAAACCGGTTCAGTGTCTGCTTCGGCTGATTCCAGCTAAGGATAAACTGAACGCGCTCCCTGTCTTCAATATTCGGCCAGATCTCGATGTCAAGGTTGGGATCTTCCTCCAGCAGTGCCTCTTTCCAGGCCATTAGATTGTTGTGATGCGGGGCGAGAAGCAGTAGCGACACAGCGAACGCATGGATTTATTTAAAAGTGGAGTTCAAAAATCAAGAGTGTGGACTAACATCAACGACTGTTTGAATTCAGGGTCTCAGTTGAGACCCTTTCTATGAGCATGTCGATTGCAGTACAACTGATGTCAGGCAACAAAAGCGATTTTGTAAAGTCTCCTGTGGTTTATTTCAGAAGCTGCGATTATTACCCCTGAGTTTACGGCGCATTGCTGTTGATCTCAATCCAGTAACCATCCGGATCCTGAAGGTATACCTGCCGAACTCCATCGGGACGCAGTTTTATTTTATTGGGATCTCCCTCCCAATTGTAAAAAGGAATTTTTTTATCACGCAGGTTCTGAATGAAATTGTCAAAATTTGAGACCGCCAGGGCCATGTGCAAGTATTTGTTAACGCTCACCATCTCCTCCTCCAGCAACAGGTGAAGTTCCAGATGTTCTCCCATTGAAAACCAGCGGCGGGTCGGCTTTTCTGTTTTATTTTCTACTTCCTGAAGGCCCAAGACCTCCTGGTAAAATTCAGCAGACTTGTCCAGGTCGCTTACTACAATAGCCTGGTGCTCAAAAGTGGCGGTGTATTCTTGTGCGCGGGAGCTTGTAACACCCAGGGAAAATATAAATAGTGCAAGGCATGGAAGATACCGGAAAACGGTTCGGATATTGACGGGAAACGGGAAAAGGGAATAGCGTTGCATATCTTTTCATTAAAGGCTTAAGATGGTTTATTTCATGCAGATCTCCGAGAAGCTGCCATTAGCATATGTACTGTTAAAAAAGTAACTCCGCAAGTACTAATTTGACTGATCCAAATCATGGGATGACCAGCTTCTGCCGGGAAAGGAAAATGGAATGAAACTTCATTTCTGCCACTTCAATTATAGTGGTAAATACTTGCGTTAAGTCTGTCAGGCAAATACCAATACTCTCGCAAAACAGGGTAAAAATACCTGAAATCGGCCGAATAGAACCAAGATCTGTCAACTACCAGGAACCAGAAGATATCCTCGAAAAGTATGGATAAAGAGCTTATCATAACCTGTGAGCATGCAGGCAATGAAGTTCCCAGCGGGTACCGGTCACTATTTGAAGATGATCCCGAAATTCTGAAGACTCATAGAGGTTATGACATCGGGGCGCTTGAGCTCACCCGCACCTGTGCCAGGAAACTGAAAGTAAGCCCGTATCTGCATTCGGTCACTCGTTTGCTGGTGGACCTGAACCGATCTCTTCACAGCCCTGAACTGTTTTCCGAGTTTATGGAATCGCTGGATGAAAAAGGAAGGCAGATGGTTCTTGAACAATATTACAAGCCGCACCGAAATACCGTAGAGGCACAGATTGAGAAGATGGTAAGCAAGGAAGTCCAGGTGCTGCACCTGAGCGTACACACCTTTACCCCCATATTGGACGGTTCATTGCGGGAAGTCGATATCGGATTGCTGTTTGACCCGTTCCGATCCAGCGAGACCCGGTTTTGTCATATTTGGAAAAGACTGCTTGAGCGTGATTCCGATCTGAATATCCAGTTTAACAATCCATATCCCGGTGTCATGGATGGATTTTCCACCTATTTGCGTACTAAATATACCGACTCTGAATATGCCGGACTGGAGATCGAGGTTAATCAGAAATTTCCCGAAAATCGCTCTTCCGGCAAGCGGTGGAGTCAGGTGCAGGAGCTGGTGGCAGAAACACTGAGGGAAGCTTACCAGGAGTGGAGGGCAAATTAATCCGGTATTGAGTTGGCTGTTACGACTCTGCGACCGATCGTGCTCAGATCTGAGCTTCCTGTTGTCTGCAGTGTTCTGTATTCGGGTGCTCTAAATTTGGATTGAGTTTAGGTGCTGATCTCAAAAAATGAAACTATTGTGGATTTAAATTGTTTTTCGGTATTTGCGGTACGCTCAGTGTGAAAAATCCCATACCATTTCAGACCAACTCAAACTGCCTGCTATATAGATGAAGCTGTTCACAGAACGAACGCCTTTTAAACGCGATGTTTTGTTCCTTTCCCTGTCCGGCATTTTCCTGACCTCCCTGGTGTTGGGGAATGTTATCGGCACGACTAAATTTGTTACTATTTTCTCCTTAGAGTTGCCGGGATGGCTGAAATCAATTACCCCCAGTCTTGTGCGGGACGAAAATATCTATACGATGAGTGTTCCGGTCGGGGTTGTCGCCTATCCATTCACTTTTTTGGCAACCGATCTTATTTCGGAACTATTTGGACGGAAAAAGGCACAGATGGTTATCTGGGTGGGATTTGCCATGAACATATTTATGCTTTTTCTGATGAGCGTGAATCACTGGCTCCCCAATACGGCAGGAGTCAGCGGTGGAACCAGTCTTTTTGAGGGAGTCTATGAGTTTATGGTAGGAAATACTATTGCCAGCATGATTGCCTACCTCACGGCTCAAACAGTTGATGTACGCCTGTTCCATTTTTGGAAACGTTTGACCCGGGGTAAGCACCTCTGGTTGCGCAATAATGCCTCTACAACCGTAAGTCAACTGGTTGATTCTACAGCGATTCTCTCAATCTTGTATGTGGCAGGCAATTTGGGAGACAATGTGGACAATATCGGAGCCCTGGCCATCCTTATTCTCAATTCCTATCTGTTCAAGTTCTTCTTTGCATTGTTTGATACCCCACTTTTTTATCTTGGGGTTAAATTATTTAGGAATTACGAAGAAGATCCTTCGGAATTTAGCTTGTTGGGGCCAGATCCTGACAGTGCATAAGGTTTGGCTCCAAAGAAGATGATGGAAAAAACTTTCAAAAAAACATTGACAATGCCTGCCCTATAGTCGTATATTTTGTTTCCGTTTTGGAGATGGGTTGAAGCCAATTTTCGAATTGATTTCAACCCAATTTTTTGCTCTGAATTTTTGTGTTCAGAGAGCTTCAAGATGTTGTTCTTTTCCGTAATGAGACAGACAGATAATCGCATAGTGCGACCCGTCATTCTGCGAAGCAGATGACGAAGTAAAGACGGCCGGGAGGCAAG
>NZ_JBINJE010000020.1:0-80132 GCF_043951955.1 Halalkalibaculum sp. DA384 | reverse complement strand
GACCGGCTACCGCTGGATCTGAATCGCAACCCCTGATGGGGCTAGCCCCATCAGGGGTTCAATATAACAGGACAGAGTTTAGTTTACACTACCCTCGTCTGTAGGTTGGATCCTCTTCCGCTTTGTCAAAATATGGATGATAGACGTCAAGCAGAAGCTGACTAAACTCATAACAATCGATTGAATAGCCCTGGAGTTTATAGTGACTCTTGAATATTCCCTGAAAATCTTTATAAATACTTAAACGGTTTTTGTCTGGATTATCTTGATCTCTTTCAGTTTTAATCCACTTATTAACTAACTTTTCAAACGTATGTAAAGCAAGTCGCCTTCTATTTGGAAGCAATTCTAACCGTACCTCATTAAGCTTATCTACCATATTTCGGACATATTTATCAGCTTCCTTGAGTCGGTCAGTGATATTTATGCAATGGGGCAGTCGCTCTCGCAAGAAACTACAGATTTCAGGCAAATCCCTAGCAAGATCTCCATCCTTGATTAGTACCCACTTTGGAGCTCTTTTCTTTGTACCCCGAATGGCAAAAAATCCCCAATGCGCATCAGATTTTACAATGCTAACTCTTGAGAGCACTTTTGCCGTAACCTCTTTAAACTGCTCGTATAGATCCTGATCTATCAACCCATCTTCTTCAATAAAGGTACGAACCGGCTTAAACGCATCATCAACTCCCGCCCATTCTCGATCCTGTTCCTGGCGCTTCTTATAGAGCTCCTCCATAAGCTCTGGATCGATTTTCTCTTTCCCATTCACAGCAAATTCGTCCGGGACCTTTATGTTTGATCCGATCACATTATCAACTAAGTCATGGCGTTCTATAAATCTTTTATCAGCTTCAAGTTGAAATACCTTGTGATCCCGGGGCCAGTAGATATCAATTTTGTCGTGTGGACTATCCAACCGATCTACCCGTCCAGCCCGTTGCTCAGCCTTGCGTATAACAGTAGGCATATCCAGGAAAACAACCGCCGATGATTTCTGTAGGTTTACCCCCTCCGATAATGCATCTGTACAAAGACCAATAACCGATGAACTTTCGGAGGATGGATGAAATAACTTTTGCAATTCCTCTTTGCCACCATCATTCCGACCTCCAGTTGCAATCACCAGCTGCGTGTCATCCGGTATGTGCTCTTGTATGTGATTATTTATTACCGAGTGCGTAATGACAATCTCATCAAAGGCCAATATGTGGGTATGTTTTTCAAGCAACTCAGCTAAAAAATTAGCCTTGGTTCTCTCCCGACTGTCACTCAACTGTTTTACACAATCAGCTATTCTCCCAAGTAAAACTATTTCCTGCTGAACAGCTTCAGAATACAACTCTTCATCGGTTAGCCAATCAGGCAAATACTTTTTATCAATATTTTTAATGCTGGGAAGACCGTCAATATCTTCTAATGAGGCAATGATATTACCAGAGGATTTGGCAAGAGAATCGATTCCGGCCCATCTACATGCTTCTTTAGTACCCAGGAGATGCTCTATTATCGCCGCCCTGGAGGAACGCAAGCAATTCTTAATATTGTATCGGGACAGCGCTGGTGCCGACCTGATTCGCCCGTTTACAAAATCCTGTGGATCAACGCCCTCTTCGATCAGTTCTTTGGGCATAGTGATCCGCTTCAAAAAGAGAATTCCTTTTAGATCATTACTTAACCGGTCAATCTTTCTCCCCAGTTCGACATCACGCTCTTCTTGGTCGATGGAATACGTATTACATACATGTTTGGGAAAACGACACAGGTTTCCATCGCCATCCTGAAAGGCATCCGGTCTCCGGTCAATAATTTCGTTTATCTCTCTTTTTGTCCGTCGGACGATAAACTTTTGGGAATACTTTTTTAGTTGGCCAAGGATCTGGTCACTGGGTTTAGCCCCGCTACGTCTTCTTGTTCGTTTTAATTTCTTGTACGCTTTATAGGCTTCTTCGGAAAGATTATCTAACCCCAGAAGCTCAACCATTCGAAGCAGGTCATTCCATTTTTTGTTGATTGGAGTAGCTGTAAATAGGATTACATGATCAGCCTTGTTATTTCGAATCGACTGTGTCCTGTTGGATGAGATATTAAGATAGTTATGGGCCTCATCCACCAAGAGCACGGTGGCATCCCGGATATCCTCCAGATGGGTTTGATTCTTGGAGCTGTCCAGCCGACTCAGGATGCCATGGGAGATTGGATTAGCCACGGTAAAGGTTAGATTATCCAATTCCTCCTGCCAGTTGACCAGTACCAACGGGGGAGCGATGATTTTATACTTACTTCTGCCACCCCGTCCCTGCTGCCAAAAACGATTCAATAAAGCCGCGAGAAGATGAGCCCCAACCCTTGTCTTACCCGAGCCCGTGGGCTCCGCGATTAGTACACTGCCCTCATTATCCAGAATGTACAACGCCTGCCCTATCGCTTGCCGCTGTGTCGGCCATAAAGCAAACTCTTGGCCCGGATGCAAATTTTTAAAGTATTTCTCGACCCAGTCCCCTTCCAGTAATTCTGCTATAGCCCGCGCCAGTGCTTCTTCCCAATTTACCAGCTGGAGCAACTTTTTAAGTAGCGCCAGTAAGTCTTCATTGTAGGCTTTGCTTCTAGATTGGTAGTGTTCCGCAATTTTTTGGATCTCATCGTACTCAGGCTTTTCCTTGCCATACCGCACGTTGATTTCAGCCTGATCCTCCATTCCCGAATAAGAAAAATTGCTGGAACCCATAACCAAGTGGTAATCACCAACATATACCTTCCCATGCAATGTGGGATGAAGCCTGAACTGAATTTCATTATCCTCGATAGCCTTTGTCAGTGACAGCAGGGGGCCATTCAACTTGATTGATATCCCCTTCTCAAGCCAATAGTCAGCAATGTGACGGGAGAGAGTATTTTTTCTTTGGGTAAGGCGCTTTTTAATAAGTTCCTCCTGAATAATCGGCTCATTGCCTAATACAATGGTGATATTTCTATCCTGCCAAATTTCTTCATCCCCAATCTCTTGTATTAAATATTCAAGAGAGCTGAAACCGGTTAGAATTAAGTAGTTTTGCGAGGCTTTCAGATCTCTTCTAACCCAAGTTCCAACTTTCCCCTTTTCGTTGTTTAGTGGATATTGGGCGGCAGAAGGCCACTGCCATTTGAATAATTCTCTTTGTTCATCTTGTGCCATTTCTTGAGTTTCTTGTTAGCAAGCTATCCAAGTATCAATCAGATAAAACTCTCTTCAAAAACATGTTAGCCTCTTGTTGTACAATATTCAAATTAGTGGTATAAGCTTGGATTCTTGTTTGAATATGATCAATACCCATTGAATCCCGACCATCGATATATTCGTTGGTGAGTAAATAGTCTTCAAGTTTTTCAATATTGCTTTCATAAAAACCTGAAACCTCCCTATTTCGAAGGGCTTTAAGCAGCTTTGTTGGATTACCTTCCAATTCATTCAGTTTATCTGATACTTTATCAATAAAAGTATCAGAAACAGCTCCAGAATCTTCTAAAACCGAGCGATCAATCGGTTCGGGACGTCCCTGCCGGTATAAGTTCTGGAACTGTTCTAATAGCCGAACTTTTTCTCTCAACCGGGCACGTTTATCCTCATCAAGCCCTTCTATGTTGCCGCTATGGTTCAAGAAGCTTTTCAGCTTGCCCCATCTGCCGATTCCCTGTTTCAGACATTGGTACAACAACTTCAGATCTTCAATAAGATACCAAAGGTGTAGCTGTTCGGGTTCATCTAAAAGAGTATCATAGGAAGGAATATCCAGTAGTTCGCCATACTCCTTATGAGACAAGCCATAGGTCTCAGGTACTTCATGCAGTAATCCAAGAGCTTCAAATTGCTCTGTATCATATCGGTATTCGCTCTCTTGACCATTGCCTGACAGCGTATAAATTTCAGCATCAATATCATCCATGTCCGATAAATGCAACTGCCATTTGGCGACCTCATCCGCCTGTGCCGTAAAATAAAATACTTGTCGCCCATCTTTACTTATCTCAGTCAAAGCCTCAATGATAGCTTGTGCTCTAACATCATCACTGTTTGCGAGCAGTTCATCAGCCAATATGGGCAGTTTTATCGACGATTCCTGCGTTTCCACAAAAGCCATCCTTACCGACAGCAGCAGTTGAATGCGGGTACCGGTAGATAGTTGATCCAAACTTTTTCCTTCCTTCTCTACGGTATCATAAGCTCTAAATTCCGGTTCGTCTTTTTCGTCTATTCTAACTTCATATCTACCTTTGGTAATCCGGTTAAAAAGTTCATTGGCCCTATGAAAAACTTTTGGTCTGTTCTGCTCGCGTACTTCGCCTTTCAGTTGGTCAACCAGCAGTTGCCCTGCAATTGAAGACAAATTCTCTTCATATACCCCCTGAAGCTCCAGCAAGGCTTCATCCTGCTCTTTAAGCACATTTTCCAGTGAATTCCCATCTTTTACGGATTTTACATTCGTTTCAATCTCCGTGATCTGGTTGCTTATTCTATCAAGTTTCTCTGCTGTTTCCTCAAGTTGTTGACGTTCATCCTCTGCCTGATCCAGATTCATATGTTCAATCTTACCCTGCTCTTCTTGATACCTGGAGTGGCTTTCCATAGCCGTTTGTTTCTCAGACAAAAGCTGTTTACTCACCTCAAAATCTTTACGAGCGTCTTTAAAATCATCCAGTCTGTTCAGCAGGGCCTGAACCTGGTCTTTTCGGTCGAATTCTACATCAAGTTTGTTATAGATGGACTTCAGCTCATCCTCTTTTCGTTGAATCAGCCCCTGTTTTTCTTCTATAATATCGGACTGATCGGCTACTTCTTTTTTGGCCTGTTGCCTTTTGTCCTCCTGCTTTTTCAGATGTTGGTACCTGGCCTCGGCTTCTGCGGCATCCGCCGCCACACCAGCATTATACTTCTCAAACTGGGCGTTACATTTCTCCAGCTCAGTTTTAATCTGTTCCTTATAACTTGCCACCTGTTCCGTCAGTGCCCGCACCTCTTCATCCGCTTTTTGCCACTTTTGGGCCTGGATAATAAACCAATACAGCGCATTATAATCTTGAGGATTCTCGAACGGCAGCTCAGGCAACGCCGATATCCTGTCTTTGAGTTCACTACCTGTTTCTTCAACATCCCTGATCTGTTTCTGCAGATCGTCAATCTGGTCACTGCGTTTTTCAATTACCTGTGCTATTCGCTCCTGCCAGCTGGCCTCTGTGAGCTCATCGATAAGTTCATTTAATTTTTGTCGGACGTCCTCCCTCTCCCAGTCGGCCGGGCCAGGTAATCCTGTTTCACGGTAATCATCCTCTCTTATGGTGACATTGGGATTGACCTGCTCCTGTTTCTGTTTCCATAAACCGTAAAGTGAGAGACCAAGTATCAGCAGGAAACCGGCCAGACCCACCTGCCACCAGAAAAAGGTGCCTATGCCGCCCAAAAGGGTGATTGCTATGATCGATATCGTTATCCACACCGGGAGTTCGGAGACTACCCTTGGTTCCTGTAACCACTGACTTAAAGCATTTATGCCCTTCTGAAGTACTGATTTGGAGGATATATCTTCATTTAACTCATCACTGAGCTTCTCAATTTCCTTCTTCAAAAAACGATGTGCACTTGCGGTACGATGTGCTTTTTCCAGGAACTGATCAAGATCTTCCAGATCTTGTATCTTGAGTCCGTCCCAACCAGTGATGTCCGGCTGTTCACCCAGAGAGGCAAGGATATCCTCCTTATTTTTCTCAAATTTTTTGATCTCCCCTTGCAGTCTGCTGATTTCTTCTTCCCAATCTTCCAGGTTCGCTATCCGCTGTTCCAGCTCAACGAGATCCTGATCGTCAACTCCTGCTTCCGGTATTTCAAGCTGATCGAGAATATCTTGAGCAAGTTGTTGTTTCCGTTCAGCCTGCTCTACAGCGCGTTCGGCATCCGAAATTTCGCCCTCAATTCCTTCGATTCGTTCATATTCTTCACCATGCGCTTTTCCCAAAACCTCTGGAAATTCCTGGTAGCGCTGTTCCTTTTGCTCAAAGTCTAATTTGGCTTCTTTATAGGCTATAACGCAGTCGTACAACTCTTTCCGCTTGGCGGCCTCTTTCGCCTCCTGTTTCTGCTCATACAGATCCGAGAGCTGGGCTTCTTCTTTTTTTATTTCTTTTTGTTTGTCTCGCTGCTCTTTTACATTCGCATCTGCTTTTTCAAACTCTTTATATTCTGATATACTTCTATTTTTGATACTGTGAGCATAATCAAGTTGCCGGGCGGCCTGATCCAGGTCAAAGCCACCGATCGATTCTTTAATAATTTTCTTAGCCAGATCTCCCTCCTGGACCTGAATGAGCTCGTGCAGGGCTAACATGTACCGATCCTGATCCTCCACGGCCGGAAGTCCTGTCAGCTCATCGGGCTTCCCATCCCGCTGTAAGCTGATATAATTTGAATCAACCCGTATGGCCCAGGGTTCGCCATCAATTTCTACATTGCCGTCTACCTGTAAACCATCCGTTTTATTTCGCCAGATTAATTTTTGAATAGCTCGGGCGGTAGAACTTTTCCCGGAAGCGTTTGGCCCCGCTATGATATTTATATTCGGTGAGAGATCCCGGTAAGGGGGCAGACCACGCGGTAACCCCGGCATCTTGCGTACATTCAGCTCTGTCAATATGAATGGTTCTTTTATCATGGTACAGAAAGATCAGGAATGTTCTTTTTGTAATAGCAGCTCCCCAAGAAGGTGTTGGCATTCCCGCAGCAGGTAGTCTCTGGCATCGTCGGATGATGCGGTAAGCGGGGGGTCCTGCAAGCGCAGGGGCTGATAAGTATTGGCCGAGTTCACGCCTTCCAGCTTGGTTTTAAACTGCTTGGAAAGATGATCAATAAATTCTGACTGCCTGCCATTCTGCAAATCAAGAATAGCTTGTGCCAATATGCCGGGCGGGGTAGGCTGGCCAGCCAGCTGCTGAAGATTTTCAACTTTGGGCTCAACTTTATTTACGACCGTCCGAATAGATACGAGGGTCTCTGGCATCAGTTCCTGTTCAAACTCTCTGGCCCATTGTCCCCAACGATCCAACTCGGACAGTGAAGAATGTTTGCCTGTAAGTATTACATCATATATGGCCCTATAAGCCTGCTCAAACTTTTCGACATTGTTCTGTACCTCTCCGGACAGCCTGCTGGTTATGCGATTCCGGAATTCCGATTCATTTTCTACTCCGGTAATATCTATCTCCAACCTATCGTATCGAATTGGGGATAAAGCAATCTGTTCATAACGTATCGCTTCCCTACCCTCAATAGTCAATAAAAATGGTCCATGTTGTCCCGGTTCTTTAGAGCTTAGGGCATGCGGGGACCCTGGATAAAAAATCAGGGGCTCGGATTCGCGAAGTATGCCGGGTTTATGAATATGGCCCAGCACCCAGCTATCCACTAGCCCGCCAATCAAATTATTAAGATTGATCGGTGCATATTTACTGCTTGAATCAGCGATATCACCATGAAGGATACCAATGGTGGGCAGATTCGGATCAAGATTGACCGACCAATCCTGTATCGATGGATCCTCACCGACATATCGCGAGGGAAAGGACCAACCAATAAATTGAATCGCTCCTTTTGGATTCTGAAGTCTATATGATTCCCAGGTTCCTTGTTCGCCAAGCAGGTGAACGTGATCATATTCTCTATTTCTGATAACATCCGTGAGTACATCAAAATCGTGATTACCGGCAACCATCACAACCGGTATCTCTGCGTCCTGTAATCGCTCAAATCCCTCCTGGATGGGACCACGGGCTTCGAAATAACGGTTGTCCCGATCCACCACGTCTCCGGCCAATATCAGGGCATCTATCTCATTTACTACTGCGTATTCAACTATTCGGTGCCAAGTGAACCGTGTGGAACTTTCGTCTAAATTTCGCGGAACATTGGATGATTTTTTTCCGAGGTGGAGATCGGCGGTAGTAAGGATTTTAAATGGCATAAAAAAATTATTTAAAAACTATCAGGTACCAAGTCTAACTGATTAATACTCTCATTTACATACTCCAGCTTTTCGTGCACATTGAGTACCTCCTGGTAATCCCACAGTTTGAGTTTATCCCGAAGACCGGTAACCCCTTCAGCATGACTCTTAATTTTTTCCAACTGCTTATTGTTTGAAACTGCCACCACTCCCTGTACGGCTGGATTGTTCAGCGATTTTAGCAAATTCACAATCAGGCTGTCGATGCTCCCCTTGGTCTGCACCTCAAACACATAGATCACTCTCCCCATATTTCCGATCGTGGATTCCCAGACGGTGTCAACCTGGGAGCCGGCGGCTACCCGTCGTTCAATATTGGCTTCGAAACCCAGCCACTGACCGATGTTGCGAATCTTATCCCGGACATCATTGTGAATAAACTTCGAGCTGTCCTGTTCCAGTTCATCATCTGATTCGGACGGTTCCTTTCCTTTGCCCGACCGTTTGGAAAGCGTTTCTTCAACCTGGAGCTCGTGCCAGATAAAATAATCGACCATCAACAGCGATGTTTCTTCAAATCCGGCCCTGGCCAGTTCGGAGGCCATTTCCTTTTCTATCTCACAGAGTTCCCTGTATTTCTGTCCATCCAGCTGGTAATCGTACCGGGGCAGGTCTTCCACGCCCAGGTAATCGAGCCCTATCTGCGCCCGCCGGTTCCAAACGATGTACTGGTCCGGATGGGTTTTGCAGAGGATCTCACTGATCATAGCCGGTCCCATACCCTTTATATTTTTGCGAAATGAGTCCCACCGATCTTCGATAGGGCCGTCCGACCAAAGCAGGCTGACCAGTTGCTCTTTCAGATACTCCAGTCCGTTGTCTTCAATGAGATTATCCGTCACATACCGCTTGTTGCCCCAGATCTGCATCGCCCACAGGGGAGAGATGTACTCGTAGATATCCTCTTCGTCCATGGCATGAATGGTAGCCTCATCATATCCCTGGTATTTGGTAATATGCTCCTGGCGCTCGGACCAATCCTCTTGGAACTGATCAGGATTGGCGGCCTCTTCTTGCTGGTATTTCTTGATGTGCTTTTGGAGGAGGTCTTTATTCATAATCGGTAACAATTGAATTGTACTCTTTTTGCAATTTTATACTTCTATCCATGTAAGCAATTATCCCGGAAACATAATTATATGCTTTGTAGTAATCTTCTTCTGAGAAATCTTGGGGTTTTTTCCATTTACCATTTTCTATGCCTACGTAGAAGCCATTATTCTTCCTTGGGTTCGATTCCTTCCACCAACGTGTAATTTCCTGTAAGCCTAAATCTGGGACTTTACCATTTTCTTTCCATTCTTTAATAATTTTAATTTGTTCTTCTTTCATTCTTTCAACTTTCTCAATCTCCTCATCAGTAAGCTCTTTACCTTCAAATAATATTTTATCAAGTAATGAAATTGGAATGGGATAAAGCTTAGATAGCAAAAACCCCAAAAATGATGTGAATGAGGCCAATACTTGTTTAGGAGTATGGCTGTAGAAAATTTTCTTGTAATCGTAATCTTCTAAAATTGGCATTAACTGCCTAACTTCAGCTGGCATATCTGAAATTTTGTGATCCGACAGATTGTATTTAGCAAATAAAACCATTGCTTTTGCACATTCTTCCGCAGCTAGAATAATATGAGATGTAGCTAAGCCAAATTTACCTTTCCCAGCTAATAATTCTCCTGCCTCAAAGTGATTAATAGCATTATCCAAACTTAACCTTGCGCCCTCAAAAGCAAAGTTCCCTTTAAGCTGTTCACTTAAATCATCCATCTTCTTGATCTTCCTCTATTTCAACATTCCAAAAAGTTTGATAATCAGGCCCTTCTGAATCTGGTGGCTGTACAGGTTCTTTTATTTTTGTAGCGAGGGGAAAATTAAAATCAACGCCAATAACAACGGCTTCACCTGAAGATAAGGAAGGAAGTTGGGAAGCTACATCTCTATCTAACTCACCACATGCATTTTTTACAACGTTTCTATCTCTTTCATTAATCAATCTGTGGACCATTAATGTACCTACTTGACTCAATATTCCTGTTGGTATATCCCGAGGCCTTTGCGTGGCTAAACAGACAGAAATACCATATTTACGCCCTTCTTTTGCTAAAGACTCAAAAGAGTCTAAATCAAATTGCACGAAGTCATCACGTATCTTTTGGTTTAGAAATTGATGAGCTTCATCCAAATAAGTAACAAGAGGATTATTTATAAATTTCTTTTTTCTAGCACATTGGTGTAAATGGCGGCCAATAGCATTTACTACAATTTCACGAATCTTTCTCTGAAAACTTAAATCTTCTAAAGAGATTATTAAAAGTTTATAGTTTTCTTCCTCATCATCAGGTTCGATAAAGTTATTAATCTCATCGAAGATTGAACTATCTTCTTCTGGTTGAAAAATTGGAGAAAAGAATGTTGAGTTAACTATTTCTTGAATCCTCGAAATTAGGGTATAACAATATGACAAGTCTTGTTTATTTATGTCTCCATATACCTCATCATTATCATAACCAGTCGGATACACGCACTCTTCACGGATTTGATAAGCTAAATTATTGATATTAAATGTTGCCTTTGGGTCCTCTATCGTTTCTACATGCTCTCTAAATGATTCCTCTATTGGCGCTTTTGGATTGCCCTGTTTTACTAGCAATCCATCATCTGAAGCATGATCACCATCTATCTGAATTAATTTTAAACTTTTTATTGCTTCATGCAATTTTGGCGCCTGAGATTGACTCGAGGGTCTAAATATGGCTGTTAAATCAGAAATAAGCAGCTCATTGTAGGGGATATCTCGATACTCATTATTGGTATCGCCACCTATATGTACTCTTTTTACTTCTTCAACATATTCATCGGCAAGCGTAGAAAATTCTCCAGTTGCATCAATTAATATTGATTTGGAATTAAACTGCACGGATTGTTCCATTAACCGGGCTAAAGTCCAACTCTTACCGCCACCTGTAGTGCCTAATACAGCTATATGTCTGCCAAATAATTGCTCAGGAGTTAAATCTATGGATATGCTTGAATGCTCGGGAAGGTGTCCTACTTGTAACTTTATTTTTTCTTTGTCAGAATCCTTTAACTTATCAAATTCGAACGTCCATTTTACAAAGTCAGGATGAGCTGTATAGACAGAAGCTCCTACTTTAGGATAAGCTAATATCCCCTTCAAAACTTCCGAATTTTGTAAAGATATTGTTGCCAATAGCTGGATATTCCCAATAGGATGGACTCTACCTTTACTGTTTTCATTTAACTTTAACCTTTCTACATCGAGAACAGTAGATTTTGAAATTCTTCCTAATAGTGCATATTCATCACAATCAATCACTACAAAATCATTTACATGGCCTTGGCTATTTTTAATTCCTAAATACCAATCATCATACTGATTAGCATTTTCATTAATGTTTGCTTTTACATATGAGGAGCCCACTTCAGTGACAAAACCAATCTTACGTTCTTCCTCATAAGGATTTATTTGTTTTATAATACTCATGAGTTCTGACTTAAGATTTCTTGTAACCCTTCTATCATCCGATCTTTCTCTGATTTATGAGCTATATCAGGTATAAGTTGAACTAATTCATCAAATTTGGCTTCTAAGAATGAAATTCTTGAATCCCCATTATCAACTAATTTCTTTAGCTTAACCAAGTAATCATTGATATTATCATCGTCTTGCATTTTTGCTTCCAAACTTGGATCTACAATCAGAAGTTTAAGCTTTACATTTGATCTCAATGCATTAATTATTGGTTGAGCTAAATGGTCATCGTTAAACCCAAAACCAACGACTATAAAAGCAGTATTCGGCTGCCTTAAGGAAATTTGGAATCGGTTCATCATTTCCAGATAAGGCTGTTGGTATGATAACTCATATTTAGTGGACTGTGGATAAATCAAACATGGATCAAGTTCTTCATTAGACTTTTTTGACTGAATTATTTTACCCTCCTCCTTTTTCCAACCTATGGATCCATGTAGTTTATAAAGATGAAAAACACTTGGAATTAATACTTTTTTTCCATCTTTCCTTTCAATGAGATCGTAATCAAAATATGTGGCATCAAATGTTCGGGGATGTAGATAGGAAAACCCATCTATCACATGAAATCGATTTTCATTTGCCGCTTTTTCAAAACATTCATCATAGTTGGTAGTGAAAACCTTTGTTCTATCTAATTTAGAAGGACGTTGAGCTATTTTTCTTAGAAACTGACTGTGGCTTTTAAGTTCTATCTCATCCGTAATAAAATCACATTCATCTAATATTATTGTTTCAGCCTCATCTATAAAATCTTTTATATCCTGATTTTCTTCGAGATTATAATATTGTTGGCAACGAGATAATAACTCTTCTATATCTTCGAATTTATATTCATCTTCGTCGTTATCTCCATTTTCCTCATCATTGTCCCCAGGTTCTACCCGTGACTTTATATCTTCAAAATTATCAACCTGCTCTTCAATTGTGGTCCATAAGTCGCTCATTTTGGGGGCAATGTATTCGGTACCATTATCCAAATTATTTTCTTCATTGATAGTTAAAGAAGTGCCCAAACCAGATAGCACATTTAGATTTTTACTTTTTAACAGCTCAACTAACAGAGCTTGAATTCGTTGCTTATTATCCTCTTCATCTTCCAGATTTTTCCAGCCATCTGTTTCAGTACTATAAAATTTCATAAGACTTTCTCTTTGATTTATAATTCTTTACCAATGCTCCCCTCCACAACCTCAATCTCCTCCTCACTCAACCCATACAACCGGTACACCACCTGGTCGATCAGCCAGTCCGTCTTTTCAATCTTATCCTTGACTTCCGCCAGTTCTTCGCGGAGCTCGATGAGCGGCTCGATGTTGGCGCTTTCGACAAAAACAGGTACTTCACTCTTCATCAGCTTTTCAAAGGTAGAGCGTGTCTTGCCGCCCGGAAAGTTGCCACTGTTTTCAAATTCGTCGAGCACTTCGAAGGCCTGCTGCCAGTAGCGGGCTTCTTCGTCGGACAGCTCGAAGCGGTAGATGTCGTGGGGGGTGCGGTGAATGGTATGCTCGTCTTCTTTAACCCAGTCGTCCCAGCCGGTTTCGGGGTCGCGGTGTTTGAGCTGGGCACTCAGCAGCCACTTGTCACCATCGGGACGTAATCGCAGCTCCTCGATATCGTGGTGAACGGTGCCGATGTCGACTTCTTCGGTGAGCTGCTCCCCGTATTTGATGGCGTCGGCAAAGACATCGCTGAAGGATTTGAATGCCACGCCCTTGTTTAGGAATTTGAAGGGATCGAGGGCATCCTCCAGGCGCTGCTTTTCCCTGTTGTATTCCAGCATCTTTCCGGCCAGGTCGGCCAGGAAATCGTGGATGACCGGCAGGCGGTATTCCTCTTCATCGTCAATGAGCTTCTCAGTCAGCTCAAGCAGTTCGTCGGCGGACGCTCCCCCTACATATTGCTCATACTGCTGTTCTAACTGCTCGGGGAATTGAGCGTTTTTGTCGGGATCGAATTTTGAAAAGTTTACCTCTCGGATTGGAAATCCATCAAATGCATTGACAGTTAATTGTGGAAAAGCAACGTCCTTTTCTCTGTATTTATTGAGATATATAAAATTAATAAGCGACGAATTACAAATAGCCCCAAGATAATTTAAGTCATAATTATTATGCCTATCCCTTAATATTCCAATATATAATTGCTGATCGACATAGAATTTATCATAATCTACCAGAGAAACTATTCTTCCATTCGATAATAGTTTTCTTACTAATAGCTTATCACTTTTAAAAAATCTTTCTTCTCTGGGTGCTGCAAGCCATGGCCCATATTTTATCCAATGATTTTCGGACCACTTATTTATGTAACGACCCACATCTTTTCCCATTAATTCTGGATAAAAATCATCAGATACTTTTGCTGACGCATGGTAGGCTCTACTATCAATCACCTCTCTGGATTGGCCTCTTGCTTTATCATATGCATTGATGCCTCTTGTAGTTTCACAAATAGTTGATAGTTCAACTGAATCGTTTGTAACCTTTTCTAAGATGTTTAAAACTTCCTCATTGACCCAGAAATTAATTTTATTACCTTCATTTAAGAGGAATTTCTCTTGTTTTAAAGTTTGTATAATTTCTGGTTTCTCATCAGCTTGAATATAGTCTTTAATAATTAATTCTTGCTCACGCTTATAATTCTGGATTACATAAATTACTGTATCAACAGTAACTTCAGGAAACACTTCAGGTGAACAAGAAATTAGTTGTCGGAGGTTTAGATCTTCTAAAATATGTGATCTCAGCTTTTCGGAATAAACTGCAATTGTCCATGTATCTGGAACAATGAATGAATTTAAACCTTCCTCTTTGATCAGATTGAGAGACTTCTCAACAAACAACTGATATAAATCCAGCTGATATTTAACATATTGGTAATTTTGATTGAAATAAGATTTTTCAAGATTTTCTTCCCAATCTCTTCCAAATGAATACGGCGGATTCCCCACCACGGCATCAAACCCCGGATTCTCCAGCCATTTGGCCTGTTTCAGATCTACAAACACTTCGGGGAATTCCAGCTCCCAGTGGAAGAAGTACTTTTCGTCAGTTAGCACCTCGGCCCGATCAATAATCGCCTGCTGCTTGTCGCCCAGTTCTACGGTTTCCCCTTTCAGCAGGTTGGTGATCTGGTCGGAGAAGGTCATCAGGAAATCGCCGGCCCGTTCGTTGTCGAAGTGGCGACTCAGCCAGATGTCCAGCACTTTCTTGTATGGGGCCACGGCCTCTTCAAAATCGTAGTACCGCTCGATGCTCTGCTCCACTTCGCTGTAGGTGGCGTCGGTCTTTACGGACACCTCGCGCATCAGCTCGGTGGCGTTCAGCAGCCCGCTGAACGGTCCGCCGAACATGTGGCTCTGCCCGGTCTCCAGCTGATCGCGGATTTCGCCTACCGTGGTGCCGATCAGCGAGTTGCCCACCTTCAGGTGGTGATCCAGGAAGCTGAGCGGGGCGCCCACGGTAAACGAGTCGAGCCACAGGCTCAGCTTGGCCAGCTCCACGGCCATCGGGTTCAGGTCCACCCCGTAGATGCTGCGCTTCATCACCATCCGCTTGATCAGGTTGGTATCCTTCAGGTGCTCTTCGGCGTCAATAGCGATATCCTGCTCTTTCAGCGAATCCATAATCTGCCCGCGCACATCCTCCAGCAGGTTGGTTACGGGATTGGTGGGATACTCGGCCAGCAGCGTAATGATCTTCTCGGCCAGCTTGTCGGTGGCCTCTTTCAGGAAGTGTCCACTGCCCATGGCCGGGTCACAGATCTTCAGGTTCAGCAGGGTCTCCGTCGCACGCTTGGAAAGCGTACGTATCTCTAAATCCACCTCTTTGCGCTTGTTGTGCGTCCGCTCGCTGCGATCACCCTCCTGTATCTTTTGATCCAGCTCCCGGAACTCCTTGTACTTGGGCAGCCAGTCGTTCATTAGCTCTTTAAAGGTCTCGGCCCGCTCTTCGAATACCGGACCCAGCGTGTGTTCCACAATATATTCCACAATGTAGTGCGGCGTGTAGTACGATCCGGTGGCCTTGCGCTCGCCCTTGTCATTTTCGAGGTAGAGTTCTTTCCCATTTTCGTTATCGCCCTGGCGCAGGTGGAATTCCAGCAGTCCCTCGTAGATGGAGCCGAGCTGCTCCACGTTGAGTGATTTGTAGTCGATAAACGGCTTGTGCCCGACCTCGTTGGGCTCTGTTTCGCGGGTGAGCTTTTCCAGCGCAGGCACCAGGAATTTGTCGGATATCTTGTGCTCGGTGAGGAACTGATTGTTGGGATGATCCTGGCGGAACAGCCCGCCGTTGTAGCGCGGCACGTTGAGGTCGGGGTCACCCCGGTCAATGATATGAAACAGCGAATCCAGGTCGTTCCACACATCGAACGACCGCGAACTCTGCGGCAAATCCTGGTCAATACGATTGGCGATATCCTTTTTGAGCTCCATCAGGCTGTACTGCAGGTAGCCTTTATTGTCCAGCGGCAGCAGGCTGCGCGACTCGGCATGCAGTAGAAACAACAGCCGGTACAGCAGCCGAAGGGTGCCTTGGTAGATCTCCTGCAAGCTCTCCTGGGTTTCCTGCTGTATATCTTCCTCCTCTTTGCGGTAATGCACAAAGCCCTTGCTAAGCTGCAGGAATACCTCATCAAAGATCAGTCCTTTCAGGCGCTTTTCCAGCCGGGTTCCGTAATCAATTGAGCCTTCAAATATGCGTTCAACAAAACTCTGGCCTGTTTCCGGATCACTCTGGAAAGCCTGCCTGCGGAAAAAATGATAGAAATACCTGAACTGCTCTCGGTCTTCTTCCTCCAAAATGCGCTTGAGATCGATCTCGAAATAGGAATCAATCCGCGAACGCGCCTTGGTGGAATAAAGCCGCCAGCGGCTGCCGTTGGTCAGAATGCCCCATTCGAGTCCGGTAACCGTCAGGTAATTGACAATCTGGAAACTGGGATTGGCATTGGTGTACAGATCTTTATCAGCCACGCCCTTACTGTCCAGCGGACGATCCCAATATTTGGCATCGCTCAGGGCCAGCGCGTTGTTATAATAACGGTCGCTGTCGCGGTTCTGCTGGGCACTCTTCAGGGATTTCTCGTCCGAAAACAGGATATAGTCGGGAATGTTGGTTCGCCCCTGTTTCTTTTCGGCCTTCTGGACGTCATAGGAAAAGCCCAGCACCTGGTCCAGCATCGGCTGGACAAATTCATTTTCAGTTTGCGCTTCGTTCATTCCCGCCAATACCGACTGTTTGTCCCGGTAGATCTCCAGCGCCGTTGAAAACGGTTCGCTGATATCCTGCTCCCACTCACCAAGCATATGGAGTCGTTCTCTTAAATAGTAGTCTGAAAACAGTGAGCGGTTTTCCCCGAAAAATGAATGCGTTTCTTGATCTGCCATGCAACTTGATTACTTCAACAAAACATTTTTCCCATTATATCTATTAGATGAGTAATTGACAAAAGTGTGAATTCATCGCTTTGGTTAATTCGTTAAGCAGTTCTTTACTCGATGTGATTTCAAAAGAGTGTTTCACAACGGGGATGTTTAGAGGTTAAACAATTGAAATTATTTCATGAGTACACAAGACATTATAACTATGAGTTCGAAACCTTTGGCTTCCACAATGGCCGGTCCATTTCATCTTTCATGTTGGGTATCATTTCAAAATAATCCGTCGTCATACCTGGTGTCTTCCCTACCTTTGTGGTCATTTCTTCGAACGTATAAATGTCTTTAGGTCTTCGCTGCAGATCGTTTCTTATATATTCCGGGATACAGAAAAACATTTCTGGATTATCTCTATGCCATGGTATCGTTTTGTAATACTGAGCCTGTGATCTGTTGAAAATGGCTTTGCAAATCTGATCAACTGAAAAATCTTTTAACGCGGATCTCACTATTTCTATATCCTGTTTATCATTTTTACTCATTTTCCTTTCAAAGGTATTATTCCAGGTCTCAATTACCTCAACTATCTCATCAGACAAATCGCTACTACTAGTAGTATTTTTTTCTATTTCTTTAATAGATTTCTTTTGTGGGTTTAATTTTTGAACCCCTGAGCGGTGTAATTTTTGAACCTCTTGGGGTGTAGTTTT
This sequence comes from Halalkalibaculum sp. DA384, assembly GCF_043951955.1. Classification (NCBI taxonomy): domain Bacteria; kingdom Pseudomonadati; phylum Balneolota; class Balneolia; order Balneolales; family Balneolaceae; genus Halalkalibaculum; species Halalkalibaculum sp. DA384. Next base: position 62,459 of record NZ_JBINJE010000020.1, on the reverse strand, counting down.
TATACCCCCGTCTGGCTTTAAGTTTTTGGGGCTTATCTTTGTGGTTTTATGTTTTTGTGGTATGGCGTCAATGTGGTTTGACACATCAATGCTATACTGATAGGGAGTAGAAGAAATGCTTTTACGTATGACTTTTTTCTTTACAAGGCTTCTCAAAGAATCAATGACTGTCTTTTTTGTTAGACCGGTTAGATCCATTATTTGAGAAAGAGCTATACCATCTGTCTTTTTATGGAATCCAAAGGTTTTTCGGCATATAGCAATTGCTACTTTTAGTTCGCCTCCACGTAAGTCTGCCATAAGATCTTCTATGATAAAGTTTGGAACCTTGGTATAGGGTATTCCTTTTGGTAATCCCGACATAGTCGTATTAGCTCAGGTGGAAGATGCGCTCGATGACCTTGCGCTCGAAATATTTTCGGCGGCTGCCCCCAAACTGTATGGAAGGGATGAACCGGGGGTGATCCTCATCCAGGTTGGACCGGTTTAAAATGGTTCGATAGTTGAGGCCGGTCAGATCCTCAACTTCCCGCGCGGTGATGTACTTCTTTTCGTTTATACGATGCTTTCTGGAATTAAGTAGAAGGTCTAATTTTTTTTCGATCCGTTTCAATGTTTGTTCTTCCATAGTAATTGATTTAACTGGTTAATCTCAGTTCACCAGTAATCTACTGAGACCCATTTGTCCAGTTCAACCTTGCGAACGCATACGGAAGGATACGGAAGGATTTAATACAGTTGTGGACAGTTGCGAACAACTGCGGACACTTGTGGACACTTATGGACAGTTGCGAACAGGTATGGACAGCTGCGGACACTTGTGGACTTCTGTAACACGGTTATGGACAGTCATGGACTTGTAAACGAGGTTATTTTGAGCCAAACCTTGCTGCCAAATACTCTTTGTTAGATCAAATTCCCCTCAATTTTATTTCTTTTATGATCATTTTGTGCGTGAATTTTTAGGCAGGCAAACTGTATTATCCAATGAAACCGTTATAAACAACACATTATTTTCTACAATTATCCATGGGTTAAAACAATTTTATGAATTGTTACTGGTCAATCAATTCCTTTCACTGCATTTGTAATATCCTGCTGCCCCAAATGCTCATAAATCTGGGTAACATCTATCGATGAGTGACCCATTATCTTCTGAACAATGTGGATCGGCACGCCTTTTCGAAGCAAATCAGTAGCACAGGAATGTCGAAGGCCATGCAGGGTAATGGTATTTGGCACCTCCTCTGCCAGCTTCACAAACTTTTTAAATGATCTTGACAGGGAACCGGCCGTCATCCCGTGAAACCTGTTAAGGCCTGTGGAGCTCGGAAAAACGTATCCATCCGTGGGTTCCCCTTGTTTCTTGTGCCACTCCACCAGCCACGGCCTTAACGGTTTTCTGATCGGAATAACACGCTCAAGCTTCGATTTTGTGGTATTATCATCGGTATTGATGATTTGAATATGCCCGTGATCCTCCGGATCGTCGGGGTTTCCCTCCAGGTCTACCTCCGTCCATTTAAGATTGACCGCCTCACTGGCCCTCATACCGCAGTAGTACATGGTGTTGATCATCGGCTTGAACCAAAGACGCATCTGGTGAGGCTTGGTTACATATCCCTTCTCTTTCTGCTCTTTATAGAACTTGTCGAAAGCTTTAAACACTTTGTCCAGTTGTTCTCTCGTAATGGTCTTTTGAGCAATTTTCTTTGGTACTTTCGGCGGTTTTATATCTGCTGTAATATCTTCCTTCAGGATTCCCTTTTCGTGCATCCACTTGAAAAACACTTTTAGGTGACGAAGATAACTTGCCTGGGTTGCCGGTGCTATATCATCCCGAAAGCAAAACTCCCGAACGTCCTTCTCCAAAATTTCCGTTACCGGCATGGTACGGCCAAGCTGATCTTCCAGCATATTCAAGTGTCGCCGGTAGTTATCTTTCGTCTTCTGATTGGCCTGGCTGCGCTCCTCTATAAATTGATCGGCCGCCTTGTGCAAAGGGATATATTTGCCACGCAGCTTCTGCCGTTTCTTTTCAGCTTCCTTTTGAGGAGTCCATCCGTTAAACGGATCGATCTCACCCCGCTGGAATTTATCCTCATATTCGATCAAAAGTTTCTGTGCTTCCCGCTTGATCTTCGTACCCAAGCTTAGAGCCTTTTGCTTTCTCTTCCCGTTGATTTTTTTGAAAAACCGAATGTAATACGTTCCATTTCTCTTTTTCAGACTAGCCATAATTGTTATCGAAGTTAATGTCTTTTAGTTGGAGGTTTATGTTTCTCTTCGACATCTGAGTGCAATTCCGCAATAGAGTTTCTGTGTACAGTGTGGAGGTTTGGCCCATTATTCTACGATTAGTGAGCAAATGTACCAACTTTTGTACCAACTATTTACATAAATCATTGCAAAAAGTGAAGTGCTTTCACGCAGTAATTTTTGTGGAAAAGGGTAGGTAGGGAGCCATAATTGCCGTTTAAACGATATTAAGGGCGATTTTAGAGGGATGGAAGGAGGGGAAAGAAAAGTGGGCCCGGCAGGATTTGAACCTGCGACCAATCGATTATGAGTCGACTGCTCTAACCACTGAGCTACGGGCCCTGAAAAAGGCTTCTAAATTAACGGTTTTTAGCTCAAAACAAAAGTACCCGAGGCCGGACTCGAACCGGCACGGAGGTTTAGCCCCCAAGGGATTTTAAGTCCCTCGCGTCTACCAATTCCGCCACTCGGGCACGTGAATCACGCATTTGTCGGGCAGAGACTTCGGTTGAGTATACGCTTTAGCTTCCATACTGTACTTCCTATGACCCTGACGAGCCTCATCGGGAACGATTCGAAAACCAAGTCCTGCCAACACTATTTAAATGAACAGTAAAATTTCGAGACTGCAAATATAAGATATAAAGAATTACTTCTACAATGTAATTTCGTGATTTTACTGATCATGTATACCGTGGAAAGATACTTGATAAGAGATAATTATCAGGGTTGTACACCTGTTAAATCCTCTGCGAATGGATGGTTGTTTATCTGGCAACAGTTTGACCTTCTTGCGACTGAGGCTCATATGAGTACCAACGAATGTTTTGGGGTCTTCCATCGGGTAGTTCAGGTTTTCTCTCCATTCGTGAAGCAGGTGGAACCGCTGTAAATCTGTATTCTCAAAATATAGTGAATTTCATTGTTGAGACGGTTGATGAAATGTTATGTTGGGCTTTCTCAAAAAGAAATATCCAAAACACGATGAATAGCCGGTATTTGTTAGAATATCAAAAAAGTCCGGGGGCTTGTGCTTGAAATTTAACCCAAAAGATCAATTTTAAAACAGGAAAGCTTCAATTTTGCTTCAAAATAGTTCCTTATAATTCGTTGCATGAAATTATTGATAGTTGAAGATAATAAAGATCTGCTGGACAACATCCTGACCTATCTTGAGAGAGAAGGGTATATATGTGAGGCAGCAACAGACTACGAGCAGGGATTCGACAAGATCATGTCCCACAGCTACGATATCGTGCTGATCGATATTATGCTGCCCGAAGGCAACGGGCTGCAACTGCTGCAGGAACTTAAGTCAGTCAATAAAGAGGCCGGCTCCATTATCATTTCTGCGAAGAATTCACTTGATGACAAAGTCAAGGGACTCGAGCTCGGGGCCGACGACTACCTGACGAAACCCTTTCACCTGTCTGAACTGCATGCACGCATCAAGGCGGTGAACCGTCGTAAAAACCTGGGCGGCGACGAGATCATCCGGGTCAACGAAATTAAGATCAATACCGACACCATGGAAGTGACCGTGGATGGCGAGCCGGTAGATCTGACGCCAAAAGAATATGACCTGCTCGTTTATTTTTCAGCCAATAAAAACCGGGTGCTTTCAAAGCAGACCATCGCCGAACACCTGTGGGGAGACTATGTAGATCATCTTGACAACCTGGATTTTGTGTATCAACATATTAAGAACCTGCGCAAAAAAATGGTGAATGCCGGTGCGGGCGACTACATCGAATCTATTTACGGAATTGGATATAAATTTAAGATCGCACCCTGATGAAGCTGGTAAACAAATTTATTTTGATATACCTCCTGGTCACAATAATTGTGCTTTCGGCCGGGGGAATTATCTCATACTACCTTATTAAGGATGAGATCGACACCGAGCTTCGCTGGCGGTATATGGACCGCATCAACCGGGTCAGTTACCTGATTGAAGAGGGGCGCGGCCAGGATTTTGGATTCGACAGCACCCAGGTGGTCGAAAAGTTTCAAGACCGCAACCTGGTGATCAAGGAGCTGGAGGACCGGGTGGAAGAACGGGTTATCGCCTCCGACACCATGGCATGGCACCCGCACCTGAAGCGGATGGAGCATAATGTTAAAGTTTCGGCCTACCGCAATATTGACGGACGATCCTACTTTATTTCCACCTGGGGCGGGCTGGTAGAATCGGATGATATCATTGAAGCGGTAGTGAAAACGCTTTTATGGATCCTGGGACTGCAGGTCGTGGGTGCAGTGGGCGTAGGATTTCTGGTTTCAGGGCGGCTGTTCAAACCGTTCCGCGACACGCTGGAAAAGATCAGGGATTTCAAGCTTCACCAGCGCGAACCGATTGAGGCGGAGGAGACCAGCATCAAAGAGTTTGATGAGCTGAACCGATTTGTTAACGCCATGACCACCAAGGCAATTTCAGACTACCAAAACCTGAAGGAATTTGCTGAAAATGCCTCACATGAGCTGCAGACGCCGCTTTCTATTGCACAGGGGAAACTGGAGCTGCTGACCGAGACCGATCTCAATTCGGAGCAATTTAAGTACGTGGAATCGGCACAGTCGGCCATCCGAAAACTTTCCAAGCTGAGTGAGTCGCTGGGATTACTTACCAAGATAGAAAATCATGAATTCAGCAATTCCCAAAAGGTAAACTTTACAAAGCTGGTCAAAGACAGCCTGGATACGTTTGATGAGTTGATCACCTTAAACGGGGTCAGCGTCACATCCGAGCTGAATGAAGAGGTGGAAGTGCGGATGCACCCGGTATTGGCGGATATACTCTGGACCAACCTGTTTCAAAATGCGATAAAACACAATGTGACCGGGGGCGGCATCGATATCAGCCTCAATAACGAGCGTCTGCTTATTTCCAATACCGGCAAGCCGCTGAAGGTCGATCCCAGTGACCTCTTCAAACGGTTTAAAAAGGCGGATCAAAGCACCAGTTCCATCGGACTGGGCCTCTCCATTGTCAAGAGGATCGCCAACCAGTCCAACCTCGATATCTCTTACACCTATACTGACGAGGATCATCTTCACACGATCCGGGTGGATTTCCCCACCAATGATGAAAGTCAGTAACCCGTATTTCTGCAATTATCCAGGTTGTACTCTCGTAACCTGTTGGCAACCAGTTCGTTGTAAGATATTTAAACTGTTCACCAAGTCGCCGGCCGACGAAGGGTTGAGCTCTTTTGCAACCATGTAATTCTCCATGAGGTATGAGGGTGTACAGAGTATCAACCGATCCGCCGGATAGCCCCTGAACTTGTGATTCATATTGTTATATTCCCGTCGAAATATTTGTTACCAACAGGGAAATTCTCCCATACTTGCAATACGCAAAAAAGCGGGTATGCCTCAAAGGAGAATTTAACTTTAACATTAATCTCAAAAAAACAGGCGGCTTACGGCCATTTAAGATCAAGGAATTTATGGGATTATTCAGGAAATTTGGTGAATGTCAGCTAACGAATTATCTGTATCCGGTACTGCTGTTATGGTTTCTGCCTACGGTTTTATGCGCGCAGGACAACCAGCAAAAAAAGGAAATTGAAGCTCATCAACTGGAGTCGGATGCCGATTTTGTGTTCGATGGCCATGTAAATGAAGATTTTTGGCACCGGATTGAACCCGCTTCGGGATTTCGACAGCAGGAACCCAACGAGGGAGCAGCCGCAACCGAGCGTACTGAAGTGCGGATCGCCTACGACGAGGAGTATTTGTATCTCGGGGTGATTTTATATGACAGCAACCCCTCGGGGATCAAAGCGTACCAGAAGAGACGGGATGTGCGCATCGTTTCTGATGAACGTTTTACCTGGATTTTTGATACGTTTAACGACCAGCGGAGTGCCTACTTCCTGGAAATAAATCCGAACGGCTTGCGCACCGACGGGTTGATTAGCACCGGTCAGGGCAACGAAATCAACCTGAACTGGGACGGTATCTGGGATGCCCGGACCGTGATCGGGGAATTTGGCTGGTCGGCAGAAATCAGAATTCCGTTCCGGACCTTTAATTTTGATGCCGACAGCGACCGCTGGGGGGCTAACTTCATGCGGGTGATACGCCGTAAAAATGAAACGGCACTCTGGACCGGCCATCGCAGAAACCAGGGGATCGACCGGCCGCAGAACGCCGGGGTCCTAACCGGATTGAAAGGGGCTTCCCAGGGTTTGGGCCTGGAGGTCGTACCGTTTGGAATTGTAAATACCAGCGAAGAACGGTTGCCCGGCGGCAGTGGAACCGATACCGATACCAACGTGGATGGCGGCTTCGACGTTAATTACAGTATTACTCCCAGTCTGAAAGCATCAGTGACATTTAATACCGATTTTGCGGAAGCGGAAGTAGACCAGCGGCAGGTGAACTTGACCCGCTTTCCACTGCAGTTCCCCGAACAGCGCGACTTTTTCCTGGAGGGGGCCAATATCTACGAATTTGCCCCCTCCAGCAGGGTGAACCCCTATTTCAGCCGGCGAATTGGCCTGCAGGACGGAGCGCCGATCCCGATCACCTACGGGGCCCGGGTTCTGGGCAATGCAGGAAATTACAACATGGCGCTGCTGCATGTGCGAACCGGGCAGAAGGGTTCGGTAAAACCGGAAAATTTTTCGGTGGCACGCATAAAGCGAAATGTCGGTTCAGAAAGCACCGTCGGAATGATTTACACCCGCCGGTCAACCCAGGAGAGTGAATCGCTGACCCCGGCGCTGCGAGACCGGCACACCCTGGGCGTGGATATGGAACTGGGGACCTCGAACTTCAGGGGAAGTGACAACCTTCAGTTTCAGGCCTTTTTTGTGTTTCACAACTCTCCCTATCTCGCAGATGACGGCACCAATATTTGGGATCGCTCCTCCAGGGGATTTCGGCTGAACTACCCGAATCAACCCTGGGCGGGCCATGTATCCTACCGCGAATTTGGCCGCGCATTTGAACCCGCGGTAGGCTTTACCCCGCGCAACGCCTTCCGGCGGCTGCAACCCTCGGTCGAATATTCACCGCAGTTTACCGAGAGCGACCTGGTCCAGCAGATCGACTGGGAATTCCGGTTTGAGCATCTGACTGATCTCGATTTTGAGCTGCTCACCCAGGAACACCGGCTTACGCTGTTCGACATCACATTTATGACCGGCGATGTGCTGGAGTTTGATGTGGCCCGCAATTTTGAGCGCCTGGAAGAACCATTTGATATCAAGCGGGATGGATCCATTGTTATTCCGGTGGATGAATATGTGACCTGGAGCGCCGAAGCGGCCCTGGAAACGGCTTCATACCGCAGGGTTTCTGCCGAATTGAACTTTTCAAGCGGGGGCTTCTGGTCCGGCACTCAAACCGAATACGGGGGGGAGATAACGGTGCGTCCATATCCGGGAATTGAGCTGGCGCCGGAGTATATTCGTACCGATGTGGATCTTGCCCAGGGGAACTTTTCAACGGACCTGTTCCGGTTTGAGGCCAATATTGATTTGACGACCTCTCTTTTTATAACCAGTAATATCCAGTATGACAACCTGAGCGACCGGCTGGCTATGAACAATCGCCTCCGCTGGATCATCACGCCGGGTTCCGATATGTACCTGGTGTACAATCACAGCTGGATCGGCGACCCGATGGATCGCTTTTTACGCCAACAGTTCCAAACGCTCCAGCGAGCGGGGGCCATAAAGGTGAGCTATACGCACCGTTTTTAAACCGGTGGTTCCCTTTATTTATGCCGGGTTTCCATAACAAAAAAAGTCGGGAACGCGGCCTTCCCTGTGCCGTTTAAATATTTGGAAATCTAGCTTAGTGAACTTAAACTAACGCAAAATCATTAGTACCCATGATACCAATTTTAAATAAGGAGAATATATCTATGGATAACATAAAGAGAGTACTGACAGTCTTGGCCGGCGTATTGCTTATCAGCTCGATGGTTCCGCAGAACGCAGAAGCCCAGTGGGGAATCGGGGCTTCGTATGAAGTAAGGGATGAGGAACCTCAGAACGGTTTTGGGGTGCGCATTGAACGCGGAATTTTAAACAAATTACCGATTGTTCAGCTGGGACTCCGTGCCCACTTCAGCAATTTCAGCGAAGAAAACCAGGTGGACTACCAAAACAGGACCGGCTCGTTCAGCCAGGAGATCAAGGACTATGATTTTGGACTGACAGCCCTGGGCGGGGTCTCCGTCGGATTCCTCAAGCCATACGTGGGGGTGGGGCTTGGCTCCAATACGGTTGATATGGATGTGCCGGACGACGCCTCTGTAGAAGCGGTAGAGGAGAGCAGCTTATACTGGAACGCACTGGTTGGCGCTGAAGTGAGTGCCATTCCCCTGTTGAAACCGTTTGTGGAATATCGTTACACGAATGTTAACGAGGATTTTTTCGAGGATGCCCGTGACATGAACGTGCCGGCCCCCTCATCTTCCAACGGGAGAATTATTTTTGGCGTGCTGTTACAATTTTAGACGGTTTCCAACATTTACCGGGGGGCGGACGTTATCTACTACGTCCGCCTTTTTTGTATCATCCCGCATGACTGCGAGGGGATTTGAACAAGCAGGGCCATTGGCAAGACCTGTGTAGAAAGGCGCAGACTCAATTGGTATTTAAACGGATAGATGGTTTAATTAAATTCTTGAAAGACGTTCATTGTTGTACAACTATAGAAATGAGATAGAAGAGTCGATTATAGATGTCTGAGGTCAAAACGACATATAGCCAGGATCTGGATGCATACGAGCTGGATCCCGCACAGCAGGATGATCTGGATCAGCTGCTGGAGCTTTGTCACCAGCATATCGAATCCACCGACGACCAGATGGTGACCAAGGCATTCAAGCTCTGCTACCTCTCGCACAAAGGGGTAAACCGGGCCTCGGGTGAGCCTTTTTACTACCACCCGGTGTCGGTTGCCAAAATTGTGGCCTCCGAGATCAATATTGACGATGTATCGGTTGCGGCCTCTCTTCTGCATGACACGGTTGAAGATACCGAGGTTACCCTCGACGATATTGAACGGGAGTTCGGGGAGGTGGTGGCTCACCTGATTGACGGCGTCACAAAGATTTCAGGCGTATTCAAGAGTCGCGATACCAAGCAGGCCGAGACGTTCATGAAGCTTCTGTTGTCGATGGCCGAAGATCTGCGGGTGGTGCTGATCAAGTTTGCCGACCGGCTCCACAACATGCGCACAATCCAGCATCTGCCACGAGAAAAGCAGCTCAAAATCGCAACTGAAACCCGGGAGCTCTATGCTCCGCTGGCTCACCGGTTTGGCCTGTTCAATATCAAGAGCGAACTTGAAGATCTCTGTTTCAAGGTTATAGATCCCAACTCGTACAAGTTTATCGCCCGCAAGCTGAGGGAGAAGAAGGAGGCGCGGGAGGCGTTTATCGAAGAGTTTATGCAGCCTATAGAAGAGGAGCTGGCCAAAGAAGGATTTAAATTTGAGATCAAAGGGCGCCCCAAGCATATTTATTCCATCTTCAAGAAGATGCAGCGGCAGCAGAAGCCGTTTGAGGAGATTTATGACCTGTTTGCAATACGGGTAATTTTGGAGGATCCGCATAAGAAAGAAGATTGCTGGAGGGTCTATTCCATTATTACAGACTGGTATACTCCCATCCCCAAACGTTTTCGGGATTTTATATCGGTGCCCAAGGCCAACGGGTACCAGTCGCTGCACACCACGGTGATCACTAAAACTGGCCGCAAGGTAGAGGTGCAGATCCGTACCCGTAAGATGGATGACATTGCTGAACGGGGGCTGGCCGCCCACTGGAAGTACAAGGAGGGCAAAGATGGTTCAGAAACCCTCGACAAGTTTGTGCACTGGGTGCGGGATGTGCTTGAAAATCCGCGTCCGGACGAGGCCAAGGAGTTCGTAAAAGATTTTCAGCTCAATCTCTACCAGGATGAAATCTACGTGTTTACCCCGGACGGGGAGCTGCGTACCCTGCCACAGGGTGCGACCCCGATCGATTTTGCTTTTGATATTCACAGTGAGGTTGGCGAACGGGCCATGGCGGCCAAAATTAACGGGAAAATGGCCCCGTTGCGGCAAAAGCTGGAGATAGGTGACCAGGTTGAAATTATTACCGGCAATAAAATCAACCTGAATCCCGACTGGATTAATGACGTCGTCACACATAAGGCGAAATCGCGCATTCGCCAGTACATCAAGCAAAAAGAGCGCAAAGTGGCGGAAGAGGGCCGCGAATTGTGGGAAAAACGGGCTGAACGGGGCAACATCGAAATTAATGAACAGGAACTGATGCGTGTGGCCCACAAGCACAACTTTGATACCACCCAGAAGATGTTTTACGAGATCGGCCGGGGCCTGTTCGATGTAAACGAGCTGTATGATACCGCTAAACAGCTTACCAGCAAGGGACGTATTGAAGAGGATGAAAAGGATACTCCCGAACAGCGGCCTCTGAGCGAAGAGGAGATCCAGGAAACATATTTTAGTGCGGCCCGTTCGGTTAGTGACAGTAAATCACTGGTTATAAACGGCGAGTTAACCGATGTCAAATATTCGTATGCCAACTGCTGCAACCCCATTCCCGGCGACGACGTGATCGGATTCATAAGTCGTGACGGGGATGTTAAAATACACCGTTCCAACTGTAAAAATGTGCATCATCTTATACAAACTGACGGAGAACGCGTAGTGGATGTGGCATGGGCCAAAAATATCGATACGAAATTTCTCGGCGCTGTGAAGATTATCGGTGAAGACCGGGTCGGACTTGTCAACGATTTGACAGACGTGGTTTCCAAGTCACTCAAGACAAATATGCAAAGTATAAACGTCAGCAGCGACAGCGGAATGTTTGAAGGATTACTTACCGTGTATGTAGATGATATTGAACATCTTGATAAGATTATCTCGAAATTACTTAAAGTGGAGGGGGTTAAGAGCGCGTTCAGATATGAATAAATTCTAATGATTTTCGGGATATTTCCCCGCGATTTTATTTTTATATCTGTAGTAAAAACAATAAGTTTCCTCTCGTTTTTTTAAAAATATTAGAAAAAATTAAAAAACGAACTAAATACTAACTCCGGAAATCTTGACCGATTTTTAATCATGATTACATACACAAAAAGAGATCTTGTTCGTCGAGTGGCTGAAGATATGGACGAGCCGATGGTTCAATCTGAACCATGGGTGGAGGCTGTACTGGTGGCAATTCGAGAGACTATGATGAAAGCTGACCCTGAATGCAGGATTGAATTGAGGGATTTTGGTGTTTTTGAGGTAAAGAAAACCAAGGCCAAACCCAAAGCTCGCAATCCCAAAACGAATGAGGTTATTTACGTACCCCCTCATCGCAAAACACATTTTAAACCCAGCAAGTTGATGAAGGAATTTCTGAAGCAACCGCTGGAAGAAGAGGAACCGGAAGAAGCCGAAGGCTAAGTGTTGACAGAATACGGTAGAATAATCGGAATAGATGTAGGAACGAAGTGTACCGGGCTTGCCCGCACGGATTTATTGCGCACAAGTGCCAACCCCATCGGTACCTATGACAGTCGCCAGGTTTTTGATGAACTGGAGCGGCTTATATACAGCAAGGATGAGCAGGTGATTAAACTGGTGGTCGGCTGGCCGCTGACACCTGATGGCAATGAAGGAAATGCTACCGAGCGTGTTGAAAAGTTTATCACCAAGCTGCGTACACGATTCCCCAATATAGATATCGAGAAAATGGACGAGCGGTACACCTCCAAGGAAGCGGTCCAGGCGATGATCGAGGCGGGTGTCCCCAAGATGAAGCGTCGCGAAAAAGAGCGGATCGATCAGGCGGCGGCCGCCATTATACTGCAAAAATACCTTCAAGTATCGGAGTACTGATATGGCAATTTTACCAATCGTCACATATGATGATGATATTCTTCGGGAGGAGGCCCAGCCGGTTGCTGAAGACTCCGAAGAGCTGCAAACGCTGGTCGATGATATGTTTGAAACGATGTATAATGCGGACGGAGTGGGCCTTGCGGCTCCCCAGGTTGGCAAGCTGTTGCGGGTATTTGTAGCGGATGTGGACCCCATGATAGAGCAGGATGAACGGGATATCCCGAAATACGGACCGCTCGCCATGATAAATCCCGAAATCGTTGAAACCAGTGCGGAGGAGCTCGAAATGGAGGAGGGCTGCCTGAGCATACCGGGCGTCAATGCCGCCGTAAAACGAGCAGCCCGTATAAAAGTCCGTTATTTGGATCGCGATTTCAAAGAGCAGGAGCTCGACCTGGACGGGTGGCCCGCGCGGGTGGTACAGCACGAGAAAGATCATTTGGATGGCGTGCTGTTCCTGGAACACCTTTCTTTCTTCAAGCAAAAGCTGCTGAGTGCCAAGCTCAATGAGATTGCAAAAGGGCAAAAGGAGACCGAATACCCCCTGGCACCCAAAACGCAGCTCCGGGAAAAGGGATAAACGCCTTCCGACAGTGAACCTGCCTCATCCCATCCCGAATGATGCCTGACCGTGGAGCCGCCCCGGGCATATCATAAGGTTCGTGAAACAAAAATGTGAAGATGGCCAGATCTGTCACTCCTTCTTAGATTGCGCTCTATAATTATTTGAAAAACGATCCGGTCCAGAATTTCGAAAATGTCGAAATTGAGCAAAAACACGGTTTTGCAAAATTTTCTTAAAGGGATCTTTACAGAACCTGCTATTTTGCTGGGAGGTGGCTTACCACCGACCGTATCGACCTTTTAAACGGGAGTACAACTCCCTCAGAACGAGGAATTGAGGATTATTGTAAAATCTTCTTAAAATAAATAAGTGACCAATGCGAATAGTGTTCATGGGATCCCCGGAGTTTGCCCTTCCCAGCCTTGAAAAACTTCATGCTTCGGCACACGAAATAGTGTCGGTGGTCAGCAATGTGGACAAGCGGCGCGGCCGGGGGGGAGGGGCCAGTCCCACTCCCGTAAAGGCGCGGGCTCTGGAAATGGGTCTGCCGGTGATTGAAGTTCAGGACCTGTCGGCGCCCTCTTTTGTTCAAGAGCTGCAGACCCTGAATGCTGACCTGTTTGTGGTTGTGGCCTTTCGCATTCTTCCCCCCGCTGTTCTTGACATTCCAGCGAAGGGGGCGATCAACCTGCATGCTTCCCTGTTACCCAAATACCGTGGAGCAGCGCCTATTCACTGGGCGATCATCAACGGGGAGGAGGAGACCGGGTGCACCGTTTTTTTCCTGAATGAAAAGGTTGATACCGGGCGCATCATCAAGCAGGAGCGCACGCCGGTGGGTATCAATGAAACGACGGGAGACCTCTATGAAAGACTCAAAGTTCTGGGTGGCGATCTTTTGCTGGAGACGGTCAATGAAATCGAAAACGAAACCTACAGTACAGAGGTCCAGGACCACAGCAAGGCCACGCCGGCCCCGAAGTTGCATACAGAAGACTGCCGGGTCAATTTCAAAGAGCCGGCGATCAAGGTGCACAACAAGATACGCGGTCTGAGCCCGTTCCCAACCGCCTGGGCAGAACTGGATGATCTGAAATTTAATATGTACCGGTCTGAGCTGGGGCCGGATAACGAGTCGCTAAAACCCGGAGAGCTCCGGATGGTTAAAGACAAGCTGCTTGTTGGATGCGACGACGGCACGGTGGAGCTTAAGGAGGTGCAAATTGCAGGCAAACGCCGGATGAGCGGCAAAGATTTCATGAACGGTTACAGCGGAATAGGTGTACTACACTAGTGAACGATCTCCTGACCGAATAGGGCAAATATCCGGGGATATAGCCGCGGATATTCGTATCGTAATCCGTTTTTAGTGAGAGAAAAAAGACTGACGCGGGTTTATTCCCTTTGATGAAGGAAAAACACGAGTTTTGACACGGTACAATTTTTTTGGATTCTATTGTATTCTGCTTGACTAATTACCCAGATATTTGGATATACCTGTCGACTTGTATTACCGCATAAAATTGATACTAAATTTTGTTTATTATGGCACTTTCACCACTACTTCAGGCCGCGAAAGAAGGCAATTTATCCCAGTTGAAAAAAAGGTTGAGTGAAGGAATAGATATTAATGAAACCAGTAAAAATGGTTCCTCAGCCTTGATTTTGGCCGCCCAGGAGAACCAGGCTGAAATCGTCAGGTACTTGTTGGAGAACGGGGCCGATCCCAACCTGTCGACTTCCATGGGGGCGACGGCGCTGAACCGGGCGGCGGAGAACGGCAATATTGAGATCCTGCAACTGCTGCTTGATCACGGCGCGGAAGTAGTGGGAGGGGTACCTCTGGTTGTGGCGGCACGTGAAGGGCATCTAAAAGCTGTGAAACTGTTAGTTGAGCATGGTGCGGATGTCAACGCCAGGCAGCGATGGGGGCAAACCGCGCTCATGCAGTCTGCGCGAGAAGGCCACTCAATGATTGTCAAATTTTTAATTGAGAAGGGGGCCAACGTAAGGCTGCGCGACCGAAATGGAGATACTGCGCTGTCTATTGCGCTGGATAACGACCAGCAGGAAATTGCCAACCAGCTCAAGAGGGCGGGGGCTACCGAGGTCAACAAAAGAGTGAATGCCGGAAACCCGGATGACGGGGAAGATGATGAGGATGTTGCGTCCGACTTTGAGGATATCCTGGATGACGACACAATGCCCGGGGATGTAGACCTGGATGATGAATGACACCACCTCTTTCTGGTGTTGGAACCTGCTGTGAATTAATGTAAAAGCGGGGAACCGACCAATTTGTAATACAAAATAGTTATTGAAAATTGAACAATGGAATGATACTTTTCGACCGACTTGCACGGAAAGGATATTGATTGTAATGATTTACTCAGGAAACGAACCAAGAATAAAGGATAAGAAAGGTTATACTATTTATGGCTAAAACTAAGGTAGGAATTAACGGATTTGGACGCATCGGGCGCCTGGTGGCTCGTTCTATACTGGCCTATCACGAAGATGAAATTGAAATTGTGGGCATTAATGATCTGACCGACGCGAATACGTTGGCCCACCTTTTCAAATACGATTCGGTTCACGGAACTTATCAGGGCGAAGTAAGTGCCACCGAAGACAGTATTACGATTGATGGGCACAAAATTGGAATTTCTTCTGAACGCAATCCCGCAGATCTGAAATGGGATGAGCGCGGAGCGCAAGTGGTGGTTGAATCCACTGGTTTTTTCCGTACCAAGGAAGACGCCTCAAAACACCTGGAGGCCGGGGCTGAAAAAGTAATTATCTCTGCACCTGCCCGCGGCGGTGATGTTAAAACCATCGTGCTCGGCGTCAATGACGATGAGATCAACGACGATACCAAGGTGTTTTCCAACGCCAGCTGTACCACCAACTGCCTGGCGCCAATGGCCAAGGTACTCAACGACAGCTTTGGTCTGACCAAGGGATTTATCACAACTATTCACGCCTACACCAGCAGCCAGCAGATTGTTGACGGTCCGCACAAAGACCTTCGTCGTGGCCGAACTGCCGCGCACAACATTGTGCCAACCACCACCGGAGCGGCCAAGGCGGTCGGGCTCGTACTTCCCGAGCTGGACGGCAAGCTGGACGGCAGCGCGGTCCGCGTTCCAGTGCCGGATGGATCACTGACAGATTTTACGGCAACCCTGGAAAAAGACGTGACGGTTGAAGAAATTCACGAGGCGTTCAAAGCTGCTGCCGAAGGACCGATGAAAGGGGTGCTGGAGTATACCGAGGAGGAGTTCGTCTCAACGGACATTCTGGGTAACCCGCACTCATGCATCTATGACAGTGGCTTTACCAAGGCCGAAGGAAACCTGGTTAAGCTCCTCGGATGGTATGACAATGAAGCTGGATATTCCGCCCGAACAGCTGATTTGATTACCAAAATCAGTTAATTTAATTTTCTTTACTGGTGCGGCAAACTCGTGGAGTGGGCCGCACCTACTACATATATCGTTATTTAGATCGGGACGTAGCGCAGTCCGGTAGCGCACTTCGTTCGGGACGAAGGGGTCGCTGGTTCAAATCCAGTCGTCCCGACTAATCATACAAGGTCAGGCTTTCGGGTCTGGCCTTTTCTTTTACAATGTAACCCTGGTATCATGATCGATTGGAAAAAAATACACAGCTACGCCCTGAAGGGAAGTCCTGAACCGCCGCGCCGTGTGGAGAAAACGGAAGAAGAGTGGAGGGAACAGCTTTCTGAAGAACAGTTCATGGTTACCCGGAAGAGCGGTACCGAAAAGCCATTTTCCGGTGAATACTGTGAATCGCACAGGCCGGGACTGTACGCCTGTGTCTGCTGCGGTACGGAGCTGTTCGATTCTACCGAAAAGTTTGATTCAGGAACCGGCTGGCCGAGTTTTACTGAGCCCGTTGTAGACAATGTGGTTCGCTACGAAGAGGATAACAGCCACGGCATGCACCGTATAGAAGTGCTCTGCAATGTTTGTGATGCCCACCTCGGCCACGTTTTTCCAGATGGACCGGAACCTACCGGCTTGCGATACTGCATAAATTCGGCCTCTCTCAAACTGGTAGAATAAAAAGTGCGACGCACCTTTACGGTACGTCGCACATGTGGTAAAGCATATAAAAATAGTAGTATGCTTAATATTGCGGCACGCTTTCATCAATCTCCTCAGACCAGGCCAGGATACCGCCTTTTAGATTATAAAGGTTGTCGAAACCGTATTTCTCCCTGAGTTTTTTGATCGCATCTGCGCTGCGCTGACCGCTGCGGCAGTGTACCACGACTTTCTTTTGGCGATCGATTTTGTCAGCCTGGTCAAGAATATGATCCAGGGGGATCAGCTCGCCGCCGATTTCCGCAATTTCTGCTTCATACGGTTCGCGCACGTCAATGAGTTGGACGTCCTCCCCGTTGTCAACCCAAGACTTGTATTCGGCGACGGTTACTTCCGGTACTTCAGATTCCTGCTGCTCATCTTCCTCTTCACCCAGCGGCGGCAGCCCGCAGAACTCCTGGTAGTCGATCAGTTCCGTAATTTCGGGATCGTCTCCGGTAAGAGGATTATCCGGGTTTTTCTGCACTTTTACAGTGCGGGTGCTGAAATTGAGCGCATCAAACAGAAACAACTTTCCGGCAAGAGGCTCACCAATACCGGTAATTACCTTGATTACCTCGCTGGCCTGTATACAACCGATGATGCCGGGCAGCACTCCCAGAACTCCGGCTTCCGCACAGCTGGGCACCAGGCCGGGAGGCGGAGGTTCAGGAAAAAGGTCGCGGTAATTGGGTCCGCGGTTCCCCTCCTTGTCCAGGTAATTAAATACGGAAACCTGGCCTTCAAACTGAAAGATGGAACCGTGCACGTTGGGTTTGTCCAGCATAACACAGGCATCATTTATCAAATACCGGGTGGGGAAATTGTCCGTGCCGTCGGCTATAACATCGTAATCTTCGATAATTTCGATCGCATTGTCGCTTGTTAGGCGCGTTTCATGCACGTTGATGGTGATATGGGGATTAATCTCCCGGAGGCGCTCTTTGGCGACCTCCACCTTTTTACGTCCAACATCAGACGCACCAAACAGCACCTGACGGTGCAGGTTGCTCGCTTCAATAACATCAAAATCCACAAGGCCGATGGTACCTACGCCCGCGGCTGCCAGGTACTGCAGCATCGGGGCTCCGAGTCCACCGGTTCCGACTGCCAGCACGCTGGCGGCTTTTAATTTTTTTTGTCCCTCCATGCCAAATTCGGGGATGGAGAGATGCCGGCTGTAGTGCCCCAGCTCTTCTGGTGAAAATTCCATGTTTTGCCAGTCTTTCATAGCGGTTATTTCCTTAATCCTTCAACTCACAGTTTGTAAATAGTAGCAAATTCAGTAATCAGCATTCCCGGTTTATCGATTCATGATTCAACAACCGCCCGCGATAGCGGGAACAATACTGATTTCGGTATCCTTGGCCAGTTCAACAGAGCCGTTTTCATTGGGATCGACTTCATCATCTCCGATATAGACCTTGATGAATGAGCGGACATTCCCGTCATCATCCAGCAGATTGCTTTTTACATCGGGATATTCTTCTATAAGCTGTTGTATGGCACCCGAAAGTGTATCCTCGGTTGTGATGAAACTGCGATTTTGGTCAGTAAATTTTCGCAACGGGGTTGGAATTATAATCTTAGCCATGATTGAACATCAGTTTTTTAAGTTATCTGGTTTTCTTTAGTCTCGTGAATTTCAACAGTTTCTTCCTCAAACTGACGCGAATCGTTCAGTTGCCAGGACCGCGTATTTTCCGCTTCTCCTTCCCTGACAGAAACAATGATATAGGAAAAATAGGGCATTGCCACTTTACGGTCGTGCTCGGAGGGTTCGGCCGGATGATCGGGATGAGAATGGTACACCCCCAGCAGATCCAGGTCGTTGTTAATGGCAAAACGTTCGGCATCGCGATAATCTTTTGGGTCTATTTGAAAGCGCCGGCGTTGATCTCCCTCCCGGGCATTGTTGACTCGTTGGGCCAGCGTAATCTTACGCACACTGTCTTCGCGTCCGTAGAAGAACCCGCAACACTCGTTGGGATAATATTCTTCTGCATGCTCCAGCATTTCGTTTAACGCAGTTTGTTCTATAACGACCTTCATTCGATGTATTATTGCTGTTTGAATAGTTGATTCATGACTTCACCATATTTGCTGCCGTCATCGGGAAAGATAGTTACAATGACTCCCTCATCCAGCTCTTCTGCAAGGTCCAGCGCCCCGGCAAGATTGGCCGCAGAAGACGGGCTTATAAGCAATCCCTCTTTACGGGCTACCATTTTGATGATTTCGTGTGCTCGTTCAGTAGGGACAGTGCGCATCTGGTCGGCAACCGAATCATCATAAATACCCGGCGTATGGGCTGTTTCAAGATGTTTCCAGCCTTCCAGTCCATGCATGGCCAGTTCCGGTTGCAGGCCGATCAGTTCGATTTTACTGTTGTACTCTTTTAGGCGCCGTCCGGTACCGGTAAATGTACCGGTCGTGCCGAGTCCGGCAACAAAATGGGTGACCTCATATCCAGACTGTTCGAGAATTTCGGGTGCGGTGGTATAGTAATGAGACTTCCAGTTGCTCGGGTTGCTGTACTGGTCGGCGTAATAATATTTTTCCGGTTCCTCCTCAAACAGGGCCTCGGCGATTTCCTGCGCTTCGTCGGTACTGCCGGTACGGGAAGTGTATTTGATGTTTACCCCCAGTGCCGTAAGGATCTGCTTGCGTTCCTCTGAAGCGTTTTCAGGCAGGCACAACGTCACAGGAATACCCAGGGCGGCCCCGATATGTGCATAGGCGATACCGGTATTTCCGCTGCTGGCATCAAGCAGGTGTTTATCCGGCGTTAAATCGCCTCTGCGTATGGCATCCCGTACAATGCGATACGCGGGACGGGCCTTGACACTGCCTCCGAATTGCTGCCACTCCAGCTTGGCAAATACCTTGACGTCGGTATTTGGATTGACATTGGAAATAGGGAACAGGGGGGTACCCCCGATAAAGGAGCTCAGCTTGTCACTGCGTTGACCGAGATCTTTGTCTGAGTGTTCTAGTAATTTCAGAGCGTTCATAATTAAATCAAGTTGTTGCTAATTTATTGCCAGAATTGCTAAATACAGGTTCCTGCGTCCACTGCTCCGTGGAATCTGATGTTGTTACCGGTAATTGTGGATGGAAAATGCAGGGCAGAGTCTATTCCGGTAACGAGATACAACAACAGCAACAACAACACGCGCAGTGATTACGTGGCTGAAGGAGGGAGAATAATTTGTTCTGTACTGTTGTCACTGTATCCATAATTATTTTGCTGACATTTTATAATGTCAGATTGCGTTAAAAGTAAGAAAAAAAAAGATATATACAATGGGTAAAACCGGTGGTAAAGACCAGATCGGTAGTTATTGCTTTATTGAATCAATTGCCTGCATGCAGTTTTGATGCCATAAACATGGCAATATCATTCAAAAGAGCGTAACAAAACTCCCGAAAACAGTAACGATGGGTTAAAAAAAATCGTTCAAATGGGTACCGGAGTGGGCAACGCGTGTAAAATTTTAAAAATTAATGTTGATTTATACCGGCAGGGTTGTTATCCTAGGCTTGCAGATAAGCAAAGACCTAATTTTTTTGCAAATGAGTTCACAAAATTACATTCACAACTTTTCAGTACGCGCACAGATGGACATCTGCTGTAGCTGTTGTTGTATGAATACTGCAAAAGGTAGTGGATGTAATATGCTTACATAGGTGTAAAGAAACTGAACCAAAGCCCACTACCTGAAGCAGGTGGTGGGCTTTTTGTTTGCTGCCCCTCCATCCTGCTTCAAACGGGTTTTGTGAAATGGCAATTCAACCCTAACTAATAAAACAGATAAATCAATCATGTCAGAAGTATTAACTAATAGTAAAGTACTCGTATCAACCGATTGGGCCGCCGACCATCTTAACGATGAAGGTGTCCGTTTCGTAGAAGTGGATGTTGATACGGAAGCGTATGAATCGGGACATATTCCCGGAGCCGTAGGATGGAACTGGAAAGAGGAGCTGCAGGATCAACTGCGCAGAACGATCGCTTCAAAAGAGGATTTTGAAGCACTGTTGCAGAATTCCGGCGTATCCAATGACACTACGCTGGTGCTCTACGGAGATAACAATAACTGGTTTGCCGCGTGGGCTTACTGGCTGCTCAAATATTACGGCCACGAAGATGTAAAAATTCTCGATGGCGGCCGTAAGAAGTGGGAAGCTGAGGATCGCGAACTTACGACGGAGGTTCCGGAGTATGAGAAAGCAGACTACACCATTACCGGTGCCAAAGAGGAATACCGTGCATACCGTGACGATATCAAGGAGCAGCTCGAAAGTGATAACTTCGGCCTCGTGGATGTACGCTCACCGGATGAATTCCAGGGCAAAATTCTGGCACCTCCGGGTCTGAATGAGCTTTCGCAGCGAGCGGGCCACATTCCGGGCGCTTCCAATATTCCCTGGTCAAAAGCGGTAAATGAAGATGGTACCTTCAAGAGCAAGGAAGAGCTGAAGGAGATCTACGAAAA
The DNA here is from genome assembly GCF_043951955.1 of Halalkalibaculum sp. DA384. Lineage (NCBI taxonomy): Bacteria > Pseudomonadati > Balneolota > Balneolia > Balneolales > Balneolaceae > Halalkalibaculum > Halalkalibaculum sp. DA384. The sequence goes on along the minus strand of NZ_JBINJE010000020.1, from coordinate 41,151 downwards.
CGAAGGCATAACGCCAGATAAGGATATTGTAGCTTACTGCCGCATTGGGGAACGCTCGGCTCATTCCTGGTTTGTACTCAATGAGCTGCTCGAATATCCGAATGTAAAAAACTACGACGGGTCATGGACCGAGTGGGGCAATCTTATTGATGCTCCGATTGAACGGTAACCATAACTTGCTTTTAAACAGATAAGAACATCCTTTATGCCAAGACGAAAAAAGACAAAAAGTAAGATTGAGGTCATAAAGGAGAACAGCGATTATCTGCGGGCGCCTCTTGCTGAAGAAGTGGGAAACGATTCTTCCCACTTCGGCAAGGAGGCTATCCAGGTGCTGAAATTTCACGGCACCTACCAGCAGGATGATCGCGATCTCCGGGAAGGCAGAGACCGCCATTATATCTTTATGATCCGCGGCCGGCTGCCCGGCGGCAAAATGACCGCTGACCAATATCTGGCTATCGACGACATAGCTGATAATTACGCCGATGGCACCCTGCGTGTCACGACACGACAGGCCTTTCAACTCCACGGCGTAATAAAACAGGAGTTAAAAGAGACGCTGCAGGAGATCAACAATTCGCTCATCACCACCCTGGGGGCCTGTGGCGATATTGTGCGGAATGTAATGGCCACGCCCGCCCCCGATATCGACGGGCGGCAAAAAAAGGTGCAGGATTTTGCCGATGAACTTTCTGATATTCTTCTGCCCGCCAGCAAGGCCTATCACGAGGTGTGGCTGAATGGAGACAAGGTCTATTCCGGGAAGGAAGAGGTTGAGGAGAAAGAGCCGCTCTACGGCCACAGCTACCTTCCCCGAAAATTCAAGATCGGGATTGCACTGCCGCGTGATAACAGCGTTGACATCTATACCCAGGATATCGGCCTGGTCGCCCTCTTCGATGACCGTAATGAAATTGAAGGGTTTAATATTACAGTCGGAGGCGGCATGGGCATGAACCACCGCAAGGAAAATACATTTCCGCGCCTGGGAGATGATCTCGGGTATGTTCCCAAAGAGAAGGTGGTCGAGGTTGTCAAGGCGATTATCGGCATCCAGCGGGATCACGGCAACCGGAAGAATCGCAAGCAGGCCCGCATGAAGTATCTTATCCACAAATGGGGGCTGGATAAATTTGAAGAGGAGCTGGTATCACGCCTCGGGTACGAGCTGGAACCGTTCCGCGAGCTTCCCCCGTTTGATCTCGACCTTTATCTCGGGTGGAATCAACAGTCGGATGGCGATTGGTTCCTGGGGCTTTCCATTGAAAACGGCCGTATAAAAAATGACGGCGCGCTTCAGTTGAAAACGGCGCTCCGAAAAGTGGTCCGAAAATATAACGCCGGGGTTCGCTTGACGCCCAACCACAACGTAATACTGACCGGCTTTGACGAGGACGAAAAAGAAGAGGTAGAAGATATTTTTCACGATCACGGGGTTCTGCTGCACGATGAAATTGCCAACGTGATCAAATATTCGATGGCCTGCCCGGCACTGCCTACCTGTGGATTGGCCATCACCGAATCTGAACGCGCGCTTCCCGATATTATCCGGGAGCTGGATAGCGTGCTGCAGGAACTCGGCCTTGAGGAGGAAAAGCTTTCCGTACGCATGACGGGATGCCCCAACGGTTGTTCCCGTCCTTATGTAGCCGATATCGGCTTCGTGGGTCGTTCCCTCGACAAATACACGATCTTTATCGGCGGGAATCCCGAGGGAACCCGGTTGAATAAGGAGTACAAGGACTTGGTAGACCGCGAAAACCTGGTCGACGAAATCCGTCCATTGCTGAAGCACTTCAAAGAAAACCGGTCCAACGGTGAAACCTTCAGCGATTTCTGGAACCGGGTTGGGATAGAGGAAACCGAACAAGTTCCCGCATAACATGAATAGATTTAATTATGAGTGAACAAAAATACCCGGCGTACGGCAAAGTTTATCTGGTGGGAGCAGGCCCGGGCGATCCGGAACTGATCACGGTGAAGGGCTCCAACATTTTACAGGAGGCCGATGTGATTGTCTACGACCGCCTGGCCAACCCGGAACTGCTTTCCATCACCTCTGAGGAATCAGAGCATATCTACGTGGGCAAGAGACCGGGTAAACCCTCAGTTTCTCAAAAACAGATCAACCATATTCTGGTGACCAAGGCACGTGAAGGTAAAAAGGTGGCGCGACTGAAGGGGGGAGACTCCTTCGTTTTTGGTCGCGGCGGTGAAGAGTGCATCGCTCTTAAGGCAGCCAATGTTCGATATGAAGTGGTGCCCGGAATCAGTTCGGCCCTGGCCGCCCCGGCCTATGCCGGCATCCCGGTGACCCATCGCAAGGTGGCCCGTTCATTTACGGTGGTCACTGGCCACACAATTAAGAAAAGCGATTCTTTTGAGAACTGGTGCCACCTGGTCAATTCCGACACCCTTGTTATACTGATGGGAATGCGAAATTTGCATAAAATCGCCGAACAACTGGTCCGCCTGGGACGGAGCGAAGATACCCCGGTGGCTGTCATCCAGAACGCCACATACGGCGATCAAAAAGTAGTCAGGGGCACGCTGGAAACTATAGCAGAGGAAGCAGAGGGGTTGTCTTCCCCAGCCACAATTGTTGTGGGCGAACTGGCTTCCCAAAGCAGAGAGCTGAGCTGGTTCCAGGCCGATACCGGAGAAACAGGCGTTGCCAGGGAAGATCACATTCTTACAAATTTTGCAGGATAACCAACAACTAATGCAATGCAGGATTTAAAAGAGCCGATAACATTTTTACAACAGAATTTAACGCAGGAACTGCTAGATAACCTCAACCAGCAGTTCGAAGAGGCCAGTCCCGACCGGATACTTTCCTGGGGTTTTCAAACCTTTGGTACGGAGATGGTATTGGGTACGGGATTCGGCCCTTCGGGAGTATTCCTGATCGACCGGTTGCAACGAACCGGTATCGATATACCGATTTTTTACCTGGATACCCACCTGTTTTTCGAGGAAACATATGAGTTGCGGGACCGGCTGGAAGCCCGGTACAACATCGACATAACGCGGGTGAGTACCGACCTGTCGCTGGATGAGCAGGCCGAGCTCTACGGCGAAGAGCTCTGGAACCGGAACCCCAACCGCTGCTGCTACCTTCGAAAGGTGCGTCCCCTGCGTAACTACCTTTCAGATAAGAAGGCCTGGGTAACCGGGGTACGCCGCAGCCAGTCTGAAACCCGCAAGCAGACGAACGTGGTGGAATGGGATCCGGAAAATGAAGTGATCAAAATCAACCCGCTGGCCAACTGGACCGCCGACGAGGTGTGGAGCTATATCAACACCCGCGGGCTGCCCTATAATCCGCTCCACGATGACGGGTACCCCAGCATCGGCTGTATTCCATGTACACAACCGGTGGATGCCGAAGAGGAAGAAGATGAACGCGCGGGCCGGTGGAACGGTTCGGAGAAGACTGAGTGCGGCATCCATCTTCCGACCCAGAACTATAATAAAAGTATGACCGGTTCCTGATGGCATTACACCGATGAAGGTGGAAAAATAAAGACCTCTTTCGGCACATGCGATCCCCGGGTGAGTATTTTATATACCGCTCGGGGACGTATTTTGTATGAACAGCAATCACAGTTTACACCGCATAATCCCATGAAAATGTTCCCGATTTATCTGCGCCGGCTTGATGAACGAAAAACCGTACTCATCGGCGGAGATGAGGAAGCAGAAGAGAAGGTGGAACAGCTCCTGGAGCGTGACGCAAACCTGACGGTGATCAGCCCGCATATTACGGACAGGATGAAACAGCTTGCGGAACAGGAAAAGTTTACCTGGTTGGATCGCGAATACCGGGAGGGCGATCTTGAGGGGGCGTTCATGGCGATCGTCGCAGAGTATGAGGGGAACCTCAACGAACGCGTGTACAACGAGGCGGTTGAGCGGGATATCCTCGTCAATGTGATGGACGACTTGCCCCATGCCAACTTTGCATTTGGATCGATTGTACGGCAGGGACCGTTAACAATTTCTATTTCCACCAGCGGTGCGGCTCCCGCCCTGGCGGTGCGGCTCCGGCAGCGTTTTGAAGAGGAGTTTGGACCGGCGTATGGTCATTTCCTGAAGTTTACGCAGCGCCTGCGCAAGCCGATGGCGAAGGCGCATCCCGATTTTGAGTCCCGCAAAAATATATGGTATGCGTTGATCGATTCCGATGTTATTGAGTATTTTCGCTCGGATCAGCTTTTAAAAGCCTATGAGGAAACGGCACGTATTGTTGGAAGAGATGTAGTCGATGAGGCTTTAAAAGTGGAAAATACGCTCAAAGAAGATTAGATTAACCCATCAGTTTTTTTCGTTTTCAGAACATAAATTTGTAAACCTGTGTGCAGTTTCTGACGATATCATGCTGCATGTGGAAAGAAAATAATCTTAAAAAGATAATTATTACAAAGCATGGCTTATATAGTAGCTGAACCCTGCATTAATTGTAAATACACCAACTGCGCGGCGGTGTGCCCGGTCGATGCATTTCGTGAGGGCCCCAACTTTTTGGTTATCGATCCTTTTGAATGTATCGATTGCGATGCCTGTGTGCCGGAGTGTCCCGTAGAGGCGATCTATCCAGATGATGAGCTTCCAATGGAATGGGAGCACTATATTGATCTGAATGACAAACTGTCTGAAGAATGGATGGATCACCTGATCAACGAGACCACTGACCCGCTGCCGGATGCGGATGAGTGGGCGGAAAAGGAAAAGACGGTGGACATGATCGAAGACTGGGATTAACAGTTGAGAGACCCGGTTATACATTTCGTATCTTGACCGAATTATCCTGTATGAGATTTAAAACCCATCGGACGGCAATGAGCTGCTCGATGGGTTTGTTATATGAAAGAAGGTTTTAAAACCAGGAGTTTTATTCAGGCCAACGCCTGAGCATTTTTAAAACCGCAGTTTATAAGTCCATAAATGAGGATCTCGAATCCAGAAAAATGCTAAAACCGGGCCAGAAAACGATTTTCTAAAGTCCTCTACCAGGCGTTTAAAGAGAGTCCTAATTATATTAACCTGGGTTCGATATAACTTTCAGTTTTAACATTGCTTTTTGGGGCAGGCCTTTATTCTCCCCATCAGGGGAGCATCGCCCAAGGCGGGGGGGGTATTCTCTATTTTAGAGGTACAGCTCCCACCCCAATCGCTAAAGCCTAAACCCACGTCACGCTATTGGCCACCCTTCAAGGAGAGACTGTTTTTTTTGCCATTCCAAGGTAACCAGGCATTCTGGTTGACATAAATATGTCGAACTCAGGTTGTATCAGGCAAATAGAGTACAGTTGCCTGTGCCTGCTTTACATACTGAGAGCATTTTCTACATCCTCAATAATATCCTCGATATCTTCCAGACCCACTGCGATACGTACCAGGCCGGGCGTGATGTTTACAGCGGCTCGTTCCTCATCGGTCAGCTTGGAATGCGTGGTGGATGCCGGGTGCGTGGCGATAGTCCGTGTATCGCCCAGGTTGGCGGAAAGTGACAGCATCTCCAGGTTATCAAGGAAGCTTTTAGCTCGCTCATAGCCACCCTCGATATTAAAGGCAACAACCCCGCCACCGGCGCTCATCTGTTTTTTGGCCAGCTCGTACTGCGGATGACTTGGCAGGAAAGGATATTTTACCCACTCCACATCCTGGTGGCCTTCAAGAAATTCGGCCAGGGCAAGAGCATTGGAGCAGTGGCGGTCCATGCGGGCGGGCAGCGTTTCAAGGCTTTTGGAAAACAACCAGGCATTAAACGGAGACATCGCCGGACCCGAATGGCGCGTAAAGTTTTCGATCTCATCGATATACCGGGATTTGCCGACGACAGCGCCCCCAATAGCCCGCCCCTGACCGTCAATGAATTTTGTGGCTGAGTGCACGACAATATCTGCACCATAGACCATCGGTTTTTGCAGGTAAGGCGTGGCAAAACAGTTATCTACAATCGTAATCAGGTTATGCTGTTTGGCCAGCTCGCAGGCCCACTCCAGGTCGATCAGGTCGAGCCCCGGATTCGAGGGGGTCTCCAGGAAAAGAACGCGTGTATTGTCCCTAATGAGCGATTCCCATCCATCGGGGTTGTCGATATCGGCGTAGGAGTGGCTGATGCCCCAGCGCGGGAAAATTGAGTTTAGAATCTGGTGACTCGAGCCAAACAGGGAGCGACATGCAAGCAGGTGATCATCCTGGTCGAGCAGAGCTGCCAGGCTGGAGAAGACAGCCGCCATGCCCGAAGCGGTGGCAATGCCGCTTTCGGCCTCCTCCATGTTGCACATCTTGGCGATAAACTCATTGGTATTGGGATTGGAGTAGCGGCTGTAGACGTTGCCTTCCATTTCGTTGGCAAACAGGGCCCGAGCGTGTTCCGCTGAATCAAATATAAAACTCGAAGTCATGAACAGGGGAGTAGAGTGCTCCCGCTGCTCACTTCGTTCCGTTTGGGTGCGTATCGCCTTGGTGCCGGTTTTTTTGGTAGAGTCTGACATAAAAAGAATGTTTATTGAATCGTGTAGCTGTGAGTGATCTCGGATGTTTTTTCCAGGGCTTTTGAAACGGAACAGTATTTATCGATCGACAGATTTATGGCCCGCTCCACTTTTTTGGGATCCAGTTCACCCTCCAAAATATAGTGCATATGGATAGTTTTGAATTCGGAGTAGGTTCCTGTTTTCTGGCGGTCTCCGTCAATTTCCACCGTGATATCTTTCAGCTCCTGTTTCTGTTTTTTGAGAATGCCGATAATATCGATCGTACTGCACCCCCCAATGCCGGCAAGGAGCAGCTGCATCGGACTCATGCCTCCTTCAATGCCCCCTATCGAGCGGGTCCCGTCAATCCTTATGGCCCCCCCTTCTTCATTTTGGGCTTCCATGTGCAGTTCTTCCTCAAGCTTGTTAATCGTTATTCTCATAGAAAGTACGAGTTATTCTGGATTGTAAATAAAGTCAGCAGGAAAGTAATAAATGGCCATGGGCATAGAAAGGAAAATACTAAAACATGTACCAAACACAGTACGCATTGTTCAGAGTAAGTTGGAGCCCCATCCCTGTATCGACTGCACCGTAGTGCCGGGAAATTTAACTAATTGGTCTGAAACAGCACCAGGTAAAACAGATCGACAAGTGAGACAGAAAAGAAATCTACCCGACTATCAATCGGGTAGATTAGGTCAGCTAATAGTGGACATCCAGTGATAGATGTCCTCGTGAGTTGAATATTGTATGCCGGTTATCGTATCAAAAAGCTTCTTGGCAAAGGGCCCGATTTCATTTTCATCTGTCACCAGCGTATTTCCCTGGTGGTGGATCGACCCGACCGGGGAGATGACGGCCGCCGTACCCGTTCCGAAGACCTCTTCCAGCGTTTTATTTTTATCCGCCTCAAAGATTTCGTCGATGGTAATAGGTCGCTCATGAACAGGAATATTCCAGTGTTCCGCCAGCTTGATGACCGAATCCCGGGTAATGCCTCCGAGTATGGAGCCGTTCAGCGGGGGGGTGTGCAACTCACCGTCAATTTTAAAGAAGATATTCATTGTGCCCACTTCCTCAATGTATTTGTGCTCCTTGGCATCGAGCCAGATAATCTGGGTGAAGCCCTTCTGTTTTGCTTTTTGGGCCGGCAGCAGGGTGGGACCGTAATTGCAGGCTGTTTTGATAAAACCGGTTCCACCCTTGGCACCCCGAATATAATCATCCGATGTAGTCAGGCTTACCGGGTCAAAGCCCTCCTTGTAATAAGCTCCCACGGGTGAGGTCATAATCAACAGCCGGTAGTGTTCGGCGGGTCGCACGCCCAGGCAGGCATCAGTTGCAAATGCAAGGGGACGGATATAGAGGGCGTTACCATGTTTCTCCGGAACCCATTCCTTGTCGATGGAAACCAGTTTTTTGAGGGCCCTTTTTAGCAAACCGGTATCAACCTGGGGAATGCACATCCGTTCGCAGGAGGTGTTGAGCCGGTCCAGGTGCCGATCCATGCGGAAAAAGCGAATTTCGCCATCTTTTCCCCGGAAAGCCTTCATCCCTTCAAATACGGTTTGCCCGTAGTGAAGAGTCGACATCGCCGGAGAAACTTTCAGGTCTTCAAACGGGATAATCCGGGCATCCTGCCATTCTCCATCCGCGTATTGCAGGCTGAACATGTGATCCGAAAACAGGTCTCCAAATCCCGGATGGTCCAGGTCCACCTCATTCACTCTGCTTGAAGATCGCAGTTGAAGCAAAATTTTGGAGGAATTGGTGTCGGTATCCGTTTGTTTAGCGAACGTTTTGGCTGATGATTGTTTCATAAGAACGTGCCTGGTTGTAAATCAGGATTTAAGTGTTTCATGATAGCACTACCCATCTCGGATGTGCTGACCAAATATTCCTTGGGTGATTTCGTGTAGATATCGCCGGTGCGGAAACCGTCATCCAGCGTAGAGAGTATGGCAGCTTCAATTTCTTGAGCCGCTTCTTCCATATCGAGGGAGTGGCGGCAGAGCATAGCCACCGAGGCGATTGTGGCCAGTGGATTGGCCTTGTTTTGGCCCGCGATATCGGGTGCGGAGCCGTGAACCGGTTCGTACATGGCGTATTCCTCACCGATACTGGCGGAGGGCAGCATGCCGATGGAGCCGGTGATCATCGCCGCCTCGTCACTGAGAATATCTCCAAACATGTTGCCGGTCAGAATTACGTCAAATTGCTTTGGGTAGCGGACCAGCTGCATGGCACAGTTGTCGACCAGGACATGCTCCAGCTCGATCTCCGGCCATTGTTTAGCGGCTTCGATAACGGTTTTTCTCCACAACCTTGAGCTGTCGAGGACATTGGCTTTATCCACATTTGCCACTTTCTTTTTGCGGTGGGTAGCCATTTCAAACGCCTTGTGAGCTATGCGGGAGACATCCCTGGTAGTATATTCCATCGTGTCAACGCCGCGTTCTCCGTCATCGGTTTTCTCAATCAGCCGCGGACGTCCAAAATAAATTCCGCCGGTTAGTTCACGCAGTATCATGATGTCGACGCCTTCTACAATCTCCCGTTTAAGAGTGGAGGCATCTATCAGAGGTTTGTAGACTTTGATGGGACGCAGGTTGGCAAAAAGGTCAAGTTCTTTTCGCAGTCCCAGCAGCGCCGCTTCCGGTCGCCTGTCTTTCGGTTCGTCGTCCCATTGTGGTCCTCCCACGGCACCGAGCAGCACGGCGGGCACCTCCTTGCAGGCCTTCAGCGTTTCTTTAGTCAGGGGGCGCCCATAGCGATCGATGCTGGCCCCGCCGACGTCGAAACTGCGTGTTTTTAGTTTGTACCCATGTCGTTTGCAGACGGCTTTTAAAATTTCAATCCCCTCCTGGGTAACCTCGGGGCCGATACCGTCACCGGGTAGTACAACGATTTCCTTGGTTGCGGTCATGCGATCATCCCCTCTTTTCGTGCGAATTCAAAAATACCACCGGCGTTTACGATTTCAGCAACACTGCCCAGCGGACGAATTTCATAAGTTTCGTCCTGGGTGAGGTTGCGCACTTCTCGCTTGGCGCGGTCGATTTCGAGAACATCGTGGGTTTCTACTTTGGAACTCAGGTCTTCAATACTTTCATACGGAACGACGAACCCTCCGTCGACCGAGTTGCGGTAGAATATCCGGGCAAACGTGGGAGCGATAATTGCCTGAATGCCTGCAATTTTAAGTGAGGCGGGAGCGTGTTCGCGGGAGGAACCACAACCGAAGTTGTGTCCACCTACGATGATATCAAACTCACTTTCAAACTTGTCCTCTTCCACCAGCGGGATGTTTCCCTGGGGAAGCCCGGATTCCGCGTCAGGAACGCCGGAGAGGGCATAGCGCCCGTAAAATTTTCGTTCTTCAGGATCGTCAAGACTGTATACCAGGTGTTCCGCCGGTATAATCTGGTCCGTGTCGATATTTTTACCGAGCACAAACGCTTTTCCTTTAATTATGTCTGAATCTGCCATTAATTGGTTGAATTAGCTTTTAAGTAATTTCGTATTACGTCTTTGATTGTTGAGTTCTTCAACTCTGTACGATTAGTTATGAGTTATTGGTCTATCCGAGTTCAACTCATCGCCTACTAATAGCCAATAACAGAAACTAATTGATAAATGCCCGCGGATCGGTGATGCTTCCGGTGACGGCCGAGGCAGCCACAGTGTAGGGCGAAGCGAGGTATACCTGTGCCTGCTTGGAACCCATGCGGCCCGGGTAGTTCCGGTTGGTGCTGGAGATACAGCGCTCTTCGTTGTTCAGCCGGCCAAAGGTATCAGAAGGTCCACCAAGGCAGGCCGCGCAGGAGGCGTTGCCGATGTGGCACCCGGCCTCTTCAAAAATATCCAGCAGCGTTCTGCCATTCACTTTGGTCGTCTTCAGGCCGTCTTTGATCTCAGTCGTGGCCGGAACGATAAAGGTTTCCAGCTTTAATTCCTGTCCGTCAATAATTTCAGCGGCAGCCACGAAATCGGACAATTTTCCACCGGTACATGAGCCGATATAGGCGCGGTCGAGCTCCGTGCCTTCGAGCTCTTCGGCGGTGGCCTTGTTATCCGGGCTGTGTGGTTTGGCTACCATCGGTACCAGCTTGTCGAGCTGGTAGGTGTACTCGCTGTGGTAGTTGGCGTCTTCATCACTGTAGACCGGTTCAAACGGTTTGTCGGTGCGTTCTTTTACATACGCTTCTGTTTTTTCATCCGGTTCAACCACGCCATTTTTACCGCCGGCTTCAATCACCATGTTGGTGATGGTCATGCGGTCTTCCATCGTCATGGCGCTGATACCTTCGCCGGCGAATTCCATCGTTCGGTACGTGGCGCCATCCACGCCGATATCCCCGATAATTTGCAGGATGATATCCTTGGCCATCAGGTACTCCGGCATTTTGTTGCCTTCAAATACGAACCGCATCGTTTCGGGCACTTTTACCCAAAGCTTGCCGGTGCCCATGATAAAAGCGGCATCGGTGTTCCCGATTCCCGTGGCAAACTGCCCGAAGGCGCCGGCCGTACAAGTGTGGGAGTCGGTCCCGAACAGAACCTCACCCGGACGGGTGAAGCCCTCTTCAGGAAGCGCGATATGACAAACTCCTTTATAGTCGTCCGATCCTACATCATAGTAGTAGGGGAGATCCTGGTCGGCGGCAAACGCCCGCAGGATGTCGACATTGCGGTTGGCATATTTGTCTTTGGTAAAGATATAGTGGTCTGGGATAATAACAAGCTTCTCTTTATCCCAGACTCTGGCATCTTCGCCGAATTCGTTTCTGAAAATGGAGATGGAGGGCGGCCCGCACACGTCGTGGGTCATCAAGACGTCCACATCAACCCAGACACTTTCTCCGGGTTCAACCGAAGAGGCGCCGCTGTGTTTCGCTAATATTTTCTCTGTAAGAGTCATTCCCATGGTAATTCGAACTCTGTAGTTTTATCAGTTATGATTAATATTCCTGGATGGTTTAATTCTTCATTCCCGGGTAACGGTGGTATCGCCGGAAACTTTTTTGTGATTCAGTGTTTCATCCACCAGCATGAGCAGGTCACTGTCTGTCACGACCTTTTTCTGGTCGGCAAGCCGGGTTACTTTGGTATAAATCTGATCGAGCTCTTCTTTTACCAGGGAGTACCCGAGATCTTCAAGTTTTTTGTTCAGTGCAAACCGGCCGGAATGTTTGCCCAGCACAATGCGGTTGCCGGTAAGTCCCACCGATTTGGGGGTCATGATTTCGTAGGTCATCGGGTTGTTCAACACTCCGTGTTGATGGATGCCCGCCTCGTGCGCAAACGCGTTTTCGCCGACAATAGCCTTGTTGGGCTGCACCGGGTTGCCGGTGATCTTGGTCAGCAGCTGGCTGGCCGGGTAGAGCTCTTCGGTCACGATATTGGTTTTTTTGCCAATATTGTTTTCGCGGGTGGCCATTGCCATGACTATTTCTTCCAGTGAGGCGTTACCGGCGCGTTCTCCAATTCCGTTGATGGTACATTCAATCTGCTGAGCACCATTCTGCACGGCGACCAGCGAGTTGGCCACGGCCAACCCAAGATCATTGTGGCAGTGCACGCTGATGGTCGCACTGTCGATATTGGGCACGTTTTCCTTAATGCCTTTAATCAGCTCGCCATATTCCCAGGGAAGGGCGTAGCCCACCGTATCGGGCACGTTGATCACTTCAGCCCCGGCGTCGATTACGGCTTCAAAAATTTCGTAGAGAAATTCAGGATCACTGCGCGAGGCATCCTCTGCTGAAAACTCCACTTCGTCGCACAGTGCGTGGGCGTATTCCACCGCTTCCACCGCCGACTCCAGCACTTCCTCGCGCGACTTCTTGAGCTTGTACTGCATATGGATGTCGGACGTGGCGATAAAGGTGTGGATACGGGGTTTTTCAGCAAACTCCAGGGCGGAGGCGGCCCGGTCAATATCCTGCTTCTTGGTCCGGCAGAGCGCGGCAACCGTGCTCTGTTTGATTTTTTTACCGATCTCGCGGACGGTTTCATAGTCACCTTCGGATGCAATTGGAAAACCGGCCTCGATAACATCGGCCTTTAGACGCTCAAGCTGGAGGGCAAGCTTTAATTTTTCTTCCTGGTTCATGCTAAACCCGGGAGATTGTTCTCCATCTCTGAGCGTGGTGTCGAAAATTTGAATTTGGTTTTCCATGATTCTGTGATCTATGACTTAAACTTAATGGTTTAGATTATGCCTCGATTGTTATTTGGTGATTATTTGATCGCTCTTTTTGGGTGATATTGCCGTCAGAAGGCTGTATCGATATAGTTGAATAAAAATATTGATTGCCCTCAACTTGCTTTATTGGCCTGGGTGTCCAGCACTTCCTGACCCTGTTTCATCAAAAAATAGCTGAAGCTGTCAGAAAGCGCCTGCCAGCTCGCTTCAATGATGTTTTCCGATACACCGACAGTTCCCCAGGAATCCTCGCTCCCGGCAGAATCGATCAGCACCCGAACACGTGCGCCGGTGCCATCTTTTTCATTGAGGACCCGCACCTTGTAATCCTGCAGGTGCATATTGTCAATTTCAGGGAAAAACTTGTGAAGCGCCTTGCGCATCGCCCCGTCCAGGGCATTGACCGGTCCATTGCCTTCGGCAGCACAATGTTCGATCTGGTCGCCGACCTTCAGGCGGATGGTGGCCTCTGAACGGGCCCCGCCCGAGACATTTTTTTCTACGATGATGCGAAACCCTTCTAAAGCAAAATATTCCTCCCACGGTTCCGTCATCTTTTTAACCAGCAGTTCGAACGAGGCTTCGGCGGCTTCAAACTGGTATCCCTGGTTTTCAAGTTCTTTCAGTTTCTGAACAATTTGAGGAGCGTCATCTCCGTGTTTGTCCAGTTCAATGCCGAGCTCATCAGATTTGTAGTAGACATTACTCTTTCCGGAGAGGTCTGACACCAGCACCCGCCGCCGGTTTCCGACCTTCTCAGGGACAACATGTTCGTATGTCTGCTCATTTTTCATAATGGCGTTGACATGAATACCGCCCTTGTGGGCAAAAGCGCTGCGCCCGACATAGGGTTGACGGATGTCCGGGCTCACATTGGCCAGTTCGCTGACAAAGTGCGAAAGGGAAGAGAGCTGGTCCATCTTTCCCGGGGGAATGCAGCTGTAATCCTGCTTAAGCTGCAAGTTGGGCACGACTGAGCAAAGGTTTGCATTCCCACATCGTTCTCCGTACCCATTGACGGTCCCCTGCACATGTACACATCCGGCTGCGACCGCGGCCAGGGTATTGGCCACCGCCAGTTCACTGTCGTTGTGAGCGTGGATTCCCAGCCTGGTATCGGTCTGTGCCCGCACTTCCGAGACGATCTGCGTAACCTCGTGGGTCAGCGTTCCCCCGTTGGTATCGCAGAGCACCAGCACATCGGCGCCCGCCTGTTCGGCGGCCTTGAGCGTTTTGACGGCATATTCCGGGTTGTCCTTGTATCCGTCGAAAAAATGTTCGGCATCATAGATAACCTCTTTCCCGTGATTTTTCAGGAAAGCCACGGAATCAGAGATGATGTCGAGGTTATCTTGTGCAGAAATTTTCAACGCCTTTTTTACATGCAGCAACCAGCTTTTGCCGAAAAGAGAGACGGCGGGGGTGTCAGCCCCTACGAGTGCACAAAGGTTGGCATCGTCTTCAGCGGCATTTCCCGCGCGGCACGTGCTGCCAAACGCCACAATCCTGGCATTGTTGAAGCTGTGATGTTTCGCCAGTTCAAAAAACTCCATGTCCTTGGGATTGGAGCCGGGCCATCCCCCTTCGATATAGTCGAATCCAAATTCATCAAGCTTGTGGGCGATACGTATTTTATCCTCGGCAGAAAAAGCGATTTTTTCTCCCTGGGTGCCGTCGCGCAGCGTGGTGTCAAAAATTTGGATATTCGTTGCTGTCATTCTGTTAATGGTTTTGAAGCTGTCTTGAAAACTATTCAGCCGGTTCCGTTTCCCTGTTGCCGATCCAGTCCATCATGGACCGGAGATCTTTTCCAACGGTCTCAATTTTATGGTCACCGAGTTGTGAACGCAGCTTGGTAAGGTTGGGCAGTCCATCCTTGTTCTCCTTGATCCACTCCTCGGCAAAGGAACCATCCTGCACGTCCTTCAACATTTTCTCCATGCGCTTCTTGGTTTCATCATCAATGACATCGGTGCCGCGGGTCAACCCACCATATTCAGCGGTGTCACTGACCGAGTAATACATGCCTTCAATGCCTCCTTCGTACATCAGGTCAACAATCAACTTCAGCTCATGGAGGCACTCGAAATAGGCAATTTCGGGCTGGTAGCCTGCTTCAACCAGTACTTCAAATCCCTTTTTGACCAGCTCGGAAGTACCGCCACAAAGCACGGCCTGTTCCCCAAAAAGGTCGGTTTCGGTCTCTTCTTTAAAAGTGGTTTCAATAACACCGGCGTGGGTTCCGCCAAGTCCCTTGGCATAAGCCAGGGCGGTATCTTTGGCCGACCCGGTATAATCCTGGTGGACAGCCACGAGGCACGGAACGCCTGATCCCTGCTCATACACGCGACGAACCAGGTGACCGGGGCTCTTGGGAGCGATCATGAAAACATCTACGTTTTCTTCCGGTTCAATAGCTCCGAAATGGATGTTGAACCCGTGCGCAAAAGCGAGGGCATTGCCTTCCTCGAGATTGGGTTTTACGTTTTCCTCATAAAAATCGGCCTGGTGCTGGTCGGGGATAAGGATCATAACGATGTCGCCTGCCCGGGCGGCTTCGGCGGGGTTGAGCACTTTGAGACCGGCTTTTTTGGCATTATCCCTTGAGGAACTGCCTTCCCGAAGCCCGACGACCACGTCAACTCCACTCTCTTTCAGGTTAAGGGCGTGTGCATGTCCCTGGCTTCCATACCCCATAATGGCTACAGTTTTATCGGCCAGAAACTGAAGGTCGGCATCATCGTTATAATAGGTCTTCGCTTTCATTAAAATATATCCTGCTTTTAATTATGTGTTGAGTTAATACTGGTTTCTAATAGTGTCTATACTGTTCCGCTGTATTCTCTTTTCAGGGCTACCGTACCGGTTCGGGCCACTTCCGATATTCCAAACGGTTCCATCATGCCGATGAAGGCGTCTACTTTATCGCGGTTGCCCGTCACCTCTATGGAGAGCTTTTCGGGACTGATGTCGATCACCTTGGCACGAAACACCTGGGCTACCTGCATCACCTCGGTACGGCTGGAAGCGGTGGCCGCCACCTTGACCAGGGCAAGCTCGCGTTCCACGAAGTGTTCATACGTCAGGTCGGTGACCTTTACCACGTCGATGATCTTGTTGAGCTGCTTGGTGATCTGCTCAATGATATGTTCGTCGCCGTGCGTGGTAATGGTGATTCGGGCAAGCCCCGATTCCTCTCCCGGTCCAAAACTGACACTGTCGATCTCAAACCCTTTTCCGCTGAAAATTCCAATGATTCTGGAAAGAGCGTTGAGATTATAGTTGACCAGAACCGAGAGGGTATGCTTGTTTTTCGTCTCTGTCTTCCCGTTCTGTGTAGATATCATTCTTCTTCTCCTTCTACCATTTCATTCAATGCTGCTCCCGAGGGTACCATCGGGTAGCAATTTTCATGTTCTTCAACCTGAAAGTCCATAACCACGGGCCGATCATTGATCTTCATCGCTTTTTCGAGCACCTCGGTCATCTCTTTGGGGTTGACAGCCCGCATTCCGATGGCCCCATAACTTTCGGCCAGCTTGACAAAGTCCGGATTTCCCTTCTTGAGGATAGAGTGGCTGTAGCGCTTGTTAAAGAAGAGCTCCTGCCACTGCCGGACCATACCGAGGCAGTTATTGTTCATGATGGCAATTTTCAGCGGCACTTCATATTCCACAGCTGTGGCCAGCTCATAGGCGGTCATCTGGAAGCCGCCGTCTCCGGTGATGCAGACGACCGGACGATCGGGACAGCCAAAGGCAGCACCCATGGCGGCTGGAAATCCGTACCCCATGGTGCCGAGTCCTCCCGAAGAGAGCCAGGAGCGCGGGTGGTTAAAGTTGTAGTGCTGTGCAGCCCACATCTGGTGCTGACCAACATCCGTAACAACAATCGCTTCCCCCTTGGTAATGCGGGAGATCTCCTCAACCATGTGCTGGGGATAGATCGTTTCATCCGATTTGGGGATTCGAAGCGGATGCTCCTTTTTCCACGTTTCGATCGTATTCCACCACTCGCTGGTATCGGGAACGTCGGTCAGTTCATCAATTTGCGGCAGTACGTTTTTGACGTCTCCCACAATGGGAACCTCCACCTCTACATTCTTTCCGATGTTTGAGGGATCAATATCGATATGAATTTTTTGGGAGTGGGGAGAAAATCCATCCAGGCGCCCTGTTACGCGGTCATCAAAGCGAGCGCCGACCGCCAGCAGCACATCACACTCAGTGGTTGCCATGTTGGCATAGTACGTGCCGTGCATGCCCAGCATGCCCAGCGACTGTTTCTTGCTTTCCGGGAAAGCACCGAGCCCCATAAGGGTGGTGGTCACCGGGATGTTAAGGCGCTCGGCCATGGCGGTCAATTCCTCCCATGCTTCGCCGAGGATCGCTCCCCCACCGGCGTAGATCAACGGCTTTTTCGCCTCGCTCAGCAACTTCGCTGCTTTTCGTATCTGGGATTTGTGCCCTTCGGTAACCGGGTTGTAGTTGGGCATCGAAATTTTCTTGAGTCCGCTGTAGCGACCATCCGTGTTCAGCATATCTTTGGGAAGGTCGACCAGTACAGGCCCGGGGCGGCCGCTGGTGGCTACATGAAAGGCCTCTCGAATGACATGCTCCAGCTCATCCACATCCTTCACCAGGTAATTATGCTTGGTGATCGGGCGGGTTATGCCCACGATATCCGCTTCCTGGAAGGCATCATTGCCAATAAGGCTGGAGGGCACCTGCCCGGTAAAAACAACCAGCGGAATGGAGTCCATGGCCGCGGTGGCAATACCGGTAACGGTATTGGTACCGCCCGGACCGGAAGTAACCAGGACTACGCCTGGTTTTCCGGTAGCTCGGGCGTATCCGTCGGCAGCATGTGTTCCGGCTTGTTCGTGTCGAATTAAAACATGCCGGATATCATGACTATCAAAAAGTTTATCGTAAATCGGTAATACAGCTCCCCCCGGATACCCAAAAAGAGTATCTACCTCCAGGTCTTCCAGCGTATTAATCAAAATTTCTGCCCCGTTCATTACGTGCGTTTCCGAGGCCTCAATTGGTTGTTCATCGGTGCCGTGTTCGAGTTTTTGAGCTTTTAAGTGGTTCATATGACCTCGTTAATGTACTTTTCCCGCCAGAGGTCAGAATTTAAGTTAAATCTTTTGTAAAAAGAGCTTGATTTAAGTTCTAACCTCTGGCTGTTTTGGTTAGCTAATTAGTAGATTTAGAATTAGAATGCCAGAAATCAGAACCTGTAGAATGGATAGTACGGCTACAACAATACCTGCTGTTCCGATACTATTGATAAGCTCTACTACAGGAGAGACGGATATAGCTAAAGAGATAGAAAGGGAAGCAACAAGGGAAATCGCTACCAACACGGTGATGGAAAAATCACGATCTGCAGGCCGGGAAACGGCGTTTGCATTGGTGTTGGCGACAACGGTATGTATTGTTTTGTTTCCCAAAAGTAGTTTTTGCTTGCTTTCCAATGAAGCTCTTCAATAATAGGTAACCATTGCTCTGATGTCAAGCAAAAAAGAAAAAAAGTATCAAAAAAATTTCTCTTGTAAAGTTTGACGATTATTATAGCTTTAGACTTTCCTTTTCCACTGTATATTGTAGAACTATTTTAATACCCTTGACGGTTGCGTTAACAGAAATTGGTTATTAAAGAATATTCTGAATTTTATGGCTGAAAAACTCAATAAATACAGTTCCCGACTTACACAGGAAGAATCACAGGTTGGCTCACGCGCCATGCTCTACGGTGCCGGTCTTGACGACGAAGATATGGACAAGGCCCAGGTGGGTATCGCCAGCACGGGCTGGGAGGGCAATCCCTGCAACATGCACCTGAACGGGCTGGCGGAGCAGATACGCGACAGTGTTTGGGATGCCGGACTGGTTGGCTTTGTGTTCCACAGTATTGGGGTTAGCGATGGAATTTCGATGGGAACGCAGGGAATGAAATATTCACTTCAGTCCCGCGATATCATCGCAGATTCAATTGAAACCGTTATGCGGGCCCAATGGTACGATGCCAATATTTCGGTGGTGGGCTGCGACAAGAACATGCCGGGTTCGGTGATGGCGATGGCGCGGTTTAACCGCCCCTCTATCATGGTATACGGGGGAACGATCCGTCCTGGAAAGTGGAAAGGGGAGGATCTGAATATTGTATCGGCATTTGAATCGTATGGCGAATACCTTTCTGAGAATATTGACAAGGATGAACTCAACAACGTGATCAAGCATGCGTGTCCCGGAGCGGGAGCTTGTGGTGGGATGTATACAGCGAATACGATGGCTTCAGCCATAGAAACCATGGGAATGAGCCTGCCGTTCAGTTCATCGATTCCGGCCACTCATCAGCAAAAAATGGAGGAGTGCCGGCGGGCTGGCAAGGCGGTCCTGAACTTGCTGGAGCAGGATCTGAAACCGCGGGATATCATCACCAGGGAGTCGCTGACCAACGCGGTACGGATGATTGTGGCGCTGGGGGGATCGACCAATGCCGTCATGCATATGCTGGCTATTGCCCATGCGGCCGAGGTGGATTTCACTATTGACGATTTCCAGGAGATCAGCAACGACACCCCGTTTATTGCTGATCTTAAACCCAGTGGCAAGTATGTGATGGAGGATCTCTTCAACGTGGGAGGGGTGCCGGCCGTGCAGAAGCTGTTGCTGGAGGAAGGATACCTGAACGGAGATTGTATTACGGTGACGGGTAAAACGCTGGCTGAAAATGTAGCCGAAGTTCCCGGTTTGCTGAAGGAACAAAATATTATTCAACCGATATCGGATCCGATTAAGGAGACCGGTCACCTGCAGGTGCTCTATGGAAATCTTGCTCCTGAAGGGGCCGTGGCGAAAATAACCGGGAAAGAGGGATTGCGCTTTGAAGGATCTGCAAAGGTGTTTGAGTCTGAAGAAGAGAGCCTGAAAGCGATTCAGAATGGAAAAGTGCAGGCGGGCGATGTGGTTGTAATCCGCTACGAGGGCCCAAAAGGCGGACCCGGAATGCGTGAAATGTTGTCTATTACGGCTGCCATCATGGGTGCGGGACTCGGTAAGGAGGTGGCCCTGATCACCGATGGTCGCTTTTCCGGCGGATCACACGGGTTTGTCATCGGCCACGTAACTCCTGAAGCCCAGGTGGGCGGACCCATTGCACTGCTCGAGGACGGAGACCCGATTGTTATTGATGCTGAGGAGCGGGTCCTGCAGATTGACATCCCGGAGCAGGAGCTGGAGGCGCGTCGCGAAAAATGGGAGGCTCCGCCGCTTAAAGTAAACAGCGGGGCCCTGTATAAATATGCACTGCTGGTCTCCTCGGCTTCTGAGGGGTGCGTAACTGACAAACTCCCGTATGAGGTTGTCGATCCGGTTGAGCGGAAGAAAAGTGTAGCAGATTAACAAGAGATCTTTGCAAAACCTCTGTTTTTACCCAATCCCGGGTTTTTACCCTTAATGGAAGTTGGTTTCATCCGGGATACAGGCCATTGGGCCCGGCCGACCAGCGCGGGGTAGGTGAGCTATGGAATCTTTCACTCAACGCCAGCTGGGCTGTACCGGAGGAACGTTCATTATCCTGCTGTTATACAATGAATTACACAAATACGGGGTGCACCCGGTCTTCCGGGACTACCATCACAAGTAAATCAAGTCAATAGACAAAGAGTAGAGAATTATGGAGGTCAGCTTTGGGCAATCAACCTGAAAAATTTACTCCCTATGTTCGACCGGAAGACGATCTCCCCCAGATAACAATCAAGGCCGTAATTTTGGGGATTCTGTTGTCGGCTATCCTGGCAGGGGCAAATGCCTATTTGGGGCTGAAGGTGGGGATGACCGTTTCAGCCTCGATACCGGCTGCCGTTATCTCTATGGCGGTGCTTCGGCTGTTCAGGGAGTCGAATATCCTGGAAAATAATATTGTGCAAACGGCCGCTTCGGCCGGCGAATCGCTGGCGGCCGGGGTGATTTTCACATTGCCGGCGCTGATTTTACTGCAGTACTGGACTGATTTCCCATTTATAGATACCATGGCCATTGCCCTGTTTGGAGGCGTACTGGGAGTGCTTTTTACCATCCCCTTGCGACGAGCGCTTATCATTGAGCAGGGGTTGAAGTTTCCGGAGGGGATAGCCACCGGAGAGGTGCTGAAGGCCGGTTCCGAGGGCGGCAAGGGTATCAAATATATATTATGGGCGGGCTTGTTTGGTGGATTGTATAAACTGGGTCAAACAGGATTCAAACTTTTTTCCGGTTCTGTTTCCGGCTCAGTTACCGCCGGTCGGTCTGTTTTTGGGATGGGAACCGAGCTCTCTGTGGCCTTGTTGGGAGTGGGATATATCGTTGGACTGAATATTGCAGTCCTTGTATTTTCCGGCGGACTTATTTCCTGGCTGTTTGGAATTCCGATCTATACAGCGCTGGCTGATCCGGAAGTTCTGAAGCAGGTCACCGGGAGCGCAACCGGCTATACCGCCGCGCTGGAAGTCTGGAGCCAGAAGATCCGCTATATGGGAGTGGGGGCTATGGTGGTTGGTGGCATTTGGGCGCTTGTTTCACTGGCAAAACCGCTGGTGGATGGCATCAAGTCATCCTGGGAGGCGGTCAAAAAAGTCCGTGCGGGTGAGGGGATCGATATACCACGAACTGAGAAGGATGCCCCGATCAATTATGTTCTGTGGGGGGTAATCGGCCTTGCTGTCCCGATTTTTATCGTGTTTACGCAAGTGATTGATACGGCCCATCTGCCGGTCAGCAGCGGACTGTATTGGACAACAATGGCGATTGGAACCCTGTTTTCACTGGTGGCCGGTTTCCTGTTTTCCTCGGTGGCCGGCTATATGGCGGGTCTGGTAGGCTCCTCCAACAACCCGATTTCAGGGGTCACGATTGCAACAATTCTCGCCACGGCCTTGATACTGTTGGCACTGCTGGGAACACAACTGGAATTCGGTGTCGACACCGAGCGGGCCGGGGCTGCTGCTGCCGCAGCGGTTGTAGTTGGTGCGATGGTCGCCTGTGCCGCAGCCATCGCCGGGGATAATATGCAGGATTTGAAAGCGGGACAACTGGTTGGGGCCACCCCCTACAAGCAGCAGATTATGCAGGTGGTCGGGGTTATTGCGTCGGCGCTGGTGATTGCCCCCATCCTGAGCTTGTTATTTAACGCCTACGGCATGGGCGGGGTTTTCCCAAGGGAGGGAATGAACCCTGAGGAGATGCTCAGTGCCCCCCAGGCCACCCTGATGCAGTCGGTGGCGGAGGGCGTGTTTGCCCAGAACCTGGAATGGACCATGATCATTATAGGATGTGTGATAGCGATAGCGATTATCCTTTTTGATAAATACCTGGAGGCCCGCGGTTCTGATTTCAGGGCCCCGGTGCTGGCGGTAGCTGTGGGAATATATCTGCCACTGGAGCTGACGGTGCCGATCTTTATCGGGGGACTGATTGCCTGGTATGCCGGTAAAAGAATTGCTGACAGGGCTGCCCGGGAGGGGAAAGATCCTGAAGAAGCACAAGAACTGGGTGAGCGCCGCGGGCTGCTGTTTTCATCCGGACTTATCACCGGGGAAGCCTTAATCGGTATTATTCTCGCCATTCCTTTTGCCCTTCAGGAAAGCACCGACGCGCTGCGCCTTGTACCGGAGTCATTCGTTCCCTACGCCGACTGGCTGGGTGCGATTGCCGGTATGCTCTTTATTGTCTGGCTCTATAAAATTGTAACCAGGAAATAGCTACAAATGACAGAATAGACCAGCATGGCCGGGCAATGCCGAATAACTAAATCTATCACCCGAGGTGCTTGTGGTTCCCCTTGTTGTGGCGTTTTTTAAGTTTTTTAACCACTTTTTTGAGTGATATCCCTTTTTCCACCATCAGGACCATCAGGTGA
Source organism: Halalkalibaculum sp. DA384 (assembly GCF_043951955.1). Classification (NCBI taxonomy): domain Bacteria; kingdom Pseudomonadati; phylum Balneolota; class Balneolia; order Balneolales; family Balneolaceae; genus Halalkalibaculum; species Halalkalibaculum sp. DA384. The sequence goes on along the minus strand of NZ_JBINJE010000020.1, from coordinate 18,546 downwards.
AAAAACAGGTCGGCCACTTCTCCGACAAATTTTTTCTTTTTGTCATTTTTTGCTTCGATGACCGTTTCCACGGCTTCTTCACCCACCTTTTGGGCCATTTTGTCGATCCCTTTTTTGAAGAGGTAGGTAGTATATGAATCTTCCGGCAGGTTGGCTTTACGGTTTTTAATCAGGTCTTCAAGCTCTTTCAGGAACGCATACCGCTCTTTTTTGGGACGAAATTCTTTTTCGTGGAAACAGGAGGTGTTTCCCGTGTGGCAGGTCGGTCCCTGGGGATGGGTAAAAATCAGCAGCGTATCATTGTCACAGTCGGCCTGGATCTCAACCAGGTCGAGGTAGTTTTCGGACGTCTCTCCCTTGGTCCACAGGCGTTCTTTGCTGCGGCTGTAAAACGTGACCCGCCTCTGGTCAATCGTTTTTTTTAGTGCGGGTTTGTTCATATAGCCGAGCATCAGGACCTGGTAGGTATCGGCGTCCTGTATGATTGCGGGAACGAGTCCATCCCCCTTGTTAAAATCTATTTTGTCGATGTCCATCTGGCAAGTAAAAAAATTAAGCTGTCGGTTTTACAATTATTTCGGTGAGAAAGTACACAATTAACGGCGGAATTAATACCGGGGTTGCCACAGCATCAGGGCAGGATCCCGTGATGTTTGGAAGGTTCCATTCTACGGTACGATCCGCACGGGAATATCCTCGTTGTTAAAAGAAGCTTTGAGATCTTTGATATCGATTTCCTGGAAGTGAAAGATACTGGCAGCCAGCACAGCATCGGCAGCCCCTTCCCGGATGGCCTCTATACAGTGCTGGATGGTTCCGGCGCCACCACTCGCGATGACGGGGATACGCACCTCTTTATTCACTTTGCGGAGAAGGTCCACGTCAAATCCCGATTTGGTTCCGTCGCGGTCCATGCTGGTCAGCAGTATTTCTCCCGCACCCCGTTGCTCCACCTCTTTCATCCATTGCAGTGCGTCCTTTCCGGTATCTTCCGTGCCTCCTTTGATAAATACCGACCAGGAGTCGCCCCTGCGTTTGGCGTCTACGGCAGCAACGATGCACTGGGCTCCAAACCGCTCGGATGCCCGGTTGATGAGATCCGGATTTTTAACGATGGCACTGTTCAGTGAAACCTTGTCGGCCCCGGCATGCAGTATCTCCTCGATCTCATCCAGCTTGCGGATGCCCCCTCCCACGGTAAAGGGGATATCGATTTCACGGGCGATCCGCCGAACCAGCTGAACCAGTGTTTTTCGCTTTTCCTGGGTGGCGGTAATATCCAGAAATACGAGTTCATCCGCGCCTTCATCGGCATATCGCCTGGCAAGTTCAACAGGGTCGCCAGCATCCCGCAGATCTACGAAGTTGACTCCTTTAACCGTTCTGCCGTCTTTGATGTCTAAACATGGAATAATGCGTTTAGCAAGCATATGATCCTAATTTTTGGAAGATTTTTCGTGGTAAATATAGCCATTTGCGTCAACATATCTGAATACCGGAGGAGGTTAAAATGAAGCTATTTAAACCACATTTAAATAAACCGCTTAACTGGAATTTTTTTGCAGGGTTAAATAAAATATAGTCTAATCCAAAACAAAAACGGGAGGTTGTTATGAGTAAACCAGTTGAATGTCCGGAATGTGGCGCAACCGCAGTAGAACCTTGCCACAAAGAACCTGTAAGTGATTGCGTCAGAGAAGAGAACAACTAAAATAATAAATAACCAACCTTGTGGCCCCGGACTTTCCGGGGCTTTTTTGATTTTCCTTTCTCTTAAACCGTTGTAGCCCCTGCTGTTACCCCAGTCAATTTGTAACAAGTACTGAAGACAGCACTCTTGTGAATAAACGGCTTACTACCCAAAAATGGGACCGCACCATGCAGGTTCTCAGGGGAAGGACTACGTCTGTTGAGCTAGTACCTTGGCAATAACAAAATTTCGCTATGACGCTTAAAATTTTCGGGGAATTCGTAAGTAAAATTGTACTGGCTGTTGTTGAGTTTGTTGTAAAATGTGGTGCCGTTTTGGCTTCTCTTTTAACCCTGGGGTCGCAGGGCTCATTTGCAGATAGAGTGTTGTACAGCTTCAGTGCCTTTCCAGCCCTGTTGGAGCAGATATCCGAGGTATCCGCGCAACTTAAAAATCTGGAAAGCACGATTCCCGATTATACCACGCTGTCGCCGGCTGAGTTTGTCGACCTTCACGGAACAGGTGCCTTCGACAGCATAATGCTGATCCTGAATGGGGCCACAAAATTTTTAGTGGCTGTACACCGGAATTTGGAAGCGGCTCCGCTCACTACGTTGGCGACAGCCGGCACAATGTTTTGCAGCATCTTCGCAGTCAGCGTGTTACTGGGATTTATACGACGTGCCGGCGAAGATTCGGTTTGGATCCGGGCAGAGAGGAGGCTCTGGAAAAAGCTGACGAAGCAGGAGAAACGGGAACCGGAGGATAAACTTGAAACAGCAGCACCGCCGGGAGGGGAAAGCAGCAATATTGAGCCCGAGCCTGATGCCGGGGACGGAGAAGGGATGGGACCGGGCGAGCGTGAGAAGTCGCCGGATCCATCAGCTTCAACTACATCCGGATCTCCATCTCTGGCCGTGGAGGGAGTACGGGAAGATGCTTCGGACCTTCCGGTCGATACCCGAGCGGATGATTTCAAAGAGGAGCAATCAACAGTGTCCACCACCGATGATCAGCAGTCAAAAACGGGTGATCTTGAATCGGCAAAAGGGGACAAGCGGGCGGAAGAACCGGGGACAAAAGGAACGGCTCTACTTGCATCAGAAGAAGAGATCCACACTGAAAGTAAACTGGAAGAAGAACTGGCTAATGCGGGAAAAGCTAAAGCCGGCGATTCCCAAAGCGACGTGGAATCCCCACAGGAGTACAGCCTGCAGGAATACCTGGAGAGGGCACGGTCGTCCGGGTAATATCCTTGGTCAGACAATTTTCAGCGGGCGACATTGGATAACCTCGAAAAATTAAAATGGTTTAGATACGCTTTCTTTATTAAGTTCGCTCGTTCGAAAAAAATACTTGTAATGATACGATTCAAAACGATTTGAATGGGTTCTGAAGACGCCAGGCCACAGATCTTTGAAGATACCAAGCAGAAAATTCAGGAGCAGGGTTTTACCATCATTGACCAGGACCGGGAGCGCCCCTGGGGGGGATTTTTTGTAATTAAAGAGTCAGAGGCTCCGCAATTCGCCGATACCTATTTTGAGGACGTGCCGGTGGATGAACTCAAGATTGCAGGAAAATTGAGTCCCAAAATTTTGATTGTGGAGCCGGAAAAGCGGCTTTCCTGGCAATACCATCATCGGCGGGCAGAAATCTGGAAAGTGATTGAGGGACCCGTCGGTGTGATGAGGAGCGATACCGACAAGCAGGGACCGGTTGAGACGTTTGATACCGGGGATCTTGTAAAGCTGAAGCAGGGAGAGCGTCACCGGTTGGTCGGGCTGAAAAACTGGGGCGTACTCGCTGAAATTTGGCAACACACCGATGCCCAAAACCCCTCCGATGAAGATGACATCGTCCGTGTACAGGACGATTTCGGGCGGTAGTACGTGTACGCGTTCAGCGGATAAGGTTTTCAATAAATCGGGGGAAAGCCCCCTGTAGCACCGGAAAATCGGAATAAATGAATTTGGGTCAGATTTTAAGCAAAATCGGCCAGCTGCTCCAGCGAAATTTTACCATCGTAATACGCACGACCCACCACAACAGATCCAATACCGGTTTTCTGCAATTCAAGCAGGTCGGAGTAGCTGCCCACGCCGCCTGAAGCGATAAAATCAAGATCGGGGAACTGCTGCATCAGGGATCGGTATAGGTCGATGTTGGGGCCTTCAAGGGTTCCGTCCCGGCTGATGTCTGTGGTGAGTACATGCCTGAGACCGTGCTTGATCATGGGTTTCAAAAAGTCGTTGAGCGAGTCGTCGGAGGTCTCTTCCCAGCCGGCATACGCCACTTTTCCTTCTTTCAGGTCCATGCCCAGGATCGCTCGTTCCGCCCGTTCCCCGATGAGCTTGAGCCAGTCCGCCGGTTTTCGCACCGCCATGGAGCTGCAGATAACGCGGTCGATCCCCCTTTTTAACAACATGTCAGCATCTTCATAACTTCGGATGCCTCCGCCGGTCTGTACGGACAACCCGGTATTTTCAATGATGGAGGAGATCTGTTTCAGATTGACAAATTCGCCCTGCCGGGCTCCATTCAGGTCTACGACATGAATATGAGAAAACCCCGCTTTTTTGAACTTTTGAGCCTCATCCAGCGGATTGTCATTGTAAATGGTAGCTTGGTCATAATCTCCTTTGTGGAGTCGTACAACCTGGCCGTTCAGCAGGTCAATGGCGGGTATTACCTTCACGATATGATATATTGGTTGTTGTGTTAAAAATTTGAAGAACCAAAGGTAAAGAAAATTTAACTTTAATTTTCTTTACCCTTGATATACCAGAGGTATAATTGTTTCCTTTAAGTACTTTAGAATTAATAGCGTTATTGATATGAAACACGCGGGAACTCTTATTGTATTCTTCCTACTGACGGTAACGGGCGCCCTGGCCCAGCAAACGGCCAAAGGCACGGTCTTTGAAGATACCAACGGGAATGGGCAAAAAGAGAGGGGGGAGAGCGGAGTAGCTTCTGTGGCTGTCTCCAACGGCCGGGATGTGGTACTCACGGATGACCGGGGGCGCTACACGTTGCCGGTGGATGACGACGATATCCTTTTCGTGATTAAACCCTCGGGCTACAAGCTGCCGACAGATGATCAAAACCTGCCACAGTTTTATTATATCCACAAGCCCGCGGGATCGCCGGAGCTGGAATACGCCGGTGTGGAGCCGACGGGACCGCTGCCGGAATCGGTTGATTTCCCGTTGATAAAGACCGAAAAAAAGCAGCAGTTCAGGATGCTGGTGTTTGGGGATCCCCAGCCGTATACCGAGCAGCAGGTCGAGTATTTTGACCGCGACATCGTCTCTGAAGTAGCGGGGATTGAAGGCTACGATATGGGAATTACCCTCGGCGATATCGTGGGTGACGATCTCGACCTGTTTGCCCCCTACATCCAGTCGGTGGCCCGGGCGGGCATTCCCTGGTTCCATGTATACGGCAACCATGACATGAATTTTGATGCGGAATCCGACCGGTTCGCCGACGAGACGTTCGAGCGCGTTTTTGGTCCCGCTACCTATTCTTTCAACCACGGTCAGGTCCATTTTATCGTGCTGGATGATGTAGTGTACCCGCGCAGCGACGGCAAATCGGGCTATATCGGTGGATTTACCGACGAACAGCTCACATTTTTAGAAAATGACCTGAAACACGTATCCAAAGACAAGCTGGTGGTGCTGGCGTTTCATATCCCTCTCATCGTGCCGGAAGGTCGTCGCACGTTCCGTATTGAAGACAGGAGCCGGCTTTTTGACCTGCTGAAGGATTACCCGCATACCCTGTCGCTGTCGGCCCACACGCATATTCAGCAATTTGCGTTTTATGGGGAGGATAGAGGCTGGCACCGGGAAAATCCCCATATTCACTACAATGTGGGTACGACCTCCGGCGACTGGTGGTCGGGCGTGCCGGATGAGCGCGGTATTCCTCCCACCTTGATGCGCGACGGCACCCCCAACGGCTATGCCATCATTAATTTTACCGGCAACGAGTTTACACTGGATTACCGGGCGGCGGGTTATGAGGAGTCGTACCGCATGAGTATCTGGGGTCCCAAAGTAGTTCCCCAGGACAGCTGGCACGGCGCTGAGATTTTTGTGAATTATTTTATGGGTTCAGAGAAGACCAGGGTAGAGTACAACGTTGCGAACAGCGGGTGGCGACCTATGGGCAAGGTTGAGGAAAGCGATCCGTATGTGGCACAGCTCCGGGAAAAATGGGATACTTCGGAATCTCTGCTTGCGGGAAAACGCCCTTCGAATCCGGTAACATCCACACATCTGTGGAGTGTTGGCGTGCCGAATAACCTCCCCACAGGAAAGCATACTGTTCAGATCCGGGTCACCGACATGTTTGGACGAACGTTCTACGGTACGTTTGACTATGAGGTCGTGCGGCCGGGGGGCAACTGAGGAGTTGGAACGTGAGCGGAACATCCATATAGTCTTGCGCCATGGGTAGCAGGTTCCCTGTAATGCGTAATAAAGGCGCAATGTTACCCCTCACCTGGTGAAAAGATACGGTTCTAAAAAATTAATCTTGACACAAAATCATAAAGCCACCACTCTCTTGTCCGGATATCGACCCGGGAGATGCCAATACAATCAGCTACAGCAAGAGCAGCTTTGGCGGCCCCTCGTTGACCGGAAATGTTAGACCTCTTCAGGTCGGGGACAAGGGCAAACAGCGGTGCGGGATATCTTCTCTGTTGAATTTCCAATGGCCGACCCGGAAAATGGATTCGGTACAGGGGGGAATGGGATGGTATGTCCGGCTTTGAAAAGGTTGAAGTGGCAGATGGATCGTATCGTGTGTTACCGGAGTTGCGTGCATAGTTAGTTCAACTACAGTGCCGGATCCTGGTGTAAAATCAACCGCAGGTCAATTGGAGCACAAGACAATGACTGCGATCTGGTATTTACTGTTATAGCGGTAAACACATGGAATCGATTTGGCAGCAGTGTAGTGGAAGCTCCTTCAAGAAAGTGTGGGAATACCTGTATTTGCCCTCCCGCTAATATAGGTATATACAATACAATCCCGCATGGTAAGCAGTCTGTGCGGAAGAATTTTTAAAAATGTGGAACATATGAAACCCGCCATTATGGATAAAGAAAAGGAAGAACTTCACTGGTTTGAAAAGCTCCCGAAAAAGAAGCGTGAGCAGCGGAAACGGCGCGCAAACAATGAGGGTAACCCAGCCTCCGGCAACCGGCAGCAGCGGGCAGTCAAGAAAGAAGTCAACCTGGTAAAATATGTAAACGAGGTTGAGCGGTGGATCGACGAGGTGTCAGCATACCTGAAGACCGGGGATCGCAAAGATTGGGCGTGGAATGCACTGCGGGGCGTACTCCAGGGTCTGCGGGACCGGGTGCCCCCGGCAGAAGTTTTCCAGCTGTCTGCCCAATTTCCGATGCTTATTCGCGGGCTGTTTTTAGAAGGATATCAGCTTGGCAACAAGCCGGAAAAATTTAATCGCAGCGAGCTGGAAACACGGATCGATATGGCAGTGGGCCCGGCGGTTGATTTTGATTCTTCGACCGCCTTCAAAGCGGTACTGCTGGTGTTATACGACCATGTGAGCGAGGGAGAGCTGCAAGATGTCTACGCTACACTGCCCAAAGATATTCGTCAGCTTTGGGACAGCAGCCTGGAGAAACATTCCGTCTGAGTGGGCGTTGAAAATACAGAAATCGGGTGAAACAGCGGTTTACTAAGACCACTACAATAAAAAGGAGAAAGCTATGGAACCAACAGAAGAGAATGAGAAATCCATGACAAAGGCCAAAAAAATGACTAAACGATCCAAACGTGATGAGTATATCGAAAAACTCTCAGCGCAGCTCAAAAAATGGGATACAGAGCTCGAAGAGTTGGAGGATAAGAGCGAAAAGCAGGTGGAAAAAATGAAGGCGGGTTTTGCCAAAAGGATGGAAGCGCTCAAAACCAGCCGGGATCAGCTCCGGGAGAAGATGCATCGCCTCGAGGAGGTGGGAGAAGCGGCATTCAGCGATCTCCGAAAAGATGCGGAAAAGCTGTGGAAGGATACTAAAAAAGGATTTGAAGCGCTCAGGAAAGAACTCAAAAAATAAAGCAGAATCTCCCAGGAGGGACTGTTGAAAAACTTGCTATTTTGTTGAGAGGTAGTTGTATCACCGACCTTGGTGGGGGGGGATATCCCCCCTCAGAACGAGGAGTTGAGGGTTTTGCGAAGGCCCTCTCAAGAGAGGGCTAACGGATGATGCCGTCTCATTGGAGCTGGCATCGGTTTTATGTGATGAAGCGATATCCCGGAGAGATTGAAATGGGCGAACATGCCGGAATCGGGCAAAACAACGGTTCTTCAAGGTCCTCATAAAATAATTCAGGATCCTGCAATAATTCCACGATTTGAGCGTAAGAAACAGACTGGAAACCCGGTCTTATAAATACGGGAATCGTGCTGCTCCTTTTGAACACAAGCGGGACATTACCGGATCAAAGGGAACAACACACAGGATGTGTGCCTGGCGAAAAGGATATACTGACGAAACAACGACATACGAGAGGTCCCCCCTTGAAATTTAACAAATACTATTTTCAACAAGCGAAGCGGCTCCTGTGGATCGCATGTATGCTCCTTCTTGCGACAGAAACCGCAGATGCCCAATATTTTGGGTTTGGCAAAAACAGGGTACAGTACAACAGCTTCGACTGGCGATATATTCAGTCCGATCATTTTGACGTGCATTATTACGATCCCCTCAACTATGAACTGGCCGACTTTACGGTGCGTACGCTCGAATCCTCACTGAAGCAGCTTAATGAGGATTTCAACCACGAAATCGCGAACCGGATCCGGGTTATTATCTATGATTCCCACAACGATTTTTCCCAGACAAACGTCGTGAACCTGCCTATAGATGCGCAGGGCATCGGCGGGGTTACGGATCTGTACAAAAACCGGATCACGATGCCGTTCAGCGGCAACTACACCGAATTTCGCAGCACCCTGCACCATGAACTGCTGCACGCCGTATTCAACGACATGTTTTACGGTGGCAGCATTCAGTCAATCATCAGCAATAATGTGCAGCTTATCTTTCCCAACTGGTTTGATGAAGGGCTGGCGGAATATGTGTCGAACGGCTGGGATACCAACACGGATATGTGGATCCGGGACGCTGTCATCAACGACTACCTGCCGGACCTGCCGCAGCTGGGGGGCTATTTTGCCTACCGCGGGGGACAGTCGCTCTGGAATTTTATCGTGGAGGAATACGGGCGGGCAAAAATCGGGGAGATCCTCCAGATCATCAAGACCCGGCGCAGCGTGGAGGTCGGATTCGAGCAGGCACTGGGACTCTCCATAGAGCAGCTTAATGACCGGTGGAAAGATTACTACCGCAAGCGTTACCTGCCGGAAGTGGCGGAACGGGAAAATATCCGGAATTTTGCCACGCATGTGACGGAATGGACCCGTGATAACACCTACAATACGAGTCCCGCTATTTCGCCGCAGGGCGACAAGATCGCCATGATTACCAATGACCGGGGTTATTTTGATGTCGTCGTTATCAGCGCCATTACAGGCAACAAGTTGAAAACGCTGATCAGGGGAAGCGACAACATCAATTTCGAGGAGTTAAATATCCTGAATCCCAACCTGAGCTGGTCGCCGGACGGTTCAAAATTAACCTTGTCGGCCAAATCGAAGGGGGCGGATGACCTGGCTATTGTGGATTACGAGACCGGTGAGATACAGAAGATCAAGTTCCCGCGCCTCGATGCGATAGGCTCGGTCTCCTGGTCGCCGGACGGACAGAAAATTGCGTTTGACGGGAATATCGGTCCCTACCAGGATATCTTTATCTACAACCTGCAAACCCGCGAGTTTATGAATCTGACCAACGATGTGATATCCGACATGGAACCCGCCTGGAGCAGCGATTCCCGGTCGGTGTATTTTGTCTCGGCCCGCGGCGACAATGTGGAGCTCAACAGTTTTAAGGAAAATTACCGCCTGTTGCTGAGCAACGACCTCTATTCTACCGATATCTACCGCGTGGAACTGGGAGCGTCGAGGGCGGTCAGGCTGACCAAAACACCGCAGTGGTCGGAACGGCAACCGATAACCACGCGGGACGGACGGCTGGTCTTTATATCGGATCAGAACGGGATTCCGAATATCTACCGGATGAACCTGGATGACCGAACGACGGCTCCGCTGACCAACCTGCAGTCGGGTGTCATGCAGATATCAATAAGTGCCGACGGCAGCCGGCTGGCGGTGAACTCGGTGGATGAAGGTACGCTGGATATCTTTTTGATCACCTCTCCCTTCCAGCGTATGCAGGAACGCGAGCTAACGCCGAATGAGTGGGCCCTGCGTCGACAACGAGAATCGGAAATTGAACGGGTCCCGGCCACGCTGTATGTCCGCCAGATGTTCGGTGCCCCGGTCGCCCGTGCCGAGACGGTCAGTGATGATCCGTTGCTGCCGGCAGAATCTGTGGATGTTCCCGAAGCTGAGCAGCCGGTGCCGGAAGCGGAACCACAACCGGAGCAGGCCCCCGCCGATACCACAGGGGATGATACAATTGATTTCCGTAATTATGTATTTTCGCCCGAAGTGGAGCAGGATACGGCATTCGCCAATAAATACCTCGATGCCCAGCGGTTTTCTCCTCCAAACAGCATAACCGATGACGGGCGATATCAACCAAAAGCGTATCGCCTGCAGTTTACCACCGACTACACCTATGCCGGCGGCTCTTTTTCCACCTATTACGGGACGTACGGGCTGGTACAGGTGGTATTCAGCGATCTCCTGGGAGATCATCAAATTACCTTTGGCAGCAACCTGGTGTTTGACCTGCGCAACAGCGACTATTTTCTCTCCTACGGGTACTTCAAACGGCGAACCAACTGGCTGGCCAGCTTCTTTCATTCGTCCACCAACTATCAGACCTTCAGCGGACAGCTTTACAGGTTCCGCTCCATGGGCGGGGGCATAACGGCCCAATACCCGATTGACAAGTTCCGCAGGGTTGACTTTAACATGAGCGCGCTCTCCATCAACCGGGATTACACGATCCTGGGATACAACTTTTCAGATAACAGGGCCACCACCTTTCTGTACCCTCAGGCCACGTACACGGTAGACCGGACGCTGCCCGGATTCATTACGCCGGTGGGTGGGCACCGGTACGCAGTAGGACTGTCGGGAAGTCCCCCCGTAATCGGCGAAAAGCTGGAGTTTGTATCGATGATGGCTGACTATCGCAAGTATTTCAACCTGCGCTATGGATACTCATTTGCGGTACGTGGTTCAGGGGCTGTTTCGATCGGGGGCGACTCGCAGACCTATTTTATGGGTGGCATGCTGGGGTGGATCAACCAGCGCTGGTCCGGCAACTCCATTCCCATCGACAAGCTGGCTGAAACGTTCCTGACGCTCCCGGCGCTCCCCCTTCGCGGGCATGAATACAATACCCTCTATGGCGACAAGTTTTCCCTGATCAATGCCGAGTTCAGGTTTCCCCTGTTTGCCGCCATCCTGCCGGGCCCCATCCCGTTTCTCCCGCTGTACAATATGACCGGGGTCGCTTTCCTCGATGCCGGTATGGCCTGGGGAAAGGATATTCCGCTGGAATATTTTGACCTGACCGGCAACACAAACAGCGTTACGCTGAATGATGCCGATCTTAACGTGAAAGTGGCCGAAGAGGTTCAGTATTATTTGACCGGTGACGGGCAGCTGGGAACCGGCACGCCTCCCTCCGGCGCCAGTACCTTCAACGCCATTGACGGGGACATACTGATCGGCGCGGGATTTGGTATCAGAACCATATTGCTGGGACTTCCCTTCCGCTATGATGTAGGGTGGCCCTATTACCGGGATGGATTCGCGGGAAAACCGATACACTATTTTTCCATCGGTATCGACTTCTGATGTTTGGTGCAGGGGCATGGGCTAAAAATTGCTACCCTGCCCTTCCCGGCCTTGAATGGGGCGCGGAGGCCGAAGCAGGCGGGGGTGGATGCCCTGCCGGTGAGAACCTTGATAGCGAGCAGCCGGCGTGACGGACCATCAACATCCACGCCTGCACAGGCGGCAGCGGGTGCCCCATTCACCGCCTTGATTTTTTTCGCCCCTTTTGTATCAAGACAAAAGGGACACCTCGGTTGGAGAAAATCGTCTCCTGTTTCATATTAAGGCTGCTTAATCATCTTTCCTTGTTTTTAGGGAAAAAAGAAAAAAACCTCGGCCGATCTATTACCCGTAAACCCAAAAGGGGCTACCCGTGTTTGCAGCTAATAAAAAACAGCCAGTAACGGAATTAGTGATGAGAAAGGATGTTGATATCCGCTTTCAGGTAGAGCTTCCCATCCTCTATGATGACTTCGCTGTCAATTACCTCAAAAATCTCTTTTTTGTGCAGAGGCAGGGGAAGTTCCAATGATGAAATTGCATCCGGCTTGTTGTCGGGGTGTCCACCCTCATCTTCCCATCGTTGCAGATCCGCCAGGTCCTCCGGGGTAATAGAGGATTGGTCCAGCTTAATTTTGATGTTTTTATACCGTGGTTTCATATCAGGAGTATTTGTTAAAAAGCATGAGTTCCCAGTGAATAAAAATATCTGATCTGCGCGATGTTACAGTAAGAGATCCCGGACGATGTTTGTAGGGAAAAGGAGGCAGCGGGGAAATCATCAAGCTTAAGCTGCCGCATCTCCTCCGCCGGGAGCCAAGAGACTTTACGGCTGTTGAATACCCCGTTGTGCCACAACACTTTCCAGTTCCAGACTCCTGATCTTCAGGGATCTTTGCAGAGCCTGCTATAGGTGGTTGTACTACCGACCGTATTGACCTTTAAATGGGAGTGCAACTCCCTCGGAACGGTTTTGCAAAGCCCTCATTCATTCAGCACAAGGAGTGGAACCTTGGTATAATAGCTGAGCTCTTTGGTATGATCTTTCTTAAGCAGTGCTTCGATCCTTTTCTTCTTGTAGCGAACCAGCACGAGCAGCCCCATTCGGTGATCAGTGAGATAGTCGGCCACCCCCGCCAGGAACTCTTTCTGGATGACTATGTCGAATTGGATGGGGCGGTCCCGGTTTCCCGTCTTTTCCCTGACTAGGTCCCTGAATCCCCGGAATTTGATTTCGGTCTGCATGTCGCGGTCTGCCGCCACGTGCAGTACATTCAAATCTGCGTTAAACGTGTCGGCCCATTCGATGGTTTGCTTGAGGGCCGCCCAGTCACCTGAACGAAAATCAGTGGCAAAAGTCATCGGGTCAAAGGTCGCCTGCGTGCTGTTCTCGGGAATCGCCAGAACTGGTATGCTCGATTCAAGGATCACGTGAGAGGCGATACTGCCATAAAGAATGCGGTTCATTTTAGATCTGCCCTTGGTCCCCATCACGACAAGATCAAAATCCTTGGAATTGGCGTGCTCGAGGATCGAGGATACAACGTTCCCGTTTTGAAGCACAAGGTCCACCTGGAGCTCACTGTATCGTTCAGATTTGCGGATGGAATCAGCCGTTTTTTCTAGGAGTGTACGCGCTTTCTGCGAATGGCTTTTGGGGAGTCCGCCGGAGTCATGCGGGATATAGGAGGGGGCCTCAATGACGTGGAACAGGGTGATTGCAGCCCCGGTCTGGCTGGCCAGTTCGAGGGCAAAAGACAGGGCGTTTTCGGCATTGTCAGAAAAATCGGTCGGAAACAAGATGCGGTTAAGTTGTAGCATAATGAAGGTCCCGTATAACAGGTTGAAGGTTACTCTTTGGCATGTGGAGCTTAAATCACTTGGTCTTGTGGTCTCCCATCATCACCAGCAGTGGCACTTTCGTATAGAATCCCATCTCCTTGGAGAAGCTGCGGGAGACCAGCGATTCCCAAAATGTCTTTTTATACCGCACCATCGCCAGCAGGTCAACCGGATGCTTGTCCAGGTAATCGGCAATACCGCTGAAAAAATCGAACTCCCGGACCAGGTCAAAGGATAAATCGGCTTCCGGGTGCGTTTCCCTGACCAAGTCCCGGAACCCCCTGAATTTAATCTCCGTCTCCAGGCTCTGGTCAACCGCGACATGAACCACCTTGAGGTTTGATTTAAAAAGCCGGGCCAGGCTGAGAACTTCATTCAGGGTGTTCAGGTCATCTTCGTGAAAGTCGGTCGTAAATACGATCTGCTTAAACTGGTTGAATGTGCTGCCTTCAGGTATGGCCAGCACCGGAATATTGGAGTGCAGGATCGTTTCGGTTGTAAAACTGCCGAAAAGCAGTTTCCGTGATCCGGTGGCCCCCTTGGTCCCCATGACGATGAGACCGGCATCGCTGCTGCGGGCCTCATCGAGGATATTTACCACCGGGTGACCAGGCAGCAGCTTGGTGTCGATTTTGAGTTGTTTGAACCGTTCATTGCGTCTCAGCCCGGCAACCAGCTGCTCAAAAAGTTCCGATACTTTTTCAGTAAGTTTCTCCTTGTCATGGGCATGCATCGGGGCAAAATCAAAGGGTTCTTCCAGGCAATACAAAAGGGATAGCCGGGCCTCTGTCTTGAGTGCCAGCTCAGCGGCAAACGGCAGGGCCTGGTTTGCATTCTCGGAAAAATCGGTCGGAAAAAAAATAGTGTCAATATCTGCAAGCATGACAGAATCTCTTCTTAAATGATTTGCGAGTATCTGTTTTGGCATATAAGGTATTGAAGCTTTGCAGAACCTGATCCTTTGTTGGGAGGTAGTTGTACCACCGACCTTCTTTAGCACATAAAGCGGGTGTAGAACTCCCTCCGAACGGTGCTTTGAATGTTTTGCAAAGGCCTCTATCCCGGATTTCTCACGAGTATGTTGGATAAATATCATGTAACTTCATGGATGACCATAACTTATACTATTTTTTACTGCCAAATTATCATTACAGTCTGTAACAGGCTGCGAAATGGGCCTTTCAGCTGCGTTGAAGGACAAATCACCTGCTCAACGTACCAACGTACGTCTGTGCGGCCATTTGCCCTTCGCCTTGCTGAAAAACAAATTTCTTGGTGAGAAATCCAGGCTATAAGGTATTGAAAAAAAGTTGATCTGTCACTCCCCTCACATGAAGGCGGAACCGGACAGATCGTTTATGGGTATGTCCCGTGGAACAGTACCAACGTAATGATCAACAATCTACAGACCAGCCATGCTATGCGGGTCGTTCTTTCTGCTGCTCCCGGCTTTCGATCTTTTTGATAAGTGAGCTCCATTTGGCATCCGGGTTGATCTGGCCCTCGGCAAGGTCACTCAGCCCATAATCGGCCTGCCGTTCCTCACCTAATGATTTCAGCAGGAGTTCGGCCACCTCATGTCGTTCCAGCGCCTTGGCATAAGCTATCGCCGTGCCGTACCCGGCAATTTCGTAATGGTTGATATGCTGGATGGCTGTAATCAGGGCGGCATCACACACCTCCGGGTTTTGGCAGCGTGCATGTAGTTTGTAAGCCTCCGAAATCAGCCCCTTGATGCCGTCGCAGTGTTCTCCCTCCGGCTGTTCCTGCAGAATGTTGAAGATACTGTCCAGCCGCACGAGCTGTCGTTTGGTCTCCCCTTCGTGCCATTCAATAATCTCGCGCAGTTCAAATGAGAACGCCTTCTTGTTAAAGGTGGGCAGGGCTTCAAGTTGTTGCTGCTCGCCGTCATACAGGTCGCGAAGCTGCTCGAGCATCAGGTCGTAGAGGTCAAAAATTTCTGTTTCTTTTTTTTTAGCCATGACTTCATTCCTTGTGAGGTGAAAAATAGAGGATACTACCACCTGGTATTCCCCTTTTGTTTGTACCGTGTGATGTTACGGAGAACTCCATATATTGCACGCCGGTAGTCCGTGTTTAAATCTTTTTATCTGCTTCTCTATAAGTATGGTAAGGGTCGGCAGGGCAGGCAGGGAAGAGAGGAAGCGGTATTGTAAAAGTAGGGGAAAAGAGCGCACCGTTGTGGGGGAAATTCGCCCATCAAATTTTTATTTATATGGGGAAGTGTGAATAATTACTTTTATTGAATATAATTGAGAGGTGACGACCATTTGATGCTTACACATGTGCCTATGGATGACGGAAAAAACAGTTCCAGCTATAAGATGAGGGGCAGCGACTGCCGGCGTATCCTCAATGCACTGCCTCGTTTGGCCATGCTTATCGATCTCGAGGGGCGCATACGGTTTTGGAATGAGGGGGGAGAGCATGTATTTGGCTACACGCCCGTAGAGGCGGAGGGACAGCATGTGTGGTTCCTGTACCCGGATCGCAATGAAGCGATATTCCGGGAAGAGCTCATTCGGTTAAAGAGGGGAGAAAGCATCGATGCCACCTTCAGGGGGCGCCACAAAGATGGATCCCGGATATGGGTGGATGTCAAGCGCCATATATTGACGATGGGCGACGGAGAAGAGCTGATCCTGGGCACTGCCAGCGATATCACGGAGGCGGTGGAGACCAAAAGGGATTTTGCCCGAAACGAGAGAAAGATGCAATCGATCCTGGATACTGCTGTTGAAGGCATTATCACGATTGATGAGACGGCAACCATCGAAAGTTTTAACAAGGCCGCGGAAAAAATTTTTGGATACTCAGCGGCGGAGGTGATCGGCAAAAATGTGAAGATACTGATGCCGTCGCCCTATTACGAAGAGCACGATCAGTACATGCAAAACTACCTGGAGACCGGGGAGAAGAGAATCATAGGAATCGGCCGGGAGGTGAGGGGCAAGCGAAAAAATGGCGATATTTTCCCGATGAGCCTGGCCGTAAGCGAGGTAAAGGTTGACGGGGAGACGATATTTACCGGCATCGTGCGTGATATCAGCAGCCGGCGCCGGCTCGAGAATGAGATACTGCAGATCAGCGAAGAGGAACGCCGGAAAATTGGCCAGGAATTGCATGACGGGCTGGGCCAGATGCTGACCGGGATAGGACTGATCGCCCAGAATCTGGCAAACAAGCTGAAGTCGAATGAACTGCCCGGGGCCGAGGATGTGCAGGAGATTGCCGATATGGTTCGGGAGGCCGATCAGCAGGCGCGGTCGCTCTCTCATGGACTGGTACACATGGAAATTGAAGAAGAGGGGCTGGAGGTTGCCCTGAAACAACTCTGCCGGCGGGCCCGCCGGCTCTTCAACATAGAGTGCCACCTGAACCTCGACTCCATGCCGGCCGTAGAGGACAAGGTCGCGATCCTTCATCTGTACAGGATTGTGCAGGAGGCGATCAGCAACGCGGTCAAACACGGGTATGCCACCACTGTAAACGTGCAGGTTCAGATGGAAAAGCGGTACCTGGAACTCAGGGTTTTGGACAACGGGGTCGGGTTTTCCAATACCAAAGACAGCAGTAAGGAGAAGGGAATCGGCGTCAATACCATGATATACCGGGCCAATATGCTGGGAGGATACCTGAATATCGGTGAAAACAGCGAGGGACAGACCGTTGTGAACTGCCGGTTCCCGCTCAGTGAATTTGAAAACTCCAATAAACAGGACTAACACCATGTCGAACGGATATAAACGGAAAGTAATCATAGTTGATGATCATCCGATGATGCGGAAAGGGCTGGCACAAACCCTGGATAACGAGCTGGAATTTGATGTTGTGGCCCAGTTTGACCGGGCGGAAGAGGCGATTCAGAAGTTCGAGGAGCTGTCGCCTGACCTTATGATCGTGGATATCTCGTTGCCCGGCATGAGTGGCCTGGAGCTCGTCAAACACCTGACCGCCCGGGATGAAGAGGTGAAGATTTTGGTGGTCTCCCGCCACGATGAAACGCTTTACGCCGAGCGGGTGATTCGCGCGGGGGCCAAGGGATACGTCATGAAGCTGGAGGCCGGAGAGGTGTTGGTCAAAGCCCTTCGAAAGATTATGAAAGGAGGCATATATGTGAGCAGCGAAGTAAGCGAGAAGCTGCTGATGGGCATGGCTCGTGGCCAGAAAGATATGAACGAGTCACCGATCGATCAGCTGAGCGACCGCGAGCTGGAGGTATTTGAACTGACCGGCAAGGGGAACAGTACCCGCGAAATAGCCGAAAAACTGCATCTTTCGATAAAGACCGTGGAGTCGTATCGCGCCCGTATCAAAACCAAGCTAAACCTCGAGAACGCCACCGAACTGATGGTTCACGCCGTCAAATGGGCAGAAAACGAAGACGCCGACCTGTAATCCCCTTCCCGGAAAGGCTTTGGCATCGACGGGGGCCGTCCCATCGCGCGTATAAATTATGCAGGTCACATTCTGATCCGAATACGGTAGCCAGGCAGCGATTTTCTCCAATAGAGTTGTCCCTCGTATGTCTTGATACAAAAGGAACCAAAAGATCAAGGCGGTGAATGGGGCAAACGCTGCAGCCTCAGCAGGCGTGGATGTTGATGGTCCGTCACGCCGGTTGCCCGCTATCAAAGTCCTCACCGGTGCAACATCCACAAACGCCTGCTTCGGCCTCCGCACCCCATTCAAGGCCGGGAAAGACCAGGTTGTATATTTTGTAGCTCGCTCCCTCGTCAGACAGAACTTCTTCCGGTTTCGGAATAATTGCTTGACACGTTAATACGATCTCCCCTTCGAAATTCATCATTTTTAATTCTTCATTCATAATTCCAGCCGCCTTCCGGCCTTGGATTTATGAGCCGCCCGGGACAAGCGCAGCGGCGGCGCGGGTTAGTTATTTGTTCTCGGTTACTAGTATTGGATTGTTGACAATATGGTAGCAAGCACCCTCGGGGTCTGGGGAATGGCGGCACGCAAAAGGGGAGAGGCGGCCGGCGCTTGAAAGCAACCGGCCGGGAACGAGCTGGTAAGGGGAACATCTACCATTCCCCAGCGGCTTTTTTGGTTC